>NZ_JAKFCB010000315.1:0-5926 GCF_036676885.1 Aeromicrobium sp.
CTCCTCGAGCACCGACCACGCACAGTTGCCCAGTCCGCCGAATGTGCTCCAGTGCGGCTCAGGGATGTCGAGGAACGCGCATGCGCCCGTCCGCAGGACGGCTCCGTGCGCGACCACGACGAGCACGCCGTCGGGCGGCACGTCTTCGAGCAGGTCGTGCAACGCGGCGGCGAACCGGTCCCCCGCCTGGCGATGCGTCTCGCTGCCCGGGATCTGGGTCTCGTCACCCTCGCCCCACGCCTTCATGCCCTCGGGGAACTTCGCCCACGCCTCGCGCCAGGTGAGCCCCTCACGTGCGCCGAAGTTGAGCTCGCGCAGGCGCGGGTCGAGCTGGACGTCGGCTCCCGTCAGGTCAGCCAGCGCGCGAGCCGTGTCGGCGGCCCGTACGAGGTCGGAGCTGACGATGCGGTCGGGCCTGAGGGTGGCCAGCCGGGAGGCGGCCGCCTTCGCCTGCGCCACACCGACCTCGTCGAGCGGGATGTCGCTCTGACCCTGAACCCGTCCCTCGACATTCCACTGGGTCCGTCCGTGGCGCCAGAGAATGACCTGGCGCGTGGTCATGACAGCGGTACGACCGGACAGTCGCTCCAGAGCCGCTCCAGCGCGTAGAACACGCGCTCGTCCTGGTGCTGGATGTGCACCACGATGTCGGCGAAGTCGAGCAGGACCCAGCGGCCCTCACGCTCACCCTCACGGCGTACGGCCTTGGCGCCCAGCTCGATCATGCGTTCCTCGATCGCGTCCTGGACGGCCCTGACCTGTCGCGGGCTCGAAGCCGAGCACAGCAGGAAGACATCGGTGATGGCCAGCAGCTCGGAGACGTCGAAGGCGATGATGTCCTGCGCGAGCTTGTCCTCGGCAGCTGAAGCCGCCGCCTGAGTGAGCTCGACGGCACGTTCGGTGGCGGTCATGGGGCCTTCCGGTAGAGCTCGTGCTTGCCGATGTACTGCACGACGCCGTCGGGCACGAGGTACCAGACCGGCTCACCGCTCTCGACGCGATGACGGCAGTCCGTCGACGAGATGGTCAGGGCGGGAATCTCCACCAGCGTGATGCGTTCGCGGGGCAGACCCTCGAGCGACGCGTCCGTCAGCTCGTGCCCCGGGCGTGTACAGCCCACGAAGTGCGCGAGCTTGAACAGCTCCTCGTGGTCCTGCCAGGTCAGCAGCGCAGCCATGGCGTCGGCGCCGGTGATGAAGTAGAGGTCGGCGTCGGGGTGCAACGCCGTGAGCTCACGCAGCGTGTCGATCGTGTAGGTCGGGCCGCTGCGGTCGATGTCGACACGACTGACCTCGAATCGTGGGTTCGCGGCTGTCGCGATGACCGTCATGAGGTAGCGGTGCTCGGCCGGCGACACCTCGCGCTCGGCCTTCTGCCACGGCTCGCCGGTGGGAACGAAGATGACCTCGTCGAGGTCGAACCACGACTGGACCTCGCTCGCGGCCACGAGGTGGCCGTGATGGATCGGGTCGAACGTACCGCCCATGATGCCGACGCGTCGGCGCTCGTTGCCCTCGCGGCGGGTCAGGCTCATGCCCGTCAGGAGTGCTCGCGACCCTTGCCGAAGGACAGCAGCGCAAGCATCAGGATGATCAGGATCGCCAAGGCGATGCCGCCGACCGCGTAGGGATCGATGCCGATGTCGCGAAGGGGCTCTTCGGCCGCCACGAGGTTCGAGAACATGGCGCCAATCTATCGCACGTGTCCGTCACCGGTGACGACGTATGTCGTGGTCGTCATCTCGGTGAGGCCCATCGGGCCCCGCGCGTGCAGCTTCTGCGTCGATATGCCGATCTCGGCGCCGAACCCGAACTCGCCGCCGTCGGTGAAGCGGGTCGACGCATTGACCATGACGGCAGCGGAGTCGACCCCGGCCGTGAACCGCGACGCGGCGGCGAGCGAGGAGGTCACGATGGCCTCGGTGTGCCCTGAGGAGTAGGTGCGGATGTGCTCGATCGCATCGTCGATCGAGTCGACGACGCGGGCCGAGATGTCGAGCGAGAGGTACTCGACGGCGTAGTCCTCCTCGGTCGCCGGCACGATGTCCGACTGGACCGCGCAGAACGACTCGTCGCCGTGGATCGTCACGCCCGAGTCCTGCAACGCCTCGACGACTCGAGGCAGGAACGCGTCGGCGACGGCCTTGTGCACCAGCAGCGACTCGGCAGCGTTGCACACGCTGGTGCGTTGGGTCTTGGAGTTGAGGACGATGTCGAGTGCCATGTCGAGGTCCGCGTCGGCGTCGACGTAGACGTGGCAGTTGCCCACCCCGGTCTCGATGACGGGGACGGTCGATTCCTCGACGACCGCGCGGATCAGTCCGGCGCCGCCGCGCGGGATGACCAGGTCGACCAGGCCGCGGGCCTGCATCAGGTGCGTCGCCGAGGACCGGTCGTCTGCGGGGATCAGCTGGATCGCGTCGGCCGGCAGGTCCGCGGAGACGAGCGCGCTGCGCATGATCTCGATGATCGCGGCGTTGGAGCGTGCAGCCGACGCCGAGCCGCGCAGCAGCACTGCGCTGCCGGCCTTGAGGCAGATCCCGGCGGCGTCAGCGGTCACATTGGGCCGGCCCTCGTAGATCATCCCGATGACGCCCATCGGCACCCGGATCTGCTGCATGCGCAGGCCATTGGGCAGCGTCGCACCGCGTACGACCTCGCCGACCGGGTCGGGCAGTGCCGCGATGTCGCGGAGTCCGTCGGCGAACGCCGCGACCCGCGCCGGATCGAGGCGCAGCCGGTCGATCACGTTCTCACCCGTGCCGCCCGCACGGGCGGTCTCGACGTCGAGCTCGTTGGCGGCGACGATCGCATCGGTGCCCGCGACCAGCGCGTCGGCCATGGCGTGCAGCGCCGCGTCCTTGTGCGATCGCGGAGTCACCGCAAGGGTCGTGGCCGCGACGCGTGCGCGCCGTGCTGCGGCGTGAACCTGCTCCTTCATGAGGCAATCCTAGGAGTCGTCATCGTCAGATCATCATCATGTCGTCGCGGTGGACGACCTCGCGCTCGTACTCCGCCCCGAGCTCCGCGGCGAGCTCACGTGTCGACCGGCCGAGCAGGGACGGCAGCTCAGCACTGTCGTAGTTGACGATGCCGCGAGCGATCACGGCGTCGTCCGGGCCGATCAGGTCCACGGGGTCGCCGGCCACGAACGTCCCGGTGACGCCGGTGATGCCGGCCGGGAGAAGCGACGCGTTTCGGGCCGTCAGGGCACGCACCGCACCGGCGTCGAGATGCACTCCGCCCTTGGTGTTGCTCGCGTGCGCGAGCCACAACAGACGCGTGGGGCGGCGGCGGCCCGTGGGATGGAACGTCGTGCCGACCGCCTTGCCCTCCAGCGCGGCCGCGGCCTGCGGGGCCGAGGTCAGGAGAACAGGGATCCCGGCGCCGGTCGCGATACGGGCCGCCTCGATCTTGGTGACCATGCCACCCGTGCCGATCGCCGAGGCGCTCGGGCGGACGATGTCGAGCTCGGCGATGTCAGCCTCGCCGTGGACGTCCCTGACGATGAGCGCACCTTCGCGCCGCGGGTCGCCGTCGTAGAGCCCGTCGACGTCCGACAGCAGCACGAGCAGGTCGGCGTGGACCAGGTGGGACACGAGTGCGGCGAGCCGGTCGTTGTCGCCGAACCGGATCTCGCTCGTCGCCACCGTGTCGTTCTCGTTGACGATCGGGACGACGCCGAGCTCCAGGAGGCGCGCGAACGTCTGATAGGCATTGCGATAGTGGCTGCGGCGGGTGACGTCGTCCGCCGTGAGCAGCACCTGGCCGACCACGAGGCCGTGGTGCGCGAACCGCTGGGCGTACCGGCCGATCAGCGCTCCTTGGCCGACGCTCGCAGCGGCCTGCTGGGTCGCGAGGTCCCGGGGGCGGCGCGGCAGCGACAGCGGCGCCAGCCCGGCCGCGATGGCTCCGGAGCTGACGAGGACGATCTCGTCGCCGCGTGACCGGCCGGCGGCCAGGGCATCGACCAGCGTGTCGACACGCTCTGCGTCGAGGCCGCCCTCAGCCGAGCTGAGCGAAGACGAGCCCACCTTGACGACGATCCGGCTCATCAGCGCGGGTCCTCGTCGCCGAGCTCACCATCCGCGGTCTCATCGGCGAGGGCGGGATCGTCCTCGGGGAAGCTCCAGTCTCGTCCTGAGCCGGTCGAAGGGTCGGGGTCGCGGCCCTGCTCGCGCGCTTCGCGCTTCTCCGCCTCGTACGCCCTGCGGGCCGCGAGCTCCTCGCGCCGCTGCACATTGGTGCGGCGGTCGGACTGGTCGATGCGCAGGTCTTCGCCACGGCGTCCGAGCACCTCGGCGCCGGCCGGGATCTGCGGATCGAAGTCGAACATCACGGCGTCGTTCTCGTCGCCGATGATGACGTCGTCGCCGGCCTTGGCGCCGAGCTTGAGCAGCTCGTCCTCTACGCCCAGGCGGTTGAGCCGGTCGGCGAGGAAGCCGACGGCCTCGTCGTTGCTGAAATCGGTCTGGCGCACCCAACGCTTGGGCTTGTCACCGCGGACGATCCACTGGCCGTCCCGCTCGGTGATCGTGAACTCCTGGCCCACGCCCGCCTCGGCCTTGGGCCGCAGGACGATCCGCGTGACCTCGGCGACCGGCGCGGCAGCTCGCCGGGAGGCCACGATCTCGGCCATCGCGAACGACAGCTCACGCAGGCCGGCGTGGCTGGCCGCTGAGACGTCGAACACGTCGAGCCCGCGGGCCTCGAGGTCGGCGCGAACGAATCCGGCGATCTCCTTGGCATCCGGGACGTCGGTCTTGTTGAGCGCCACCAGACGGGGTCGGTCCTCCAGACCGCCGTAAGCGGCAAGCTCACGCTCGATGACGTCCAGATCGGTCAGCGGGTCGCGGCCCGGGTCGACCGTCGCGCAGTCGATGACATGGACGAGCGCGGCGCAGCGCTCGACGTGGCGGAGGAAGTCGTGGCCCAGTCCACGACCCTCGCTCGCACCCTCGATGAGGCCGGGGACGTCGGCGACGGTGAACGTCGTCGAGCCGGCAGTGACGACGCCGAGGTTGGGCACCAGCGTCGTGAACGGGTAGTCGGCGATCTTGGGCCGGGCACGCGACAGCGCGGCGATCAGGCTGGACTTGCCGGCACTCGGGAAGCCGACCAAGCCGATGTCGGCGACGACCTTGAGCTCGAGGGTGAACGTCAGCTCGTCGCCGGGCTCACCCTTGAGGGCGAAGCCGGGCGCCTTGCGCTTGGACGAGGCGAGCGCCGCGTTGCCGAGGCCGCCACGGCCTCCGGCGGCGATGACCAGCTCGGTGCCGGGACCCACGAGGTCGGCCAGCACCTCGCCCTGCTCGTTGCGGACGACGGTGCCGTCGGGCACGCGAAGCAGGAGGTCCTCACCGTTGCTGCCACTGCGGTTGTTGCCGGCGCCGGGGGCGCCGTTGGTGGCCTTGCGGTGCGGCTCGTGGTGGTAGTCGACGAGGGTCGTCACGTCGGCCGCGACGCGCAGGATGACGTCGCCACCGTGCCCGCCGTTACCGCCGTCAGGACCGCCGAGCGGCTTGAACTTCTCGCGGTGGACCGAGGACACACCGTCACCGCCGGAACCGGCCGTGACGTGGAGCGTGACCTTGTCGACGAAGCTGGGGACAGCCACCGGCCGCTCCTTTCGTGTGGGCCCTCGATCGGGCCTCAAATGGGACGAAGGGGCAGCCCGCAGCTGCGGACTGCCCCTTCGAGAAGAGTGTTCGCTGTGTTATTCCGCCGGCACGCCGGGGACGATGTTGACGACCTTGCGTCCACGACGACGACCGAACTCCACCGCACCTGCGGAAAGAGCGAAGAGCGTGTCGTCGCCGCCACGGCCGACGTTGGTGCCGGGGTGGAAGTGCGTGCCACGCTGGCGGACGATGATCTCGCCGGCGTTGACGAGCTGACCGCCGAAGCGCTTGACGCCGAGGCGCTGT
>NZ_JAKFCB010000316.1:0-17745 GCF_036676885.1 Aeromicrobium sp.
GCTCGGCTCGCTGTCCGAGGACGAGCTGTACGTCGCGGCCAAGGAGCTGCAGGCGCCCTACGACCTGGTCAAGGAAGTCGCCGAGAACGGCAAGCTCCCGGTCGTGCTGTTCACCGCCGGTGGTATCGCCACCCCGGCCGACGCCGCGATGATGATGCAGCTCGGCGCCGAGGGCGTCTTCGTCGGCTCGGGCATCTTCAAGTCCGGCAACCCGGCCCAGCGCGCCGAGGCGATCGTCAAGGCCACGACGTTCTTCGACGACCCCGACGTGATCGCCAAGGTCTCCCGCGGTCTGGGTGAGGCGATGGTCGGCATCAACGTCGACGACATCCCCGAGCCGCACCGGCTGGCTGAACGCGGTTGGTAGGGCGTGAGCTGCTCGTACCTCGCAGCTCCTTCGCGGCTCGTACCTCGCCGCTGTCCGGCTCCGCCGGAACGCCCTCTCCTCGCTTCGCTCGTCGTTTCGGCTGAGTTCTGGCCTCGCTTCGCTCGGCCCATGGCTGGGGCCTCGCTTCGCTCGTCGTTTCAGCTGAGTCATGGCGTGGGTGAGTCGGGACCTTTGGGCGTTCATCTAGGTACGAAGGCCTGATTGCCCTAGTCACTCGGAGCCATCTTCGACCAAACGCCAGTTCAGCCCCCTCCGGACGACCCATGATCGACGTGGGAGATCGACTGCGCATCTGGTGCGCAGCGATGGGAGAGGGAGTACATCATGAAGAGGTCTACCAAGGGCGCCCTGGCGGCGTCAGCGGCCGGAATCCTGCTGCTCGGGGGCGCCGGTTCGCTCGCATTCTGGACGGCCGACGGGGACGCCAACGGCGGTTCCATCACCGCGGGCACCCTGACGCTCACCGACGGCACCTGCGATGCGGCGTGGACGTACGCGGCCGGCTCTGCCGGTGCAGGCAACACCGTTGCGCTGTTCGTCCCGGGTGACGTCGTCACCAAACAGTGCACGTTCACGGTGGGAGCCACCGGCGACAACCTGACAGCCGAGGTCGATGCACCGGCGTCTGTCGAGTACACGTCGGCCCCAACAGGGACGTCCCTGTCGTTGACGGCCGCCAGCACCTTCGCGATCACGGGTGATCCGGCGGGCCGCGCGCTGCTCGACGGCGACACCATCACGTCGGCCGACGGCGGCGAGACGATCACCGCGACGTTCCAGGTCACGATTCCCTTCGGTACCGACGAGACCGGCGCGCCGATCATCAACGGAAACGACACCCAGGGCATCACGGCAACGCTCGACGCGCTCACGGTGACCCTGACCCAGGTTCAGAGCTGACCTGATCCTCGGACCCGCAGTCCGGGTGCCGGGCCGATCTCGGGATCAGTCCGGCACCCGTCTGGGACCGCAGGGTGAGGACCCACCATGGCGAGACGTCGAGCCGAACACGCGAGCATCCACGGATGGTTGACCCAGGTCGTCGCCTGGTTCGTCATCGCCGCCGTGGCGCTGGTGCTTGCCGTCTCGGTGGTCCTGCCACGCCTCGCGAACGCCACGCCGTACACGATCCTGACCGACTCGATGAAGCCGGGAATGCCTCCGGGCACGCTCGTCGTGGTCAAGCCGGTCGACGTGTCCGCGATCGGCGTCGGCGACGTCATCACCTATCAGCTGAAGTCAGGGGAGTCGGCGGTCGTCACGCACCGCGTGGTCGCCCAGGGCTACGACGCCACGGGCAGTCCCATCTTCCACACGCAGGGGGACAGCAACAGCGTCCGGGACGAGGAGGTCGTCATGCCGGTCCAGATCAAGGGCAAGCGGTGGTACGCGGTCCCATACGTCGGCCGGGTGACGAACGTCGTCACGAACGGGCAGCGCGAGGCCGCGCTGACCATCGTCGTGACCGGGCTGATGGTCTACGCAATCACGATGTTCCTGGGTGCGGCGAAGGACCGTCGACGCAAGCCGATCGAGGAAGGAGCACCACAATGACGATCGTCCGATGGCCGGTCTTCCTCATGACGCTGCTCCTCATGGGCCCGGCCATGCCGGTCAGCGCCGATCCCGAGCTCGGCCTGAGTGTCGACGGCGTCGCGTGGACGTCGGACCTGACAGCCCCGCTCTTCGATCCGGACATTCGTTGGGTGCCCGGCGACACCCGCACCGCCACGTTCCACGTCCGCAACGGCTCCGGCGACCCGGCCGTCCTCTCCGTCGACGTGCTCGGCGCCCAGACCCACACGTTCCTCGACACCGGCGACCTGACGATCTCCGCCAAGGGAGGCGGTGGCCCATGGCGCGACGTCTCGACTCCGGGCACGCACCGGTTGGTCTCAGACGTCACGATCCAGTCCGGAGCCGGCACGCCCGTCGAGGTCGCCGCGGCGTTCTCGCCGGCGGCCGACAACCAGTCCATGCGCCGGGAGCTCGATCTGCGGTTTCGCATCCGGCTCACGCAGGGCGCTGCCGTGAGCGGCCCAGGGGCCGAAGACCTCCCCGGCACGGGAGGCCCTCCGGCCTGGGTCCTGCTCCTCGGCCTCACCCTGACAGCGGCCGGCATCCTCCGGCTCTCACGGACGACATCCAAGGAGGCCGCTCATGCCTGACCATCGGGGCACCCCACGTCGTACGCGACGTCGCCGGCTCTCGTCCGTACGCGTCCGAGCGCTCCTGAGCCTCGGCGTCGCGCTCGGCATCGGCGCTGTCGGCACGTTCGCGTACTGGACGGACGACGTCACGGTCACCGGCACGACCTTCACCGCCGGCACGCTCGACCTGCAGGTCAACAACCTCGACTCGTACGTCACGACGACGCTGAGCATGACGGGCATGGTGCCGGGCAGCACGTCCGCAGAAGTCCTGACGGTCAAGAACAACGGCACGGCCCCGGCGAAGTACACCCTCACCGGGGGGCTGTCCGGCACCAACGCGGCCGACTTCAGCACCGCGGGGGCGAACGGTTTGCTGCTGACGATCCGGCTCGGCGGTACCAAGTCCGGCGCCACCTGCACCGGCGGCACGGCCACCCTGGTCACCGACCTGCCGTTGACCGCGACGACGTCGACGTCGATCCTCGCCAAGCGTCCGACGTCGGCATTGACGGCCCTTGGTGGCAACGAAGTGCTGTGCTTCCAGGTCAAGCTCGCCGACACCGCGCCGAGCAGCCTGCAGGGCAAGACCGCGGTGGCGACGTTCACCGCGACGGGGACATCGGACATCTCATGACGCGGCGCACGTTCGTCCATGGCGCCCAGGAGCTCGCGCTGACCGTGGGGGCGCTGCTGGGCCTCGTCTGCATCCTGGCGACCGTCGCGGGCTATGCGTTCGGCATCACGCCTCTGGTGTTCCGTTCGGGCTCGATGTCGCCGGCGATCGGCACCGGGGACCTCGCGGTGTCGCAGACCGTGGACGCCTCGTCACTGGGACGCGGTGACATCGTCTCGGTGCTCAACGCCGACGGCAACCGGGTGACGCACCGGGTCGTCAACATCGCCTCACAGGGCGCGGCCAGGCAGCTGACCCTGAAGGGTGATGCCAACCGGTCGCCCGACGCCGAGACCTACACCGTGACCCGCGCCGACCGGGTGCTCTTCGACATCCCCAAGGCCGGCTATGTCGTCGACGCCGCTTCCGGGCCGGCGGGGCTGTTCGTGCTGGGCGTGTACGTCACCGGGATGCTCGTGTTGGCGTTCCGCAGGCGACCGCCGGGAGACGCCGACGTTCCGCCGCCCGCGAGACGTGGGGGAGCGCGCAAGGCGGACCGCGCGTCTCGAGTGGCTGCCCGCTCGGTCGCGTTCGCGGTCGTCGGCACGACGCTGGTGGCGTCGCCATCGTCGGCCGCGTTCTGGACGGATGCCGGCCCCGTCACCGGCACGACGTTCACGGCCTACACCGTGCCCAAGCCCGTCATCACGTCGTGCAGCGTCTCCGGTCTTACCCAGAAGACCGCAACCATCCGGTTCACCGAGGTGTCGTCGCCGTATGCATTCGACTACACCTCGACGCTCGCCGAGACGGGCCAGTCGCTCACGGTCGTCGATGAAGGGGCGACGCGACGCGTCGCGTTCTCCGCAGGGCTGCTGAGCACGGTGCTCAACCAGACGTACAACATCAGGATCCGGGCCAGGCTCCCGTCGCCGAACGGGGCATGGGTCTCGGTCGAGGCCAATCAGCCCGTCACGATCGGGCTGCTCGGGCTGTCGATGGACTGCGGCACCGCGAGCTGACGGTACGCTCGTCGCCGGGTGGGAGACCCGATCGAAGCAGGAGCCGTACGTGGGACGACGCAAGGCCAGATCCGGACCGCTGACCATCGGCTTCTGGCGTACGACCCTCCTCAACCTGGGCGCCGCGCTCGGCGTCGTCTGCCTGCTCGCGGCCGCGCTGGGTGCCCTGCTCGGCGTGACGCCGATCGCCTTCGGCTCCGACTCGATGGCTCCGGCCATCGCTGCGGGCGACCTGGCACTCGCGAGGACGGTGTCCGCCGGTGACGTCGGTGAAGGCGACATCGTGAGCGTGACCGACCGGCGGGGCTCACGCGTGACGCACCGCGTCGTCGGGGTCGAGCCCTCCGGCAGCAGCATCCGCCTGACCCTCCAGGCCGACGACAGTGCGGTTCCTGACGCCGAGACGTACGACGTCACCGAGGTCGAGCGCATCTTCATGTCGATCCCGTTGCTCGGGCATGTCTTCAGCCCGCTGCGGGGTCTTCTCGCGGTCGGCATCGGCGGCGTGTTCGTGTCGTGCCTGGCGGCCGTGCTGTTCATCCCGCGACAGAGACGGCGGGGCACTCGGCGCACCGGCGCGTGACACGCCGCAAAGAGTCGCACATGCGCGCGTCCACCCCGTATGCTCCATGTTCATCATCGCGTTGAAGTATGGGAGTGCTTCGCAAGACGCGGTGTGAACAGAGGGAGCATGACCCTGCACGGACGCTCTGCGTCCCAGACATGCTTGCCTCCGTCGAACCCGATCGGGAGGGATATCCGAGAGGGAGCGGCGGCGGCGGCGTCCCTGGAGATTCGTCTCTCACGCCGTCGCCGTCGTCCGACGGACGGCGCCGGTAGGCTCGTGTGGTGGCTTCCCCGTCGATCGGCGTCTTCGCCCTGCAGGGCGACGTACGCGAGCACCTGCGCGTCCTGGCCGACCTCGGCGTGCCGGCCTTCACCGTGCGCCGGCCGGAAGAGCTCGATCGCTGTGACGCGCTCGTGCTGCCGGGCGGCGAGTCGACCACGATGTACAAGCTCGCGCGATCGTTCGAGCTGTTCGAGCCCCTGGTGGATCGCATCCGAGGTGGCATGCCGGCGTTCGGCACCTGCGCCGGCATGATCATGCTGGCCGACCGCATCAAGGACGGCATCGTCGGCCAGGAGACGCTGGGCGGCCTGGACATCACGGTGCGTCGCAACGCGTTCGGCCGCCAGGTCGAGTCGTTCGAGGGCGACATCGCGTTCGACGGGTTCAGCGAGCCGGTGCATGCGGTGTTCATCCGCGCTCCGTGGGTCGAGCAGCTCGGATCCGGCGTGCAGGCCCTTGCGACGATCCCGTCGGGCGAGGCCGCCGGTAGAATCGTGGCCGTTCGGCAAGGCAACCTGATGGCGACCTCATTCCACCCCGAAGTCGGGAGTGACGATCGCATCCATCGTTACTTCGTCGACCTCGTCAAGCAGTCGTAGAAAGGGCACCTCATGTCAGGCCACTCCAAGTGGGCGACGACCAAGCACAAGAAGGCCATCGTCGACGCCAAGCGCGGCAAGATGTTCGCCAAGATGGTCAAGAACATCGAGGTTGCTGCCCGTGTCGGCGGGCCTGACCCCGACGGCAACCCGACGCTCTACGACGCGATCCAGAAGGCCAAGAAGTCCTCGGTGCCCAAGGACCACATCGACCGCGCCGTCAAGCGCGGCGGTGGTGTCGGCGACGACGCGGTCGACTACATCACGATCATGTATGAGGGTTACGCGCCCGGCGGCGTCGCGTTGCTGGTCGAGTGCCTCACCGACAACCGCAACCGCGCCGCGATGGAGGTGCGCACCGCGATGACCCGCAACGGCGGCACGATGGCCGACCCGGGCTCGGTGTCCTACATGTTCCACCGCAAGGGCGTCATCATGGTGCCCGCGGAGCAGGAGGGCGGCACGACCAACGAGGACGACGTCCTGCTGGCCGTGCTCGACGCGGGTGCCGAGGAGGTCAACGACCTCGACGGCTCGTTCGAGGTCATCTGCGAGGCGACAGACCTGGTGGCCGTACGCACCGCGCTGCAAGAGGCCGGGCTCGACTACGACTCGGCAGAAGCGTCGTTCGTGCCCACCATGACGGTCGAGGTCGATGTCGACGCGGCGACCAAGGTCATGCGCCTGATCGATGCGCTGGAGGACAGTGACGACGTGCAGAGCGTCTTCGCCAACTTCGACGCCTCCGACGAGGTCATGGCCCAGGTCCAGTAGTCCACAGTTTTCGGCCCCGGCGAGTCGCCATCGTGCCGATGGTCCCGCCGACTAGGCTGTCGAACATGCGTTCGGTATGCACGGTGATCGCCCCATGAGGGTCCTGGGGATCGACCCGGGTCTCACTCGTTGCGGCGTGGGTGTCGTCGACGGCTCGGTCGGCCGCGCGCTGACGATGGTCCACGTCGGCGTCTACCGCACCCCGCCCGATCTCGACATCGCCCGCCGCCTCCACCAGCTGGAGCAGGCCATCGAGGCGGGCATCCTCGACCACCGCCCCGATGTGGTCGCCGTCGAGCGCGTGTTCAGCCAGCACAACGTCCGCACCGTCATGGGCACCGCGCAGGCCAGCGGTGTCGCGATGGTCGTCGCGGCACGCCACGGCATACCCGTTCACCTCCACACACCCAGCGAGGTCAAGGCGGCGGTGACCGGCAGCGGCCGGGCCGACAAGGCTCAGGTCACGCAGATGGTCACCCGGCTGCTGCGGCTGACATCAGCGCCGACACCCGCGGACGCCGCGGACGCGCTGGCCCTCGCGATCTGCCACATCTGGCGTGGGGGAGCGCAGACCCGTCTCCAGGCCGCAGTCGAGACTCAGCAGCTACGCGCCTCCGGCACGGTTACCCGATGATCGCCCACGTACGCGGGCCCGTCGCCGCGGTGACGCTGACCTCGGCCGTCATCGACGTCGGGGGAGTCGGCATGCAGGTCATGTGCACGCCGGGCACGATCGCGTCGCTGCGCATCGGCCAGGAGGTGCAGCTCTCGACCTCGATGGTGGTCCGTGAGGACTCGCTGACGATCTTCGGCTTCGCCAGCACCGACGAGCGCGACATGTTCGAGCTCGTCCAGACCGCGAGCGGTGTCGGTCCCAAGGTCGCCCAGGCCATGCTTGCGGTGCTCGACCCCGACCGGCTGCGCCAGGCGATCGGCCAGGGAGACCTTGCGACGTTGACGTCCGTGCCCGGCATCGGGCGCAAGGGCGCCGAGCGCATCGTCGTCGAGCTCAAGGACCGCGTCGGCGTGGCGACGGTCGCCATGACCGGCGCACCGGCGTGGCGTGACCAGGTCCACGAAGCGCTGCTGGGCCTCGGCTGGTCGGCCCGCGACGCCGATGCCGCGCTCGAGCGCGTGGCCGCCGAGATCGAGCCCGGCGCGACGCCCGACGTCTCGACCGTCCTGCGCGATGCGCTCCGCACCCTCTCGAAGGCCCGCTGATGGACGAACGCGAAGAATTCGAGGCGATCGTCGCCGAGGCCGGCCCCGAGGACCGGGCCTTCGAGGCGGCGCTGCGCCCGCGCACCCTCGAGGAGCTGATCGGCCAGGAGCGCGTACGCGAGCAGCTCTCGCTGATGCTCGAGGCCGCCGTCGCCCGCGGGCGTACCCCCGACCACGTGCTGCTGTCGGGGCCACCGGGGCTCGGCAAGACCACGATCGCGATGATCATCGCCCACCAGCTCGCCGCGCCGTTGCGCATCACGAGCGGCCCGGCGATCCAGCACGCAGGCGACCTCGCGGCGATCCTGTCGGGGGTCAACGAGGGCGACGTCCTGTTCATCGACGAGATCCACCGCATGTCGCGTCCGGCCGAAGAACTCCTCTACATGGCGATGGAGGACTTCCGCGTAGACGTCATTGTCGGCAAGGGCCCCGGCGCCACCGCGATCCCGCTCGAGATCCCACCGTTCACCGTTGTGGGGGCGACGACCCGGGCCGGGCTGCTGCCGAGCCCGTTGCGCGACCGATTCGGGTTCACGGCGCAGCTCGACTACTACGACACGGCGGAGCTGCACCGCATCGTCGACCGGTCCTCCGGCCTTCTCGAGCTCGAGGTGACCGAGGACGGTGGCCGCGAGATCGCCTCCAGGTCGCGTGGCACACCTCGCATCGCCAATCGCCTGTTGCGGCGGGTCCGCGACTTCGCCGAGGTGCGCGCCGGCGGCGTCGTCGACCACACCGTCGCCCGCGACGCGCTCGCCCTCTACGAGGTCGACGAGCTCGGACTCGACCGGCTCGACCGCGCTGTCCTGGACGCTCTGTGCCGCAGCTTCGGGGGCGGACCGGTCGGCGTGTCGACCCTCGCCGTCGCCGTCGGCGAGGAGCGCGAGACCGTCGAGGAGCTCGCCGAACCCTTCCTCGTACGCCTGGGATTCCTGGCTCGCACGCCACGGGGACGCGTCGCCACCCCGGGCGCCTGGCGGCATCTGGGACTCCCTGTCCCGGCCGCGCTGGATCAGTTGCCGCTCGACGACGACCCTCGCTGACAGTCCGGGCATGAGCGAGCGCACGGCGCTGGTGCGGAGGGGCTAAACTTCCCGATGGCCTTCGGTCATCTCCGCCCACGGGGCGGACACTCCAAACTCGTACGGGAGCATCAACCGTGGAAAACCTGGGCGTCCTCCTGCCTCTCTTCCTCATCATCGTCGCGTTCTTCTTCCTGGTGCTCCGCCCCGCGCGGGCTCGCCAGCAGGCGTTCCTCAAGGTGCAGGGCGAGCTTGCTCCCGGCGCGCGCGTCATGATCGCGAGCGGCATCTTCGGCGACATCGTCTCCGTCGGCGACGAGACCATCGAGCTTCGCGTCGCCGCCAACACGGTCCTCACCGTCAAGCGCCAGGCCGTCGCGCAGGTCATCCCGCCCGCGTCGCCCCAGGCTGAGACGCCCGAGGCCGGCTCGAGCACCGACGACTGATGGCGACGAGCCCCAAGAGCAGAGGCACCAAGGCGGCGACCAACCTGCCCCGCCCGAGGCGCACCCTGGTGCTCTTCCTCGCGGCGATCATCGCGCTCTACGGTCTGGTCGCACTGATCGACCTCAACAACAAGAAGGACGCGGAGAGCGTCTGGCAGCCCCGGTTGGGTCTCGACCTCGAGGGCGGCACGCGCATCTCGCTGCAGGCCAAGTCGACCGAAGGCAACGTCACACCCGCCAAGCTCGACCAGGCCAGGGACATCATCGACCAGCGTGTCAACGCGACCGGCGTGAGCGAGGCCGAGGTCACGACGCAGGGCGATGACCAGATCATCATCGAGATTCCCGGTGAGAAGCGGGCCAACATCGTCGACCAGGTCGGCAAGACCGCCCAGCTGCGATTCCGGCTCGTGTGGGCCGGCAACCTGGCGAGCGCCACCAAGGCGACCGACACCGCGAAGCAGCAGGCGATCATCGACAAGGTCGACTGGAGCAAGCTCACGCTCGACCAGATGATCAAGGCCGAGACGACCGGCGTCACCAGCCTGCCCAAGGAGTACCAGGACGGCGTCGCGGCGCTCCAGGCCCAGGCCCAGGGCTTCCAGTGCCTCTCCAAGGGGCTCCAGGTCGATGACGTGGCCGACAAGCCGCTCGTGAGCTGCGATCCCTCGACCGGCGAGGTGCAGATCCTCAGCCCTTCGGTGATCCAGGGCACGGACGTCAAGTCTGCGGCCGCGGTGCTCCCGCAGCAGCAGGTCGACTGGGTCGTCGAGCTGCAGTTCAAGAGCCGCGGCACCGACATCTTCGACACCGTGACCGAGGCGCTGTACGCGCAGACGCAGGCAGGCAACGATCAGGCCAGCCGGTTCTCCATCGTGCTCGACGGCGAGGTCATCAGCGCGCCGACCACGAACTCCCACTTCACGAACGGCAAGCCCCAGATCTCGGGCAACTTCACCGCGACCTCGGCCAAGACCCTGGCCAACCAGCTCAAGTACGGCGCCCTGCCGCTGACGTTCGGTGTCAACGGCAGCGAGGAGATCGGGCCGTCCCTCGCCGGCACGCAGCTGGATGCCGGTCTGCTCGCCGGTGTCATCGGTCTGATCCTCGTCGTGGTCTATTGCCTGCTCTACTACCGCGGACTCGGCCTGGTGATCATCAGCTCGCTGATCGTGGCGGCAGCGCTCACATATGTCATGGTGCTGCTGCTCGGCAAGGGCATGGGCTTCACCCTGACGTTGCCGGGCATCGCCGGACTCATCGTGGCGATCGGCATCACGGCCGACTCGTTCATCGTGTTCTTCGAACGCATCCGTGACGAGGTGCGAGACGGCAAGTCGCTGCGCCTCGCGGTCGAGGCCGGATGGGTCCGTGCGCGGAGCACGATCCTGGCGGCGGACGCCGTGTCGATCCTGGCGGCGTTGACGCTGTTCATCTTCGCGATCGGCGTGGTCCGCGGCTTCGCGTTCGCGCTTGGCCTCACGACGCTGATCGACGTGTTCGTCGTCTTCTTGTTCACCAAACCCCTGGTCTCGGTGCTGGCCCGCACCAAGTTCTTCGGGCAGGGCCACAAGCTCTCGGGTCTCGACGCCGGACACCTCGGCATCACGGGTCGCAAGGTCTCCGAGATCGCGCGCACCGCTGAAGCCGGAACCGTGGGAAGGGGCAACTGATGGGCCGCATCAGCACATTCGGACAGAGCCTGTACGAAGGGCGCATCTCGTTCGACTTCGTCGGACGGCGCAAGCTGTTCTACGCGATCTCGGTCGCCATCTTGATCGTCGCGGCGTTGGCTTTCGTGTTCCGCGGATTCCACTACGGTGTCGAGTTCAAGGGCGGTGTCGAGTTCACGGCCAAGGTCCAGGTCGCCGACTCCGCCACGTCCGACAAGATGGTCCAGGCGGTCCAGGACGCCGACGTTCCGGATGCGGGCGACCCGACGGTGCAGACCTCCGGCGACAACCTCATTCGCATCCAGACCCGGGCGCTCTCGCAGGACCAGGCCACCCAGATCACCGAGTCGCTCACCAGGGCCGGGGCGACCGAGGTCAGCCAGAACCTCATCGGTCCGACCTACGGCAAACAGGTGGCCACCAAGGCGCTGACCGGCCTGATCGTCTTCCTGGTCATCGTCGTGATCTTCATCTGGGCGTACTTCCGCGAGTGGCGCATGTCCGTGGGCGCCATCGTCGCGCTGGCACACGACCTGGTGATCACTGGCGGCGTCTATGCGCTGTCAGGGTTCGAGGTCACCCCGGCAACCGTGACCGGTCTGCTGACGATCCTGGGCTTCTCGCTCTACGACACGGTGGTCGTGTTCGACAAGGTGCGCGAGAACACCAAGGGCATCCTCAAGTCGACGTCCAAGACGTACGCCGAGCAGGCCAACCTGGCGCTCAACCAGACGCTGGTCAGGTCGATCAACACCTCGATCGCGGCTCTGCTGCCGGTCGGCGCGCTCCTCGTCGCGGGTGCCGCAATCCTCGGCACCGGGCCGCTCAAGGACCTCGCCCTCGCGCTGTTCGTCGGCATGCTCGCCGGCACCTACTCCTCGATCTTCATCGCGACCCCCTTCGTGTCGCAGCTCAAGGAGCGGGAGCCGGCCATCAAGGCTCAGGCGGGCCGGGTGCTCGCCAGGCGCGCCAAGCTGGCCGAGGAGCCGGTCGCGGTCGCCGCAGCACCGGTCAGCCGTCCGGTGGTGACGTCGGGCGCCTCGAAGCGTACGCAGCCGTCACGGAAGCCACGGTCCAAGCGCGGCAAGCGTTAGGCCGGTGCCCGTCGCATGCGATGCTGGACTCTGATCAGCGGGCGGACAGCCCCACGACTTCGCACTGAGGAGAACAGCATGAAGATCCCCATGGCAGTGGCCAGCGCGGTGCTGCTCGCCAGCACCCTCGGGGCGTGTGGCGGCGACGGCGGCGGTGGCGAGGGCAGCGACTACTGCAAGGAGCTCAAGAAGGCCAAGAGCACCTACAGCGGTATGTCGTCAGGCGACGCCAGCGACCTCGACGAAACGTTCGCCACGTTCCACAAGCTCGCCGACGACGCTCCGAGCGAGATCGAGGACGACTGGAAGAAGCTCGACAGCGTCGTCACGACCGTCGAGAAGGCGCTCGCGGACGCCGGCATGTCGCCATCGGATCTCGGCAAGATCCAGAAGGGCGAGATGCCCGAAGGCGTCGATCAGTCGAAGCTCCAGGACCTCGCGAAGGAGATGGCCTCGCTCAGCAGCTCGGACGTCACCGCTGCCTCGAAGGCGATCGAGACGCACGCGAAGAAGACCTGCAAGGTCGACCTCAACGCTTCGTAGTCAGCGGTGGCAGGTCTCGTGGGCGGCCGCCCACGAGACCTGCTGTCACCCGGTAGGGGAGAGAGACACATGAGCGACCTGAACGAGACGATCGACCGCCTCGTCCGTCCGATCGAGGACTGGCCCGAGCCCGGTGTGACGTTTCGCGACATCACGCCGCTGCTCGCTGACCCCAACGCGCTTGCCGCCGTCATCGACGGGCTGGTCGAGCTCGCCGGGTCGACGGGTCCGATCGACGCGGTGCTCGGCATCGAGGCGCGAGGATTCCTGTTCGGGCCCAGCATCGCGCTGCGGCTGGGTGCCGGTTTCGTACCCGTGCGCAAGTCCGGCAAGCTCCCGTCGGCGTCGCTGTCCACGTCGTACGAGCTGGAGTACGGCTCGGCGGTGCTCGAGATGCACGTCGACGCGCTGGAGACCGGGGCCCGGGTGCTCGTCGTCGACGACGTCCTCGCCACGGGCGGCACGATGCTCGCCGCGGCCGATCTGGTCCGGCAGGCCGGTGGGACCGTTGCCGGCAACCTCGTCCTGATCGAGCTGCTCGCGCTCGGCGGCCAGGAGCGCCTCGCACCCGTCGGCTGTGCCAGCCTCCGTACCTACTGAGCCCTGATCCCAGAATCGAGACCCATGAATCCGCACCAGGTCCGCATCGTCGCCCTCGTCCTCGTCGCCGTGCTCGTTCTGGCCACGGCGGCCACGCTGATCGACGGTCTCCTGACCTGACCTGCGTCGTGACCCACTGGCATACCATTGAGAGACACAGTGAGGAACACGATGGCTGAACGCACCGAGGCGCCGCCGGCCGAGTCGAAGAACGCCGACTCGGCACCGGCTTCTGCCCGTGTGCGCAACCGGCTGGCCCGCATCGGCGGCAAGTCGGGATCCTCCGACGCGGTGCTCGACCCGCTGATCAAGGTCTACCGCGCGACCCACCCCAAGGGTGATGTCTCGTCGATCCAGAAGGCCTATGAGATCGCCGAGCGGATGCACGAGGGGCAGACCCGCAAGAGCGGTGACCCCTACATCACCCACCCGCTCGCGGTGGCCACGATCCTCGCTGAGCTCGGCATGACGGCGCCCACGCTGTGCGCCGCGTTGCTGCACGACACCGTCGAGGACACCGACTACACGCTGGACCAGCTGCGCGCCGACTTCGGCGACGAGGTCAGGCAGCTCGTCGACGGCGTCACCAAGCTCGACAAGGTCAAGTACGGCGACTCCGCCCAGTCCGAGACGATCCGCAAGATGGTCGTCGCGATGAGCCGCGACATCCGCGTGCTCGTCATCAAGCTCGCCGACCGCCTGCACAACATGCGTACGCTCCGCTATCTGCGGCAGGACAAGCAGGAGCGCATCGCCCGCGAGACGATCGAGATCTTCGCGCCGCTGGCGCACCGCCTCGGCATGAACACCATCAAGTGGGAGCTCGAGGACCTCGCGTTCGCGACGCTGCACCCCAAGGTCTACGACGAGATCGTGCGGCTCGTCGCGGACCGCGCGCCGTCGCGCGAGCAGTTCCTCGAGCGGGTCGTGAACGACGTCGAGTCCGACCTGCGGCACGTCAAGCTCAAGGCCAAGGTCTCGAGCCGGCCCAAGCACTACTACTCGATCTACCAGAAGATGCTGGTCGGCGGCCGTGAGTTCTCCGACATCTTCGACCTGGTCGGCGTACGCATCCTCGTCGACACCGTCGCGGACTGTTACGGCGTTCTCGGTGTGCTGCACGCGCGGTGGAACCCGATCCCCGGGCGGTTCAAGGACTACATCTCGGTCCCGAAGTTCAACATGTACCAGTCGTTGCACACGACCGTGATCGGCCCGCAGGGCAAGCCGGTCGAGCTGCAGATCCGTACGTACGCGATGCACCGCCGGGCCGAGTACGGTGTCGCGGCCCACTGGAAGTACAAGGAGGACGCCACTGCCGGCAAGTCCGGCAAGGGCCCCGACAAGGACGACATGCTGTGGCTGCGCGAGCTGCTGGACTGGCAGTCCGAGACGTCCGACTCGGTCGACTTCCTCGACTCGCTGCGGTTCGAGATCAACAACGCGGGCGTCTATGCCTACACGCCACGCGGTGACCTGATCCAGCTCCCGGCCAAGGCCACTCCGGTCGACTTCGCGTATGCCGTGCACACCGAGGTCGGGCACGCGTGCATCGGTGCGCGGGTCAACGGCCGGCTCGTGTCCCTGGAGTCGGAGCTCGAGAGCGGCGATGTCGTGGAGATCTTCACGTCGAAGTCACCCGACGCGGGGCCGAGCCGTGACTGGCTGGAGTTCGTCGCCAGCCCGCGAGCCCGCAACAAGATCCGCCAGTGGTTCACCAAGGAGCGCCGCGACGAGGCGATCGAGCGTGGCAAGGACCTCATCGCCAAGCAGATGCGCAAGGAGGGTCTGCCGCTGCACCGGCTGTTCCGGCACGAGACCCTCGACACCGTCGCCAAGGAGCTGCACCTGGCCGACGTGTCGACGCTCTATGCATCGGTCGGTGAGGGCAACGTCGGCGCGCAGAACGTCGTCGAGCGGGTCATCGACCTCGCCGGCGGGCGGGAGGGCGCCGAGGAGGACCTCGCGGAGGCGACCCTGCTGCCGGGCGTCGGGACCCGCAAGCCTCGCACCGAGAGCCGAGATGCCGGTGTCGTGGTCGAGGGACTTGACGGCGACATCATGATCAAGCTGGCGCGGTGTTGCACGCCCGTACCCGGTGACGCGATCGAGGGGTTCGTCACGCGTACGGCCGGCGTCTCGGTCCACCGCACCGACTGCGTCAACCTGCAGGCCCTGCGCAGCCAGCCTGAACGACTGGTGGCGGTGCACTGGGCGCCGACCGGCAAGAGCACGTTCCTCGTCGCTGTGCAGGTCGAAGGGCTCGACCGCCCCAGGCTGTTGAGCGACATCACGCGGGTCATCTCCGACCAGCACGTCAACATCTTGTCGGCGTCGCTGTCGACCGGTCGTGACCGGGTCGCCAAGTCGAAGTTCACCTTCGAGATGGCCGATCCGAAGCATCTGGGCCACGTACTCTCCGCCGTCCGCACCGTCGAAGGCGTCTTCGACGTCTACCGCCTCACCCAATAACGCTGAGGAGAGGGTTTCGGTCCGCTGAGGAGAGGGTTCCGGTCCGCTGAGGAGAGGGTTAGCGTCCGAATCCCCACCATCGCTTCAGCGGCACGATGCCCAGAAGGTCGCCGAGCTCGTCTTCGAACGACGTGTCCGGACCAAAGATGCGCTCGCGTGTGCCGATGACCCACCGCCATCCGTACAGCTCGGAGAGGTAGTCGCGTCGTTCCTCGTCATGAGCTCGATGTGCGCCAGCAGTGTGGAACTCTCGACCATCGAACTCTGTTCCGATGAGGAGTTCCGGGTACGGGAGGTCGACGAAGAACGATCGTCCGAAATCGTCGACGATCTCGAACTGAGGTTCCGGCGGCGGGAACCCCGCATCGAGCATGCGAAGCCGCTGCCATGACTCTCCGGGTGACTGAGTTCGCGGCTCGATCAACAGGGCAAGGCTGCGCGCCTGGACAACCCCGCGGTATCCCTTGAGCCTTGCGACGTACTCCACCACCTCGTCAGGGTCGATCAGACCGGCATGAGCGAAGGCGTCCGCGGCGGCAAGGGCGTACGGGCGGTACATCCGTCGCAGCAGGTCGGACACGGTACGTAGCGGCGTCGTCACGTACACGCCGTCAATGAACTCGATGTCGTCGCTGGCGATGATCGCCTGCCGTCCGCGTGTGCCGGACCGCTCCACCCTCGCGTGCGAGTGCTCGACCACGAATGACGGGTCGAACAGATGTCGATCTCCCGGAGCAAAAACACTGATGCCATGCAGCCATGCTGCGGTTTCGTTGCATGCGATGGCGCCGCCGGGATTCACCAGGGCTAATGCGCGCAGCCGACCTTGGCGGGAATCCGGAACGCGAGCGTCCACGTAGACGCCGCGAAACGGCCGGCGGACCACGCCTTCAACGAGATGCCGTTTCAGCAGCGCTTCGTTGACCCCGAGGTCCCGAGCCTGCGTGAGGGTGAACGGGTATCCGTCGTTGAGAAGCTCTGCCATGACCGTGATCGAACGGCAGGTACCCGGGTCGAGTCGAACTCGTCGTCCACAACCCGCCCGTCAAACAGGCCCGAACCCTCTCCTCAGCGGACGGGAACCCTCTCCTCAGCGGGGGTTAGGAGAAGTCGGCTTGGGCCTTTTTCGCCATGTCGAGGAAGGCTTCCTTGGACGCCTTGTCGGCCTCGAGGTCCTTGACCTTCTTCTTGTCGCCCTTGGACTCGGCTGCGGCGATCTTTTCGCCGACCTCGTCGATCGCGCGCTGGAGCTTGCCGATCATGTCGTCGGCGCGGGCGGACTTCTCCGGATCGGTCTTCTTCCACTTGCTCTCGGTCGCCTCGCGCACGGCCTGCTCGACCTTGCGGATGCGCGCCTCGAACTCGCCGATCTTCGCGCGGGGGACCTTGCCGGCGGCCTCCCAGCGATCGGCGATGTCGAGCCACGCCTTGCGGGCGGCGTCGATGTCCTTGATCGGAAGGAGCTTCTCGGCCTCGGCGAGGATCTCGAGCTTCTTCTCGGCGTTCACCTCGTACTCGGCATCGAGCTTGGCGTTGGCCTCGTCGCGGGCCGTGAAGAACGCGTCCTGGGCCGCCCGGAACTTCTTCCAGAGCTTGTCCTCGACGTTGCGAGGTGCCGAACCGGCCTTCTTCCATTCGGCCATCAGGTCGCGATACTTGCCGGCCGTCGGTCCCCAGTCGGTCGACGTAGAGAGCGCCTCGGCCTCGACGATCAGCTTCTCCTTGATCGTCTTGGCGTGCTCGCGCAGCGTCGACTGCTCGCCGAAGTGGGTCTTGCGACGCCGCGTGTACGCCGTGCGGGCCGTGCTGAAGCGGTGCCACAGCTCGTCGTCGGCGGACTTGCTGAGCCGGGGGAGCGCCTTCCACTCGTCGAGCAGGGCACGGAGCTTGTCTGCGCCGGCCTTCCAGTCGGTGCCCGCAGCGATCTTCTCGGCTTCCTCCGCGATGCGCGCCTTCTCAGTCTGCGCCTCGGCGACCTTGGCCGCGCGCTCGACCTTGCGCACCTCGCGCTGCTTGTCGATCGCCGGCTGCAGGGCGTCAAGCCGCTTCAGCAGCGACTCCAGGTCACCCAGTGCCTGGGCGTCGACGATCTGCGCGCGCACCTTCGTCACCGCCTTGGCGGCGTCATCGGGGGAGAGGGCTCCACCTGCGAGGCGCTTCTCGAGCAGGTCGACCTCGACCTCGAGCCCTTCGTAGCGTCGCACGTACAACGACATCGCCTCAGCGGGGTCACCGCCGGGCCACTGGCCGATCAGTCGTTCACCGTCAGTGG
>NZ_JAKFCB010000317.1:0-4984 GCF_036676885.1 Aeromicrobium sp.
ACCACGGCCTCCTCGATGAAGCAGGTCGGGTCGCCGAACGCTCCGTCGGCCTCCCGCATCGCCGCCTCGATCGACTCCCGCAGCTTCGCCGGATCGTCGACGCGGCGCATGCCGCGGCCACCACCACCGGCCACAGCCTTGACGAACAGCGGGTACGTCAGCACGTCCGAGGCCGAGACCAGCTCCTCGACATCCGCCGACGGCTCGACCGACTTCAGGGTCGGCACACCGGCCGCCTTGGCCGCCGCGATCGCGGAGGCTTTGTTGCCCGTCAGCTCCAGGACCTGCTTGGGCGGTCCAATGAACGTGATGCCGGACCGCTCACACGCCTCGGCCAGGTCCGGGTTCTCCGACAGGAAGCCATAGCCCGGGTAGATCGCGTCAGCGCCCGCCTTGACTGCCGCCGCGACGATCGCCTCGGGATCGAGGTAGGCCCGTACGGGGTGGCCCCGCTCACCGATCTGGTACGCCTCACCGGCACGCACCCGGTGCTCCGAGCCCCGGTCCTCGTGCGGGAACACCGCAACGGTCTGCGCACCCATCTCATGGGCAGCACGGATCGCCCTGATGGCGATCTCACCTCGATTGGCGACGAGAATCTTCTGGAACAACGGGATCGTCCTTGCTCGGCGGAAGCGTCGGGGTCAACCTACCGTCCATGTGTCACCGACACATTGCGAGGGTTCCCTCATGTTTCGCGACGCGCTGTCCTCGACCGGGTAGGCGAGGAACCGTTCGTGCCACACGGCGAACCGGCGTGGCTCCAGGCCCTGCTGGGTCATGATCCCCCAGTGTGTGCTCGGAGCACACCACTTAGCGCCCCCGCGCGATCCGGAGCGGACCTGTCAGGCGGCGTCGGGTCGGCAGCAGGCGATGATCCGTCGCAGGGAGCTCACGATCGCGCCGGCGACGAACGAGTCCGCCGCCTCACTCTCGGTCTGGACGTCGATGATTGCCGACGCCAGGCGCTGCACGGCCTCCTCGGCTGCGGCGATCCGGCCTGCCGCGGCGGTGTCGGATCGGTCGCGCACCAGCGATGCCGTGCTCCGCAACGCGTCGGCGGCCGGGGGCCGCAGCGCCGGGCGGAGCTGCGCAGTCTCACGGTCCTCGCGCTCGCTGTCGACCACCAGCATCGTGAGGTCCTCGACCAGCAACGCCAGACGAGCCATTGCCTGGGCCGACCGGAACTGGCGGTCGGACTCGCCCTGCCAGCGCCGCGCTCGCCAGTTGGCCCACCGCGCCTCGGAGGCCTCGAGCGCCCGCGCCCGCATGTCGTCGGTGCGTGGTCCGACTGCGTCACGGAGCTGCTGCCAGGTGGCCCCCGTCCGGGCATCGCCCTGACTGACCCCTCCGGCCAGAGCGTCGAGCTGCTGCGCGAGCGTCTCGCGCAGTCGATCCAGAGCGCCATCAGCGGCGATCAAGGGAAGTGGCGGCCACAGCACGTTGAGGCCGATCCCGATCAGGGCCCCGAGCGCGGTCAGTCCGACGTACGCCATGACGAATCCGACCCGATCCGTGCCGCCGATGATCAGGACGAAGACGCCGGCCAGCGGAACCCACTCGCCGCCCGGGCCGAGGCGGGCCCAGCCGGCGAGGACCACTCCACCGCCGACCACGAGCGCCAGCTCGAGCACCGGAGCGATGGGCAACCGCGCCCCGCCGAAGGCCAGCGCCGCGCCCACCACGATCCCGGCGATGCTCAAGACCGACACGCGCCACGACCTGGCGACCGTGGCAGAGACGGCGATGACGGCGCCGAACGGTGCGTAGTAGGGATAGTCGTCCGCAACGCCACCGATCGGCAGCACCACCAGCCAGGCCAGAGCCGCAGCGGTGGCCGCCTTCATCGCCATGGGCAGGCGTGGAAAGCGCGCCACCGAGCGTTCGGACCGGGACCACAGGCCCCGGAGCCACAGCGCTGCCCGCGAGCTCACGGCACGCGGCTAACGCTTCTTCTTGTGCCAGATCACGACATGTTGGTCGGCTATCAAGGCGGGGAGGTTCTGCGGGAGCTTGGTCTGCGCGAGCTCGACCTGGAGCTCGGCAACCTTCTCCTGAAGTGCCAGCACCTGGTTCTCGAGCTCGATGACGCGCTTGACGCCCTCGAGTCCGAGGCCTTCGGCGGTCAGCCGGGCAACCGTGCGCAGCAGCTCGACGTCACGCAGCGAGTAGCGCCGCCCGCCACCGCCCGTACGCCCTGCCTGGACCAGCCCGAGCCGGTCGTACGTGCGCAGGGTCTGCGGGTGCAGGCCGGACAGCTCGGCCGCCACGCTGATCACGAAGACCTTGGCCTCGGGCCCCGGAGGGCTGAAGGGAGCGGAGCTCATCACGTCACCGCCTCGAACAATCCATCACGTGGCGAGGACGCACCACGCAGCTCACGCAAGGTCTGGATCGCGGCCTTGGCCTCGTCCGGGAGCTCGGTCGGGACCTGCACCTCGACCGTGACGAGCAGGTCGCCGTGGCCGCCGGTCTTCTTGAGCCCGCCCTTGCCGGTGGCCCGGAACGTACGCCCGTTGGGTGTGCCGGCCGGGATCTTGATGCGTACGGGCGGGCCGTGGAGGGTCGGCACCTGGATCTGTGCGCCGAGTGCGGCCTCGTCGAACGCGACCGGAACCGTGATCGTGAGGTGATCGCCCTTGCGGCCGAACAGCTTGTGCGGCTCGACGTGCACCACGAGGAACAGGTCACCTGCGGGACCACCGGCATCACCCTTGCCACCCTTGCCCTTGAGCCGGATGCGCTGACCGTCCTTGACGCCCGCGGGCACCTTGACGTTGAGCGTCCGGCTGGAGGGAGCCCGGCCCGAGCCGCGGCAGACGTCGCACGGGTGCTCGACGATGAGCCCCCGGCCGCGGCACTGGTCGCACGGCTCGGTCATCGCGAACAGGCCTCCCGCAGCACCGGTCTGCATGCCGCTGCCCTGGCACTTGCTGCACACCTTGGGCACCGTGCCGGGGCGCGCACCGGTGCCGTGACAGTTGGCGCACGCCTCGTCACTCGTCATCCGCAGGGGCAGGGTCGCACCCTCGACGGCCTGCTCGAACGAGATCGTCGCCTCGGTCTCGAGGTCGTCGCCCCTGCGGGGCTGCGGCTGGCGCGGGCGTCCTCGGCCCCGGCCGCCGAACAGGCCCCCGAAGAGGTCACTGACGTCGAAGTCGGTCTGCCCCGGCCCGCCCGGCGGACGGTAGCCGGCGTTGCCGCCACGGAACTGCCCGAACAGCGTGCGCTGCTCGTCGTACTCCTTGCGCTTGTCCTTCGACGACAGCACGGCATAGGCCTCGGAGATCTCCTTGAAGCGCTCCTCGGCCGCCGCGTTGCCCGGGTTGGAGTCGGGGTGGTTGTCGCGCGCGAGCTTGCGGTAGGCCTTCTTGATCTCGTCCTGCGACGCGTCCTTCTTGACGCCGAGAACCTTGTAGAAGTCCTTGGTCGCCCAGTCACTGGCTGCCATGCTCCACCCCTCCTAACGCTTATTCGTTGGGCGCTTCGTCCGTGAGGACGTCCTGCTCGCCTGCTTCCGCCCCATCATCCCCGGTCCCTGAGCTTGTCGAAGGGTCCGGTGCGACCGCCGCTGCGGGGTCGACCACGCCGACCGTCGCCGGCCGAAGCACGCGGTCACCGTGCTTGTAGCCGGTACGCATGACGCTGTGCACCGTCGTGGTGTCCACCTCGGCCGATTCGCCGGCATGGAACACCGCCTCGTGATGGGCAGGGTCGAAGGGCTCGCCCTCGGCGCCGAACGACTGGAGCTTGTGCTTGGCCACCGCCTGGTGCAAGGCATCGGCGACGGCCTTGAAGCCGCCCTCGAGCTCGCCGTGGTCAGCGGCCCGAGCGATGTCATCGAGCACCGTCAGCAACGAGTGCAGCACGGCGGCCTCACCCTGAGCGCGTACGAGCTCACGGTCGCGGTCGACGCGGCGCTTGTAGTTGACGTACTCCGCCTGGAGCCGCTGGAGGTCAGCCGTGCGCTCGGCCAGCTGCTCCTCCAGCGACGGCTCCTTGGGAGCCGACTCGGCGGGCGCCCCGGCCGACTCAGGGACCTCGTCGGTCACCGAGTCAGCCGAAGGCTCCTGCTCTGGGGCCGAGCCGTTGGTCGGCTCGGTCACTTGGACTCGCCCTCGTTCTTCGCGGCGTCGTCCTCGTCGTCGACGATCTCGGCCTCGACGACGTCACTGTCGTCGTCGGCCGCGTCGGCGGTCGGGGCGTCCGCGCCGGTGGCCTGCGCCTCGGCGGCAGCGGCGGCGTACATCGCCTCACCCATCTTGGAGCTCGACTCGCCGAGCTTGGTCACGGCCGCCTGCACGGCATCCGCGTCCTCGCCCTTGAGCACCTCGTTGAGCGCGTCGAGGTCGGCCTGCACCTCGGCCTTGACGTCGTCGCCGACCTTGTCGCCGTTCTCCGCCAGGAACTTCTCGGTGGTGTGGGCCAGCGACTCGGCCTGGTTGCGGACCTCGACGGCCTCGCGGCGCTTGCGGTCCTCCTCGGCGTACTGCTCGGCGTCCTTGACCATCTTGTCGATCTCGTCCTTGGACAGCGCGGAGCCGCCGGTGATCGTCATCGACTGCTCCTTGCCGGTGCCACGGTCCTTGGCGGACACGTTGACGATGCCGTTGGCGTCGATGTCGAACGTGACCTCGATCTGCGGCACGCCGCGCGGCGCCGGGGGCAGCCCGGTGAGCTCGAACGTGGCGAGAAGCTGGTTGCCCGCGGCCATCTCGCGCTCGCCCTGGTAGACCTGGATCGCCACGGACGGCTGGTTGTCGTCAGCCGTCGTGAAGACCTCGGACCGCTTGGTCGGGATCGTCGTGTTGCGCTCGATGAGCTTGGTCATGACGCCGCCCTTGGTCTCGATGCCGAGGCTCAGCGGGGTGACGTCGAGCAGGAGCACGTCCTTGACCTCGCCCTTGAGCACGCCGGCCTGCAGGCTCGCGCCGATCGCGACGACCTCGTCGGGGTTGACGCCCTTGTTGGGCTCCTTGCCACC
>NZ_JAKFCB010000318.1:0-6661 GCF_036676885.1 Aeromicrobium sp.
CAGCAGGCAGACTGTCCTTCGTGAACGCCGAGATGCCCGCAGACCTGCTCGACCACGCCCTCGCGGCGAAAGGCTTCATGCCTGAGGACGAAGGGGAGTTCCTGCACCGGGTCGCGCGCGAGCGGCTCCCCCACGGGCCCGCACTCGAGATCGGCACCTATTGCGGCAAGTCCGCGATCTATCTCGGCGCTGCAGCACGCGAGGTCGGCGGGACGGTCCTCACGATCGACCACCACCGCGGCTCCGAGGAGAACCAGGACGGCTGGGAGCACCACGACGCGTCGCTCGTCGACGACGAGTTCGGACTCATGGACACGCTGCCGGTGTTCCGGAAGACCATCGCACGCGCCGGGCTCGAGGACCAGGTGACGAGCGTCATCGGCCGCTCGACGAGCGTCGCGACGTGGTGGCAGACCCCGGTCAGCCTGCTGTTCATCGACGGGGGCCACGCCGAGGTGCATGCGCAGAACGACTACTCCGGATTCGCCCACTGGCTGATGTCCGGTGGCACGCTGGTGATCCACGATGTCTTCGAACGACCCGAGGACGGTGGCCAGGCGCCGTTCCACGTGTGGCAGCGAGCAGTCGACTCCGGATGCTTCGAGCCACGGGAGACCGTGGGATCGATGCGGACGCTAGCGCGTACCCGGGGAGACGCCGGCGAACCGGTCGGATGACGGGCAGTCGCACTCCAGGGCGATCTCGCCGAAGTCGACGCCGATGCCGTGACCGGTCATCACGCCGGCGCCCGGAGTCGTCCCGGTCAGCACGTCCCACGCGAGGATCGTCGCGGCCGCGGTGTAGGTCGTCTGCTCCGCCGGCCAGTTGACGTTCTCGGGGAACACGAATCCGGTCCAGTAGTCACCCCGATCGGTGCGCAGGTGCTGCATGTCGGCGAAGAGCCGGTCCGCACGGTCGTCGCCGATCGCCGTCAACGCCATCACCAGCTCGCACGTCTCCGCGCCGGTGACCCAGGGATTCGTGCTGACGCAGCGGATCCCGAGCCCGTCGACGACGAAGGTGTCCCACTGCGACGCGATCATCTGGTCGGCGGCGGGTCCACGCACGGCCCCGCCGAGCACCGGGTAGTACCAGTCCATCGAAAATGTCGACTTGTCGAGAAAGCGGTCGCGGTGCTCACGGAGCGCGTGGCCGAGCCGTCCACCGGCAAGCTCCCACTCCGGCTGCGGCTCATCCATCAGCTCCGCCAGCGCGACACCGCACCGCAGCGCCTGGTAGATGCTCGAGCTGCCTGCGAGCAGGGCCTCGCGGTTGATCGTGGCGGGCCCGTTGTCATCCCACTCACGCGACCAGGCGATGCCGCCGAACGGGAGCTGCAGGTCGACGACCAGGTCCAACGCGCGCCGCACGACCGGCCACATGCGCCGGAGGAATGCCTGGTCCCGCCGGACGCTCCAGTGGTGCAGCACCCCGACGGCGATGTAGGCAGCCATGTTGGTCTCGGTGCTGCTGTCTTCGACCCGGCCCTGGACGATCTTCATCGGCCAGGAGCCGTCCGGTCGCTGCGTGCGGGCGCACCACTCGTAGGCCGAGGCGGCGGCGTCCAGCTGGCCGCCGACCACGAGCGCCATCGCGCCCTCGACGTGGTTCCACGCGTCGGTGTGCTCGCCGGGCGTCCAGGGGATCGCACCGTCCGGCTCCTGCATCGCTGCGATGCCCGCGGCAGTCGTTGCGATCTGGTCGGGGGTCAACATGCAGGTCGTCTCAATCCTGCGCCGTGGGCTTGCGCAGGTAGAGCACCATGCTCTTGCCGATCAGCGGGTTGAGGGCACGCTCCGCAAGCCGGGTGACCGTGCTGAAGCCACGAGTCCTCATGATGTCCCAGACCAGGACCTGGTGGTATGCCTTCACCAGCGGGTTGTCGTCGTTCGTGACCCCGACCGCGCACTTGAGCCACCAGTACGGCGAGTGCAGGCCGTGCGCGTAGTCGATCCCGTCAAAGGCCATGCCGGCGTTCTCGAGCTTGCCGATCAGCTCCTTGTCGGAGTAGATCCGGATGTGCCCGCCCGGCGTGTTGTGGTAGTCGTCGGAGAGCTTCCAGCAGACCACCTCGGGCAGCCAGCGGGGCACCGTCACGGCCATCGTGCCGCCGGGGCGCAGGACTCGTACGAGCTCGTTGATCGCCTGGATGTCGGCCGGGATGTGCTCGAGCACCTCCGACGCGACCACCCGGTCGAACTCGCCGTCGGCGAAGGGGAGCTGGAGGGCGTCGCCCTCCTTGATGTCCGCGGAGGCGCCCTCGGGCACCTCACCGGCCTCCTTCATCGCGCCGAACAGCTCCAGGACCCCGGCCAGCTCGTCGGCGTCCTGGTCGAACGCGATGACGTCAGCGCCCCGGCGGTACATCTCGAACGCGTGCCGGCCGGCACCGCAGCCCATGTCGATGACCCGGTCGCCGGGCTTCAGGCCCAGCCGGTCGAAATCAACCGTCAGCATGGTTCTCCTCATGTCTCGGCGCCGCGCTCGCGGCGATCACGTCTTCGTACGCGGCTGCCGTGGCCTTCGCGACGGCACGCCAGCCGAACTTCTCCAGCACCCGCTCGCGGCCGGCCCGGCCCATCGCCGCCCGGCGATCCGGATCATCGAGCAGCACCGCGATCGCGGCCTCGAGCTCACCGACGTCGCCCGGGGTCACCAACGTCGCGCAGACGCCGTCCTCGCCGACGACCTCGGGGATCGCCCCCGCCCGGCTGACGACCAGCGGCGTCGCGCACGCCATGAGCTCCGCGGTCGGCAGGGAGAAGCCTTCGTACAGCGACGGGACACAGGCGACCTCGGCCGAGCCCATCACGTCGACGAGCTCGGACTCGCTGATGCCGTTCACGAACTGCACGGCGTCGGTGATGCCCAGCTCGTCGATGAGGCGCACGGTGCGGTCGCCCGGCTTGGTGACCAGCACCAGCTCGACCTCGCGCTCGGTGCGCAGCTTGGCGAATGCCTCGAGCAGCGTGGCGATGCCCTTCATGGGCGCATCTGCGCTGGCCATCGCGACGATCCGGCCGGGGACGCGCGGTGCGGTCGGCGGCACGAACACGTCGTCGACGCCGAGGGTGATGACCTCCAGCCGCGACGGGTCGACGCCGAAGTCGGTCACGATGTCGCGTCGGCTCGACTCGGAGACCGTGAGGATCTTCGGGAGCCGGCGGGCGACCTTCTTCTGCATCCCCAGGAAGCCGTACCAGCGGCGGAGGCTGAGCTTCTTGCGGAGGGTCGGCGCATTCGCGATGTCGATGCGACGGTCGAACGTGATCGGGTGGTGGATCGTCGTGATCAGCGGGAACCCCTGCCCGGCGATGTCGAGCATGCCGCGCCCGAGCGTCTGGTTGTCGTGGACGATGTCGAAGTCGCCCCGCCGGTCCTTCATGAGCCGCGCCGCGCGCTTGCTGAAGGTCTTGGGCTCGGGGAAGCCCGCGGTCCACATCGTCAGGACCTCCTCGACATCGATGAGGTCCCGGAACTCCTTGGGTCGCGGAGTGCGGAACGGGTCGGGATCGCGGTAGAGGTCCAGCGACGGGACCTTCGTCAGGGCGACGCCCTCGTCCAGCTCCGGATAGGGCTGGCCCGAGAACACCTCGACGGTGTGACCGAGCGCCACCAGCTCCCGGCTGAGATGGCGCACGTAGACGCCCTGACCGCCGCAGTGTGGCTTGCTGCGGTAGGACATGATCGCGATGCGCAAGGCACGCCTCCGGTTACTGGCTGGTAATGAAGTTGTATCACCCTCGCGCAACGCGTCACCGACTCGGCCGGTCTCTGGGGTTGTGGTCATCTCACGAAGCGGCACCCTGGCCGCTGTTTCCGGGGTAGAAGGAGTGGGTCGCGGTCACTCCTCCATCGACCGCGAACTCACCCCCGGTCGTGTAGCCGCTCTCGTCGCTCGCCAGGTAGACGTACAACGGCGCGACGTCCTCGGGCGTCCCCACCCGTTCCAACGGGACGCGGGTCGCACCCCACTGCATCGCCGCCTCGCCGCCCACCTCGCGCGTCATCCCGGTGTCGATCATGCCCGGGTGGACCGAGTTGACGCGGACCCCGTACGCGCCGAGCTCGACCGCGGCCGCCTTGGTCATGCCGCGGATCGCGAACTTGGTCCCGGTGTACGCCGTCAGGGCCGCCATCCCGGCAAGCCCCTCGACCGACGAGCAGTTGATGATCGAACCCTGCCGGCTCTGCTTCATCGCCGGGGCGACAGCCCGCATGCCGAGGAAGCAGCCGCGCATGTTGACGCTGATCAGCAGGTCGAGATCGTCCAGCGGCATCGTGTCGACCTCGCCGAACCGGAGCACGCCGGCATTGTTGACGAGCACGTTCACGGGCGCACCGAGGCGCTCCTCTGCCTCCGTGACCAACCTGTCCCACGAGCCGGGGTCGCTCACGTCGTGGTGGCTGAAGTACGCGACGTCGCCCAGCTCCTCCGCCAGGGCGGCACCGGCGTCGTCAGCCACGTCGGCGATGACGACTCTGGCGCCCTCGGCCACGAAGGCGCGCGCGATGGCCGCGCCCTGTCCCTGGGCGGCGCCGGTGATGATGGCGTGCTTGTCCTTGAGACGGGACATCGTTCTCCTTGAGCAGGTGGGCGGGTTGGTGGGGCTAGAGCGAGAGGACCGAGTCGGCCGCGAACGAGACCTCCGGGTCACGGTCGGCGAAATAGCCGCCGAGGGCCTGGTCGAGCTCGTCCGTCGACCAGAGGTCGCCGTTCGTGTCGAACCGGCGCTCGACGACCGGGGCGCCCATGAGCGCCACCATCCCGCCGTAGACGACGAAGACCTGGCCGCTGATGCGGTCGGCCGCGGGCGACGCGAGGTAGGCGACCAGCGGTGCCACATGGTCCGCGCTGTAAGGGTCGATCGCGCTCCCGGACTCGTCGGGACCGAACACGTCGGCCGTCATGGCCGTGCGGGCTCGCGGGCAGATCGCGTTGGCGCGTACGCCGATGCGTGCCAGGCCTCGCGCGGTCGACAGGGTCAGCGCGGTGATGCCCGCCTTCGCCGCCGCGTAGTTCGCCTGGCCGGGCGAGCCGGTGAGGAACGCCTCGGACGCCGTGTTGATCACGCTGGCGTCGACCCGTCCACCGGTCTCCTTCGCCACCTGCCGCCAGTGGGCCGCGGCGTTGCGGGAGAGCAGGAAGTGACCGCGCAGGTGGATGCGCACGACCAGGTCGAACTCCTCGTCGGACATGTTGAACAGCATGCGGTCGCGGGTCACGCCGGCGTTGTTGACCACGATGTCGAGCGAGCCGAAGCTCTCCAGGGCGGTCTGCATGATCAGGTCGGCGGTGGACCTCTCGCCCACGTCGCCGGGCGCGACGACGACCTCGGCCCCGAGCGACTTGATCTCGGCGGCGGCCTCGTCAGCGGCTCCGGGCAGGTCGTTGAGCACGACGCGGGCGCCGGCACGCGCCAGTGCGACCGCCTCCGCACGCCCGAGGCCCGCACCCGCTCCGGTGACCACAGCGACCCGGCCGTCGAGGGACGTGTCGGTCATGCGGGTTCGTCCACGATGCGCAGCGCCGACTTGGGACAGGCAGCGACTGCCTGCTCGACTCGTGAGCGGTTGTCGTCGGTGACCGTCGGGTCCTCGATCTGCAGCTCGTCATCGTCATCGACGAAGAACACGTCTGGTGCGAAGGCCTCGCACAAGGCGTTCGACTCGCACACGTCGTAGTCGACCTCAACCCTTGCCATCAGCGTTCCGCCTCCTCGCTTTGGGGACCCAAGAACTAGAACGTGTTCTAGTCTAGCCCAGCGCTGTCAGTTTGGATATGTCCCAGTCGCCGTCGCCCCTGGTCAGGGTGATGACCAGGCTGTTGCGACTCATCTGCTGGTTCGCCTTCTTGCCGGTGCCGGCAGTCGTCGTCTGGTTGAGGAACACCAGGACCTTGGCCTTGTGCTCGGTCGCGCTGATGATCGCCGAGGACACCGCGACGGCCTGGAGCACGATCTGGTTCTTGGTCGTGTTGGCCCGGACCTGCGCCATCGTGGTGTCGTACTCCTTGCGGAACCTGGGCGTCATCCGCGCGCGGGCGACCTCCATGTCGTTCGCGAGGGTCCGGTAGTCGTACGACAGCGTGCGCTGGGCCAGGTCGGCGGCAGCGATGAGCACCTCGGTGCGGGCGTCCTCGCCGACGAGGGTCCCACTCGGGGTTGACGCCGCTGATCCGTGCTCCGCGCGCCACCACATCGTGCCGACGCCTGCGGCCGCGAGCGCGACGAGCACGGCCAGCACGAGCGTCAGTCGCCGGAATGCAGGGGTCCGTCGGGGCGCGGTCGGGACGGTCTCGGCGACCGGCTCGTCGGACTCGTCGGTGACCTGGTCGCTGACCGGCTCGTCGGACTCCTCGGACTCCTCGCTGACCGGCTCGACGGACTCCTCGACGGCTGAACCACTCCTGGAGCGGCTCCGGTAGCGCGCAAAGGGATTGGCCGGAGCCTGCGCCTCGGCCTCGGGCTCGACCACCGGAGTCACGTCGGACTGACAGAACCGGCAACGGATCGCGGAGGCCTTGATGGTCTCCGCACAGAACGGGCAGACGCGTTCGTCGCGCTTCAGTCTGGGCATGCCCTATCCCACGAACTCGAGCTGTGAGACCAGCCAGCGGCTGTCCTGCTTGACCATGGACAGCTTGATGCGCCAGGACCGG
>NZ_JAKFCB010000319.1:0-4504 GCF_036676885.1 Aeromicrobium sp.
CTCAACGTCTGGACCTCGATCATCGTGTTCGCTGTGGCGGCGGCGTACTTCATCGCGACCCGCAAGCGGGGACAGACCGATCAAGTGGCCGAAGAGCCCGTGGACGAGAAGAACGACGAGTCTGAATCCACCGCCTAGCGCCGGCTGGCCGGACGGTCGCTAGGACTTCGCGCGGCTGCTGATCTGCTGCACCGACCACTGGTTGCCGTCCGGGTCGCTGAAGCGGACGAAGCCGACGTTGTCGAGTGCGTCATCGTCGCGGGCCGGCCTGAAGGCGAGGCCGTCGTACGAGACGACGACCCCATCGTTCTCGACTCCGTTCTCGACCAGCTGGGTGTGGGCCGCCCTGATGTCGGGAACGACCAGCACCAGTCCACGCAAGGACCCGGGCACGAGGTCGCTGATGTAGCCCGCGGACAGCTGGATCGAGCAGCCGGAGCCGGGCGGGGTCAGTTGCACGAACCGCCGTCCCTGATCCGCGGAGTCGTCGATGTCGACGGCGAATCCGAGCTGCTGGTGATAGAAGTCCTTCGCGCGGTCGATGTCGGTGACGGGGACCTGCACGACCTCGAGCGTCCACTGCATGGCGTTGCCTCCTCCGTAGGGGCAACAGGCTAGGGGACGAGGCGCGATCCCTGCGGACACAGCGAAGATCGGCTGACGTGACTGTCACCTCAGGAAAGCCTGACCTTCGGTGACTCAGACGCACCGTCAGACGTACGTTTTCACCATGACCGACCCAATGGAGAGCAACGAGCCGCTTCCGGATCCTGAGCATGTCGGGCACGAGCACCCCGATGTCACGGGTGGCTGGCTACGGCCGGCCGTATTCGGTGCGATGGACGGGCTGGTGTCGAACTTCGCGCTGATCATGGGCGTCGTCGGCGGAACCTCGGACCATGACGCCGTGATCCTCGCGGGTCTCGCGGGCCTCGCCGCAGGTGCGTTCTCGATGGCGGCGGGGGAGTACACGTCGGTGGCGAGCCAGAGCGAGTTCGCGATGGCGCAGGTCGACCTCGAGCGTGACGAGATACTCAACAACGAATCGGCCGAGGAGGCCGAGCTCGCGGTGATGTTCATCGAGAAGGGCGTCGACGAGGACGTTGCCCGTGAGGTGGCATCGCAGATCCACCGCAACCCGGAGAACGCGATCAGGGTCCACGCACGGGAGGAGCTCGGTGTCGATGTCGACGAGCTGGCCTCGCCGATGCTCGCCGCGGTGTCGTCGTTCTTCGCGTTCGCCGTGGGCGCGATGATCCCGGTGATCCCGTACGTGATCGGCATCGAGTCGCCCTGGACGGCGATCGTGGTCTCGCTGGTGGCGCTGTTCGCGTGCGGTGCGATCGTCACGAGAATCACGGCGAGGTCGTGGTGGTTCGGCGGCGTCCGGCAGCTCCTGCTCGGCGGCGCGGCGGCCGGGCTCACGTACCTCATCGGCGACGCGGTGGGCAGCGCGATCGGCTGATGCGGCATCTCCGGCAAGCTCCGTGTAATCTTGTGATGCTGTCCGAGGCCAACGTCGTCCCCGGTACGAGAATTTCGCAATCCTGACGACGTGAAGTGAGGCCCCTTGATGCGCGCCCCCCTCTATTCGGCTCAGCCTCCTGCCCAGGGTCTGTACGACCCGCAGAACGAGCACGATGCCTGCGGTGTCGCCTTCGTCGCGACGCTGACCGGCGTGCCGAGCCACGAGATCGTCCTCCAGGGGCTCACGGCCCTGCGCAACCTCGACCACCGCGGGGCCGTCGGCGGCGACCCCGACACCGGTGACGGTGCGGGCATCATGATTCAGGTCCCCGACGCGTTCCTGCGGGGTGTGAGCGGTGTCGAGCTGCCCGCGGCCGGTTCGTACGCCACGGGGATGGCGTTCCTGCCGACCGACGAGGCCGAAGCCGCCGAGGCTCGCGCCCGGATCGAGGAGATCGCGAGCGAGGAGGGCCTCACGGTCCTCGGCTGGCGCGACGTGCCGATCGAGCCCGAGGTCCTGGGTCACGGCATGTCTCGTGCGGCCATGCCCGCGTTCGTCCAGGTCTTCGTGACCGCGGCGGGCGAGGCGCAGAGCGGCATCCAGCTCGACCGCACGGCGTACTGCCTGCGCAAGCGCGCCGAGCACGAGCTCGCGGTCTACTTCCCGTCGCTGTCGAGCCGCACGCTCGTCTACAAGGGCATGCTGACGCCCGAGCAGCTCGAGGGCTTCTTCCCCGACCTCGCCGACCCGCGCATGGAATCGGCGATGGCGATCGTCCACAGCCGCTTCTCGACGAACACGTTCCCCAGCTGGCCGCTGGCCCACCCGTTCCGCTTCATCGCGCACAACGGCGAGATCAACACCGCGCGCGGCAACCGCAACTGGATGCGCGCCCGCGAGGCGCTGCTCGAGAGCGACTTGATCCCCGGTGACATGAACCGGCTCTTCCCGGTGTGCGACCCGCTCGGCAGCGACACGGCCTCGTTCGACGAGGTCCTCGAGCTGCTGCACCTCGGCGGTCGCAGCCTGCCGCACGCCGTCATGATGATGATCCCCGAGGCGTGGGAGAACGACGCCGACATGGACCCCGCCCGCCGGGCGTTCTACGAGTTCCACTCGTCCGTCATGGAGCCGTGGGACGGTCCCGCCGCGATCGCGTTCACCGACGGCAACCAGATCGGCGCGGTCCTCGACCGCAACGGCCTGCGCCCCGGCCGCTACTGGGTCACCGAGGACGGTCTTGTCGTGCTGGCGTCCGAGGCAGGTGTCCTCGACCTCGACCAGAAGACCATCACCCGCAAGGGGCGCCTCGAGCCCGGCAAGATGTTCCTGCTCGACCTCGACGAGCACCGCATCATCGAGGACCACGAGATCAAGAACACCCTCGCCTCGGAGCACCCGTACGACGAGTGGCTCTACTCGGGTCTCGTACGTTTCGAGGACCTGCCCGACCTCGAGCACATCGTGCACACGCACGCGTCGGTCACCCGGCGCCAGCAGGTGTTCGGCTACACCGAGGAGGAGCTGCGGCTCCTCATCGCGCCGATCGCCCGTGCGGGCGCCGAGGCGATCGGGTCGATGGGCACCGACACGCCCATCGCCGCGATCTCTGACGGCCCGCGCCAGCTGTTCGACTACTTCTCGCAGCTGTTCGCCCAGGTCACGAACCCTCCGCTCGACGCGATCCGTGAGGAGGTCGTCACGTCGTTGGCCGGCACGATCGGCCCCGAGCGCAACCTGCTGGCGCCCAGCCCGGCGTCCTGCCGGATGTTGCAGCTGCCGTTCCCGGTGCTCGACAACGACGAGCTCGCCAAGATCCGGCACATGAACAAGGACGGCGACATGCCGGGCTTCTCGGTGCACGTCGTCCGTGGTCTGTACGACGTCCACGGCGGAGGTGAGGCGCTTCGCCGGAGGCTGGAAGAAATCTGTGCAGATGTGTCGCGTGCAATCCTCGAAGAGGGTTCGCGCATCATCGTGCTGTCGGACCGCCACTCCAACTCCGACCTCGCCCCCATCCCGTCGCTGCTGCTGACCGGCGCCGTGCACCACCACATGGTGCGCGAGAAGCTCCGTACGCAGGCCGGGCTCATCATCGAGGCCGGCGACGTGCGCGAGGTGCACCATGTCGCGCTGCTGATCGGCTACGGCGCGACCGCGGTCAACCCCTACCTCGTGCTCGAGTCCGCCGAGGACCTGGCCCGCGAGAAGGTCTTCGTCGAGGGCGTCGAGCCCGGCCAGGCGCTGCGCAATGTCGCGTACGGCCTCGGCAAGGGCGTGCTCAAGGTCATGAGCAAGATGGGCGTCTCGACCGTCGCGTCCTACACCGGCGCCCAGATCTTCGAGGCCGTCGGGCTGTCGCCCGAGGTCGTCGAGGCGTACTTCACCGGCACGTCGTCCAAGCTCGGCGGCGTCGGCCTGGACGTGCTGGCCGAGGAGGTCCGCTCACGGCACGTCAAGGCGTACCCGACGAGCGGCATCGCCGCCTCGCGCCGCCACCTCGAGACCGGCGGCGAGTACCAGTGGCGCCGCGGGGGACCGGAGCACCTGTTCGACCCCGAGACGGTGTTCCGCCTGCAGCACTCCACGCGCACGGGCAGCTACGAGATCTTCAAGCAGTACACGAGCCGCGTCGACGACCAGTCGGAGCGACTCATGACGCTGCGCGGGCTGTTCGGCTTCCGTGACGGCGAGCGCGCACCCGTGCCGATCGACGAGGTCGAGCCGGTGTCGGAGATCGTCAAGCGGTTCTCGACCGGCGCGATGTCGTACGGCTCGATCAGCCAGGAGGCGCACGAGACCCTCGCGATCGCGATGAACCGCCTCGGCGGGAAGTCCAACACCGGCGAGGGTGGGGAGGACCCCGAGCGCCTGTACGACCCGGAGCGCCGCTCGTCGATCAAGCAGGTCGCGTCGGGCCGCTTCGGTGTCACGTCGGAGTACCTCACGAACGCCGATGACATCCAGATCAAGATGGCGCAGGGCGCCAAGCCCGGTGAGGGTGGACAGCTGCCCGGCCCGAAGGTCTACCCGTGG
>NZ_JAKFCB010000320.1:0-10168 GCF_036676885.1 Aeromicrobium sp.
GTGAAGCCGACCTGGTTGTTGACGATCAGGTGGATCGTGCCGCCGGTGCGGTAGCCGCGCAGCTGCGAGAGGTTGAGCGTCTCGGCGACGACTCCCTGCCCGGCGAACGCGGCGTCGCCGTGCACGAGGACGGGGAGGACGGGGTATTCGGCACCGCGGTTGAGGCGGTCCTGCTTGGCGCGGGCGATGCCCTCCAGGACGGGGTCGACGACCTCGAGGTGCGACGGGTTGGCCGCCACCGAGACCTTGATCTTGTCGCCGGTGCCGGAGGTGAACTCACCCTCGACACCGAGGTGGTACTTGACGTCGCCGGAGCCCTGGACCGTGCGCGGGTCGATGTTGCCCTCGAACTCGCGGAACACCGAGCCGGCGTGCTTGCCGGCGATGTTGACCAGCACGTTGAGCCGTCCGCGGTGGGCCATGCCGATGCAGACCTCGTCGAGGTTGTCGGCCGCGGCCGCCTCGCAGATCTCGTCGAGCACGGGGACCGTGGTCTCGCCGCCCTCGAGGCTGAACCGCTTCTGCCCGACGAACTTGGTCTGCAGGAACGTCTCGAAGGCCTCGGCCTGGTTGAGCTTCTGCAGGATCCGCAGCTGCTCCTCGCGGGGCGGCTTGGTGTGCGGGCGCTCGATGCGGTCCTGGAACCAGGCGCGCTCCTCGGGGTCCTGGATGTGCATGTACTCCAGCCCGATCGTGCGGGCGTAGGAGTCGCGCAGGATGCCGAGGATCTCGCGCAGCTTCATGAAGCGCTTGTCGGTCTTGAACGATCCGGTGGCGAACTCGCGGTCGAGGTCCCACAGGGTCAGGCCGTGCGACGCCGTGTCGAGGTCGGCGTGGCTGCGCGGCCGGTTGTCGAGCGGGTTGGTGTCGGCCATCAGGTGGCCGCGCACGCGGAACGCGTGGATCAGCTCGAGGACGCGGGCCTGCTTGTGGACCTCGTCGTCGTGACTGACCGCGATGTCCTGGGCCCAGCGGATCGGCTCGTAGGGGATCTTGAGCGCGCGGAAGATCTCGTCGTAGAAGTTCTCCTCGCCGAGCAGCAGGGCGTGGATCTTCTTGAGGAACTCACCCGACTGCGCACCCTGGATGACCCGGTGGTCGTAGGTCGACGTCAGCGTCATCATCTTGGAGATCGCCATCTGCGCGAGGGTGTGCTCGCTGGCGCCCTGGAACTCCGGCGGGTACTCCATCGAGCCGACGCCGACGATGACGCCCTGCCCCTGCATGAGCCGGGGGATCGAGTGGTTGGTGCCGATGCCGCCGGGGTTGGTCAGGCTGACCGTGGTGCCCTGGAAGTCGGTGACCGCGAGCTTGCCGTCGCGGGCCTTGCGGACCATCGACTCGTAGGCCGCCCAGAACTCGGCGAAGCCCATCGTCTCGGCGGCCTTGATCGAGGGGACGAGGAGCGTACGCGAGCCGTCCGGCTTCTTGAGGTCGATCGCGAGGCCGAAGTTGATGTGCTCGGGCTTGAGCTGGTTGGGCTTGCCGTCGACGACCTCGAAGCCGGTGTTCATCTCCGGCATTGTCTTGAGCGCCTTGACGATCGCCCAGCCGATGAGGTGGGTGAACGACACCTTGCCACCACGCGCGCGGGCGAGGTGGTTGTTGATCACGATGCGGTTGTCGAACAGCAGCTTGACCGGGACCGACCGGACGCTCGTGGCGGTGGGCACGGCCAGGCTGGCGTCCATGTTGGCGACCGTGCGTGCCGCGGCGCCGCGCAGCACGACGTTCTCGACCTCGCCGGGGCCGGCAGCAGGTGCGTCAGCAGCCTTGTTGCTGGGCGTCGGCGCCGAGGTGGCCCGCGAGGTGGGGGCGTCGACGACGGGAGACGCAGTGGCAGGCGGATCGATCTGTGCCGGTGCGCCCACCTGGCTCTGCGCCGGGGTGACGGTCGCGGGCTTGGTCTTGGGCGCCGGAGGCGTCGACGACGTCGGTGCGGTCGGGGCGGGCGTGGGTGCCGCGGTCTCGACCTGAGCGGACGGCGCTGCGGACTGCTCATCGGGCTTGGCGGCCGAGGCCGACTGCGACGGCGTGCTCGCCGCGCCGTTGGGAGAGGCCCCATTGCCGGAGCCGTTGGCCAGCGCCGCGCCTTCGCCGGTCTCGAAGAACGTCACCCAGGTGGCGTCGACCGACGCGGGGTCCTGGCGGAATCGCTCATACATCTCTTCGACGAGCCACTGGTTGGTGCCGAAATCAGGGGTTGAATGGTCTTGTGAGGACTCGGCCACAGCCTCGATCGCCTCTTCCGAATTGTGTGCTGGCGCGTTTGCAAAAACTACCTTCAACAGGGTAACGCGACGGTCCATCGGCCTGCAGGCAGGTTCGGACCGGAATCCCCGGCATCTTCGCGGGATATTCGCGCGGTGGCACGGCAACGTGGCCGACATCACGTGCCGCGGGATCGCGGAGTGGGTCAACCGGCGATCAGGAGCTCTGGATCGCGACCCACGAAATGCCCGAATGCTGCCACCTCGGCGTCGAGTGCGCGGCGGACCGCGCCGGTGAGCCGTGGCGCACGGTCGACTGAGACCGCGACCTTCTTGGCGGTGATGGTGCGGCTCCATCTGCCGCTCAGCCGCCCGTCGATCATCAGCAGGCCGCTGCCTCGCATGACGTCGTCGACCGAGCCGTCGAAGGCGGCGTAGTCCTCGGGATCGCGCGCGTAGGAGATGTACTCGTCGAAGTTGGACAGCAGCATGACCCGAGGCACGTCCGCATCGACCGGTGCGTCGAGCGCCCAGTAGGCCTGACCCTCGACGTCGAGGGGTCGCAGCTCGGCGAGCTCGATCGCGCGGCGGCTCTCGGTCAGGGTCAGGCTGGTCCACCACGCGAGGTCCTTGTCGCGGAACGGTCCGTGCCCGCGCGCGTAGCGCCGGGCGCCCTCGGCCAGAAGCTCGTCGTACGTCCGGTCGGCCGTGGCGGGGGGCAGTGCGACGTAGGTGTGCTGCTTGCCCCTCATCGGCCCGTTGGCCGCGAGCAGGTTGATCTCGGCGTTCATCAGCTGGTGCACCAGGAACGTCCCGGTGGCCTGGAGTCCGGCGCCCTCGAGCGCGGCCGCCAGCTCGGCACGGGTGTGTGGCGCCCCGTCGGCAAGGGCCGCCTCGATGACCTCGGAGCCTTGGTCGATGAGGTGCGGGCTGAGGCCCAGCGCGGTCCAGCTCGAGTTCATGAGCTGCCGGATGCGCGGCGCGGTGAGGGCCATCAGCCAGTGGAGGTCGGCCGGGTCGACGAAGTGCCAGGTCGGACGCAGGATGTGCGTACGAAGGAAGTCGCCGCGCTCGAACGCCGCCTGGGCGTCCGACAGCGTCAGCCCCGTCGTGCGCCGGGCGACCGCCCACAGTGCCATGTCGTGCAGCTGCGACTGGACGCAGCCGAGGTGGCGTACGACGTCGACGGTGGTGTCGAACCGCGGCGATGCGAGACCTTGGGCGTGCAGGCGTCCGGGAACCGTTGGCTTCACGGATCCAGCATGGCGCACGACGCGGACGTTTCGGCGGGTCGATGCCCGAGGACTCGGTGCTCTAGGCTCGCCCTGACAAAAGACGATCAGCGACGCGAAGGTGGAGTTCGATGAGCACTGGGACAACCTCAGGACGCAACCGGCTCGTCGTGCCGGCAGCGGCGGGAGCGATCCTGCTGGTCGTCATCGTCGGCATCCTCCTCGTGCGCGGTGGCGACGAGGCTCCTGCGGAGCCCAAGGCGACGAAGGCCACGACGGCCGCGACCAAGGCGCCTCAGGACAAGCTCACGGGGTCAGGTGACGCTCCCGACGCGATCGCGGTCAAGACCGCCACGGTTGCGCGCGGGGCAACCGTGTTCGAGCTGGGCGCGGAGCTTCCCGACATCGACATCAAGAAGGTCGACAGCGTCAACCTCATGCTGGGCCAGGACGGCGGCAAGATCCTGTGGCGCGTGACGACCTTCCAGGACGCTCGCGGGGGATTCATCATCCCGCAGCTCTACCTCGTGAAGGACGGCGACGACGAGCAGTTCGCCTGCAGCGCCGGGATGCGCATCAGGGGATCCCAGCTGCGGATGAGTGTGCCGTTGGCCTGCCTCGACAACCCCGAGAAGCCCCTGCGGGCACGGCTCGAGATCACTGACCGCGATGGCGGCGAGGAGAAGACCTCGACCTCCAGGACGCTCAGCGCTCCCAAGCCGTAGCCCCTGCAGCTAGGGCGTTTCCATCGCCGCGTCGAGCGTGATGTCGACGCTGGCGAGGGCCTTGCTGACCGGGCACGCAACCTTCGCGGCCTCGGCAGCTTCGATGAATCCGGCCTCGTCGATGCCCTCGGCCTCGCCACGCACGGTCAGCACCACGGTGCTGATCGTGAGGCCCTTCTCCGGATGGATCTCGACCGTGACATCGGCCTTGACCTCCATCGTGAGCGGCGTGGCGCCCCGCTTGTTGAGGGCGCCGGCGAACGACATGGCGTAGCACGCCGAGTGCGCGGCCCCGATGAGCTCCTCGGGGTTCGTGACGCCGCCGCCGTCGTCGGACGCGCGCTTGGGGAACGAGACCTCGAACGTACCGAGGCCCGAGCTGGTGAGCTCGACCTGTCCTGAACCATCCTGCAGGCCGCCGTCCCAGGCCGTGCGAGCTGTGCGTGTGGGCATCGTGAACCTTCTTCCGTCTCGGGTGTGCTGTCGACGCTACTGGGGCCGGGCTGAACGCCGAAAGGCCCCGTCGCGGCTCAGAGGCCGAGCAGCTCCTGCGACACGTCCCAGAGCCGCTCGGCATTGGCCGGGTCCAGGGCGTACGGCGCGACGCCGGTCATGTCGGTGGTCGGCCGATCGACGACGACCGCCTCCTGGTTGTTGACGAAGTAGCGGCCGCCGATCCCCTCGAGCAGCGGGCTGGTCGCGAGCAGCACCGAGGTCGACGCGCCCTGCTCGGTCGTCTTGGCGAGCGGGTTCGACGTCCCTGCGCCGCTGTAGCGCTGCAGATTGGTGGCGATGGAGCCCGGCATCAACGAGTTGGCGGTGATCCCGTCGGCGACCCAACGCTTCGTGGCCTCGACCGCGAACAGCACGTTGGCGGTCTTGGACTGGCCGTATGCGGCCCACGGGTCGTACGGCATGAAGCGGAAGAACAGGTCGTCGAAGATCACCGGCGACCGGAAGTGGGCGCTCGAGCTGACCGAGACGATGCGCGCCCGGCCGGCCGCGGCGAGCGCGTCGTGCAGGCCGTACGCGAGCTTGAAATGACCCAGGTGGTTGGTCGCGAACTGCAGCTCCCAGCCCTGGTCGGTGTAGGTCTCCGGGGTCGCCATGATGCCCGCGTTGTTGACGAGGATGTCGAGCGGCCCGGCCCAGTCGGCGACGAACGCGTCAACGCTGTCGAGGTCGGTGAGCTCGAGGCGGCGCACCTCGATGGTGCCGCCGTTGGTCGTGGCCCGGATCTCGGCGGCGACCCTTTCGCCGGCCGTCGTGTCGCGCACCGCGAGGGTCACGTCAGCGCCGGCGCCGGCCAGCGCCCTGGCGGTCTCGACGCCGATGCCGGAGGCGCCGCCAGTCACGACGGCTCGCTTGCCGCGCAGGTCGATCCCGTTGACGACCTCGACGGCGGTCGAGTTGATGTCGAAGGGCGTCGTGATGCGATCCATACCGTCCAGCATGCCGGGCGTCTACGCGTGCGGGTAGTCGGGTGAGCGCTTCTGGAACGCCAGGATCTCCGGATTCTGCACGACGCCGTTGCGGATCTCGATCGCCCGTCGCAGCGTCTCGTCGGCGTCCCAGGATTCGGGGCCGGCGAGGACCTTCGGCACGTACGGCAGCAGCGCCTGGCTGATCTCCCAGGTCGCGGAGTTCCACAGGTATGACGGGCTGTGGTCGACGGCGTAGTAGGTCACGCCGTTGCCGACCGTGAACGTCGGCTCGTCGAACGACGTCGGCTTGGCCCACTCGAACCCCATGCCCTCGTCGCACGAGACGTCGACGACGATCGTGCCGGACGCCATCGTCGGCAGGTCGTCGTTCGTCAGGAAGGTCATCGGGGAGTTGGGGTTCTGCAGGACGCAGTTGACGATGACGTCGTGCTCGGCGAGCAGCGCCGGCATCGGGACCCAGCTCTCGTCCACGAACGCGCGGCTCTCAGCCGGGGATGCGGCCGGGTCGAAGTGCACGATGCGGGCCGAGTGGATCGGCGCGCTGACCGCGGCCACGCCGCGCTGCGTGAAGATGTCGACGTCGTGGATGCCGTGCGCGCTCAGCGCGGTGACCGCGCCACGCGCCGTGGCGCCGAACCCGATGACGGCGGCGCTGAGGCGGCGGCCGTAGTTGCCGGTCAGCCCGGCGATCTCCATCGCGTGCAGCACCGAGGAGTAGCCGGCGAGCTCGTTGTTCTTGTGGAAGACGTGCAGCAGGAAGTTGCCGTCCGGGCTCCAGTGGTTCATGACCTCCCACGCGATGAGGGTCAGCTTGCGGTCGATCGCGGCCTGCGTGAGCGCACGGTCCTGCACGCAGTGCGGCCAGCCCCACAGCGTCTGGCCCTCGCGCATCTCGAGCAGGTCGGACGGCTGCGGCTTGGTCAGCAGGATGATGTCGCAGCGCTCGATCAGCTCGGCCCGGCTCAGGATGCCGCCGACGAACGGCTTCAGCTCGTCGTCGGACCAGCTGAAGTGCTCGCCGTAGCCCTCTTCGAGGAACACGTGCGGGCGCTGCTCCTCGGTGAGGCGTTCGAGATGCCGGGGGTGGATCGGCAGGCGCCGTTCGTTCTCCTTGGCGGTGTGGGCGATCACGCCCAGGTCAAGCTGTTGCATGCAGACTCCAGACGAGCGGTCGGGCACCGGGGCCTGCTGCCCCGTGCCTTCCTCTGCTCGCAGACTACAGCGGCCGTTCGTTCGACCTCGACCGCCGCGGGGCGCTCGTCGGAGTCACCGCGCGGCAGGATCGGCGTCAGGCGGCGCGGGCAACTGATCGGCCGCTCGATCCAGGGAGTCTGTCCACGCTATGCGGGTCACCAGCGCCCGGTGGTCGCTGCCCGGCATGGCTCGCACGTCTGCGTCCGTTGCCTCCAACGGTCCGCGGATGAAGACGTGGTCGAGACCGAAGAGAGATGGCAGTCTCAAGCTGATGAGCCGGACGTTGTCCGATGACGGCCAGGTGGGCCGCCAGCCGAGTCCGGCATCGGCGCTGGCATCGCGATAGTCCGAATCCATCAGCGCTTGGAGCTGAGGGTGGTCCAACGTGGCGTTGAAGTCGCCGGCGACCATCGTCGGCCCGTGGGACGCTCGGGCCGCCGCGACGACGACGTCAAGATCGTTTGCCCACTGTGCGACGCCGTTGTTGGGTGCGATCGGGTGCACCGCAAGGATGCGTAGCGGGCCACTGCTGGTGGTCATCTCGGCGCCGAAGCCCGGAGAGCTGGTGTCGATCTCGGTGAGGTCGTGCAGCGGATTGTTCGCGAAGAGCATGATCCCGTCACGATCCGGCTGCGCTGCGCCAGCCCGATGACCCAGTCGCCGTCCGAGGCCGGCCTCGTCCAGCTCGACGAGGGCCGTGGGCGTGACCTCCACGAGGACCAGGACGTCCACGCCGTGGCGATCCACGGCATCGAGCACCGCATCCGGATCGGCCCGCCCGATGTGCAGGTTCGCGGTCATGACGACGAAACCGTCATCAGTGGCCGATCCGGGCGCATCCGCCAGGAAGGGCTTGGCGAACCACCACACGTGCAGGATGAGCAGCGACACGACCGCCGCCAGTGCCGAACTGGCGGTCGTCCGTGCCGAGCCGCGAAGTCCGTGGGACATCGCGACCAATGCGATCACCGCGAGGGTGTACGGGACGATCGCCACTGGTGTGCAGGCGCGAAGGATCACCCACCAGAGGCTGTCGCCAGGCAGCAACCGCGTGATCGTGACTGCGAGCGCCGGGAGGACCAGCAACGAAGCGATGACACCCGAGATGATCCAGGCCACTGGCATGTACGACCGCGTGGTGGACAGGTCAGACCCCCCAGCGACGCAGGGTGACTTTCGCGTTCCGCAGGGCCATGACCTCAGCCCGCAGGTAACGCCGATGACCACCCATGGTCCGGACCACCGTGAGATTTCCCTCGTCGGCCCACTTGCACACGGTCTTGGTGTGCACATCGAATATCGCGGCAACTTCCGCAGGCCTCATCAAGACATCGGGCTGATTGACGACCTTCATCTCAGACCAGCTCCGTGCTGGTGCGTGGTGAGGCCGCAACGCTCTCGGAAACGACTCCGTGTGGACCTTCGCGCGCAGTCCGTGCGCGACGGTGGTGCGGACTTGTCACTGTTGGCCATGAATAGCTCCCCTGCTGCTGGTTCCTGAGCTGAATGTCCTGTCCTGGGCCATCGCTCTCGCGGCGGCGCGTCGGATATCGAGAACAATGCATCGGTCCGCGACAGCCCGGGCGAAAACCTCGAACTCCTACGGGTGTCCGCAGTCACCCGGAACGACAGGATGTGGGACTCCGCAACTGGCTTCGGCTCTCCGCCATCGGTAGGGGAACGTGGCCGCCTCAGAGGTGTGGCGGAGCGCCGCCCGGAGGTGAGCCGTCGCCGGGGGCGCCGGCCCCCGTGAGCATCGCCACGAGCTGGGCTCGGGAGTGGACCCGGAGCGCGCGGTAGATGTGTGTGAGCCGCAGCTCGACAGTGCGGACTGACACGAACAGCTCTTGGGCGATCTCGCGGTTGCGCAGACCCTGCAGGACCCGCATCGCGACGTCCCGTTCGTCCTGGGTGAGCTGCTCGAGCCCCCCGGCGCCGTCGCTCCCCGCCATCGTCGACGTCGCACGTGCAGGCACGAGCTGGTCCGTGCGTGCCGCCCAGGCATCGGCTCCGGAAGCCTCGAACGCCGTGACGGCAGCCATACGTGTGCGCCGGCTCTCGACCGTCATCCCGAGCTCTTCCTGGCGGATCGCCAGGCACCTCAGCGTCCGGCCGAGCTCGTACGGCAGCTCGTCGCGGCCGAACTCCTTCACGGCAGCGTCGAGCAGCGCGAGTGAGGGTCGGCCGGGCTCGATGAGGGCCCGGCAACGCATCAGCGCCAACTCTCCCCACCGCGATCGATGTGACGAGAGGCGACGCTCGAGCGCCGCGACGGTGGCCGCCGCCTCCTGCTCGCGACCCGTCATGACGCACACTTCGGTGTAGTCGGCCCAGTGACGCAACAGGGTCGGGTTGCGGAACCGGGTCGAGGCGGCGCTCACCTGTCGCAGGTCCATGACGGCCGCCTCTGCGTCGCCGGTCAGGAGACGCAGGGCGCCGCGCAGTGCGATGGCGCGTGCCCGAAGCGATTGGCTCGCCTCGATCGACGCGATCTTGATGCACTTCTCGATGAGCTCCTCTGCCTCGTCCATCTGGCCGAGCGAGTAGGCGTACCAAGCCTGCACGTAGACGAACGCCGATGTCGTGTGGGTGAGCGACGGGCCCGGGCCCTCCGACGGGTCCGAGGCCGCGCGGGCCAGCCGGAACTCATTGGCGTTGATCTCGTTGCGGATCGTCCCGTACGTCGCAAGGTCGTGACGGAGCGTGTAGCGGCTGGACGGATGGTTCAGCACGACGGTGAAGAGCTGCCTCGCGTCGGAATAGGCCTCGCGCGTCGTCATGGCGTGTGCCCGCAGCAGTAGCAGGTCGGCATCTGCTGTGATCGGGTCGTCGAGCCCGACAGCAGGAGGAGTGGCGATGATCGACGTGCCCTCCACACCGTCGACGATGTCCCTGATGGCCAGAAGCTTGAGCCGCGTCGGCTCCGACACGTCGTCGGCGAGGAGCAGGGCCTGGTTGACCAGACGCCGGGCCTCCTCGGTCTCCCACCGCTCCAACCGGAACACGGCACCGAGGCAGAGCATGTAACACGCACCCTCGGGATTGGCGTCGGCGAGGTACTTGGGGATCCACCAGCCCTGGACCGCGCCGTCCGACAGCGCCACGGCGGCGCCGACGAGCTTGCCCTCCTCGAGGCCGCGGTTGACGACGTCCGGCAGCAGGTCGACCCAGCCTTCCGGCGCCAGATCCGGCTCGCCCTTCTCGATCATCGAGGTGATGGTGGGAACGGTGTCACCGACGATGACATCGGCGTTGCAGCCATAACCCTCGCCCAGGATGATCTTGTCCAGGCTTGCCAGGACCTCGGCGCTCTGCCAGTTCATGCTGGCGATCGTCACGTCGCCGCATTCGGCGTTTGCCGC
>NZ_JAKFCB010000321.1:0-1814 GCF_036676885.1 Aeromicrobium sp.
GTCGAGGGCCGCAGCGTCGGCATCGTCGCCAACCAGCCGATGCAGCTCGCCGGCTGCCTCGACATCGACGCCTCCGAGAAGGCGGCCCGCTTCGTCCGCACCTGCGACGCGTTCAACATCCCGGTCCTCACGTTCGTCGACGTGCCCGGCTTCCTGCCCGGCACCGGCCAGGAGTGGGACGGCATCATCCGCCGCGGCGCGAAGCTCATCTACGCCTACGCCGAGGCGACCGTCCCGCTCGTCACGGTCATCACCCGCAAGGCGTACGGCGGCGCGTACGACGTCATGGGCTCCAAGCACCTCGGCGCCGACATCAACATCGCCTGGCCCTCGGCCCAGATCGCCGTCGTCGGCGCATCGGGAGCCGTCGGCATCCTCTACCGCAAGGAGATCGCCGCGTCCGACGACCCGGACGCCACGCGGGCCGAGCTGATGACGGAGTACGAGGACACGCTCTGCAACCCCTACCTGGCGGCCGAGCGCGGCTACATCGACGCCGTCATCGAGCCGGCACAGACCCGTGCCGAGGTCGTCAAGGCGCTGCGGCTGCTCAAGACCAAGCGCGAGACGCTGCCGCCCAAGAAGCACGGGAACATCCCGCTGTGAGCGAGACCTCGGAGCCATCTCCGGTTCCTAGTGAGGCCGCCAGCGGCCGAACGGGAGCGAGCGAGGAACGAGCGAGCGAAGGACACAAGCCCATCCTCCGCGTCGTCAAGGGTGACCTGACGCCCGAAGAGCTCGCCGCGCTCGTCGCCGTCGTCGCCGCCCGCAACGCCGCAGCCGCACACGCCGCCGCCCGCGCCAAGCCCAAGGTCCGGTCGCAGTGGGGGCATCCCGCCCGCATGGCCCGCGCGCCGCACCGGGTCGGCCCGGACCTGTGGCACCGCTCGGCCTACGGCGGCTGACGATGCCCCTGCGGCCCCTCGCCGACGTGTCCGCCGCCGACTGGTTCGTCGACGACGACGCGCCGCCCGTGCTGCGTGCGAACCTCGGGCCGTCGGGCTTCGACGCGTACGTCCGGGTGCTCCACAGCCCGAGGGGGCCCGATGACGACCGGTACGAAGGTCACCTCGAGGAGCACCTCCTGCGCGCGCTGTGCGACGACCTGGCACAGCACACGACGACGCCCGACGACTGCTTCTTCGGCCTGTGGGACGGCTTCGGCGAGCTCTACGGCGGTGAGTCCGCCCTCTTCCTGACAGCATTCACCGGGCCTGCACGCTGGCCCGGGCGCTTCTTCACCAAAGAGAAGCCTCGGCCTCCCGTCCCGCCGGCGTTCCCTACGTCAGTCCTCGAGGGGCCCAAGGTCTCGTACTTCCACGACTACCTCCTCTTCGGCGGTCCCCTGACCTCCGCCGGTGAGTGGGGCGCGACGAGCTACGGACATGGCGTGCCGCGGGACATCAACAGTCCCAACCTCATGTGGCCCGCCGACCACGCGTGGTTCGTCACGACCAACATCGAGAACACGTGGACGGCGGTCGGCGGCACCAAGGAGCTGGCCGACGCGCTGCTGCGCGACGACCGGCTCGAGGTCGTACGGACCCGCTACGACGAAGGAGCCCTGCGATGAGGATCATCCTCGCCTCGGCCTCACCGGCGCGGCTCGCGACGCTACGCACTGCCGGAATCGAGCCCGAGGTCATCGTCTCGGGTGTCGACGAGGAGCGCATCACCTCGACCGACGCCGCCAACCTGGCTGCCGCGCTGGCGCAGCTCAAGTGCCGTACGGTCGCCGCCCAGGTCGAGCCCGACGCGCTGGTCATCGGCTGCGACTCCGTGCTGGCGTTCGAGGGCGAGATCTTCGGCAAGCC
>NZ_JAKFCB010000322.1:0-16368 GCF_036676885.1 Aeromicrobium sp.
GCGGTGCTGGCGATCATCAGCACCCACCTGCCCACGGGCCTGCGCACGTTCCTGCTGACGCTCGCGATCGTCGACGACCTGCTCGCGATCACCATCATCGCGGTCTTCTACACGGCTGACCTCGATCCGGTGTGGCTGCTCGCCGCGGTCGTGCCGCTCGCGGCGTTCACGTTCCTCGTGCAGCGACGCGTACGTACGTGGTGGCTGCTGCTTCCGCTGGCCGCGCTGGCGTGGGGGCTGGTCCACGCGTCCGGTGTCCACGCGACGGTCGCCGGCGTCCTGCTGGGATTCGCTGTCCCGGTCCTTCGGCGGGACGGCCAGGACGGGCGGGGGCTCGCCGAGCACTTCGAGCACCGCTTCCGCCCGCTCTCAGCGGCGGTCGCGGTGCCGATCTTCGCGTTCTTCTCCGCCGGTGTCGCGATCGGAGGATGGGACGGGTTCACGGGTGCGCTGCGCGACCCGATCACGATCGGCATCATCGCGGGGCTCTTCCTCGGCAAGACGCTCGGCATCTTCGGCGCCACCTGGCTGGCGGCGCGATTCACCCGCGCCGACCTCGACGAGGACCTCGCCTGGGTCGACGTCCTGGGCCTTTCCATGCTGGCGGGCGTCGGTTTCACGGTCTCGCTGCTGATCGGCGAGCTGGCGTACGGCGCCGGCACCGAGGCCGACGAGCACGTCAAGGTCGGCGTCCTCATCGGGTCACTGGTCTCCGCCGGCGCCGCGGCAGTCGTCCTCCGCGCGCGCAACCGGCACTACTCCCGCATCGAGGAGCACGAACGCCTCGATGATGACGGCGACGGCATCCCGGACGCGTTCCAGGAGTGACGGCTCAGAGCGAATATCACCGCTCGGACACCCGTCTCACCCTGTGACCCAGGTCACAAGTGACTACCTGTCTAGTTCGAAAGAACTATATGCACACATTGTGGGTAAGCCTGTGAACATCGACACACCTGCGATTGCAGGAGATTCAACGGACAGGCTCTCACACAGATTCCCTGCCTGAGTTCGAGTCACCCGTTCACATCCCGTAGGTCATCGGCCGCACACCCGGGTTTCGCCACCACGACGCACGGGTATGAGGGCCGGGACATGACGAACCTGCCAGCCTCCACCCAGCTCCCGGACGGCCCGCGGCCCGAACCGCCGGCGCGCCCGAATCCGCCTCGAGGATTCCTCGACTGCCGGGGCGAGTGGCAGGAACTCGGCGAGGACGAGGACCGCGATGCTGCTCCCTAAGCCGCGTGGCGAGCTGAGCGAAGCGCTGTTCGACGTCCTGCGGGGAGAGCCCGACGATGTCGGGCGTGTGCCGCACGTCCCGCCGACCGACGGCGATGACGTGCAGATCGCGCTGTGGGCCATGTATGAGCTCCACTACGCCGGCTTCGAGGACGTCGACGGCGAGCTGGAGTGGCACCCCGGCGTCCTCGAGGTGCGGCGCGCGCTCGAGCGGGACCTCGAGAGCGAGCTCCGTGCCCGTCAGCCCGCGAGCACACTGGACGGACCGTTCGCGGAGTCCCTGTTCGCCTTCATCGCTGACCACGACGGGCCCTCGATCGCGGCGTACGTCCAGCACAAGGCGGACCGGGAGCAGGTGCTCGAGCTGCTGCGACACCGGTCGATCTACCACCTCAAGGAGTCAGACCCGACCGCCTGGATCGTGCCGCGACTCCCGACAGCGCCCAAGGCGGCGTTGATGGAGCTGCAGTACGACGAGTACGGCGGCGGTGACCCCAACCGGCTCCACGCACACCTCTTTGCCCTGGGACTGGAGGCGTCGGGGCTCCGGGCAGATCCCTACGCGTACATCGACGACGTGCCGGGCGAGATCCTCGAGCTCAGCAACGCGATGTCGCTGTTCGGGCTCCACCGGCGGCTACGGGGAGCATCGCTGGGGCATCTGGCCGCGTTCGAGGCCACCAGCTCGCTTCCCTCGCGGCGCATGGCACACGGGCTGACCCGCCTGGGTTTCCCGCCGGAGTTGATCGCCTACTACGACGAGCACGTCGAGGCCGACGCCGTGCACGAGCAGCTCGCCGTCCGTACGATCTGCGGCGCCCTCGTCGCCGAGGAGCCGCAGCTCGTCGACGATGTCGTGTTCGGTGCCTTCACGTGCCTTGACCTCGAGGACCGCTACGCCCAGCGGATGCTGGACGGATGGGCAACCGCATGACCGAGGACCACGGCTTCGACCATCCGGATGTCATCGTGTGCCCGGGCGGGCCGCTGCTGCTGCGGGGTGAGCACCTCGTCGAGGACGCCGAGGGCGTCACGCACCAGACCCGGCGACCCGTGAGCGCGGTCTGCCGGTGCGGCAAGTCGGCCAGCCAGCCATGGTGCGACGGCACCCACAAGGTGCTCGCGGTCCGCGACCGGCCCTAGTCAGGGGGCGTGTGCAGCGGCTTGGTCGCCGGCCCCTCGAGGACCTCACCTTCGGGCGTGAACCTCGACCCGTGCAACGGGCAGTCCCAGCTCTTCTCCTGGTCGTTCCACGAGAGGATGCCGCCCAGGTGGGTGCACACGGCGCGGACCGCGCACGTACGCCCGTCGACCGTCGAGACGCCGGTCGGCAGGAAGCCGTCGCGGCCGACCTCGCCGCTGCCCTCCGAGGGCGCGTCGGGCATCGGGCGCAGCTCCGCGGTCACGATCCCCTTGGCGAGCTCAGCGCCGACCGAGAGGTTGATCGTCGCGATCCTGGCCGCGCCGGCCGGTCGGCTGATGCGCCGCGACAGCGGCTTCGACCACGGCACCGGCTCGCCCAGCAGCTTCGACGACAGGTTGCGGGCCGCGGCCACGGCGTTCGTCATGCCCCACTTGTCGAAGCCGGTCGCGACGTGGAACCTGCCGCCACCGCGCGGCAGATGCCCGACGTACGGGATGCCGTCGTGGGACCGGTAGTCCTGGGCCGACCACACGTGCGTCTCGACGGCGCCCGGGAAGTACCTGGCGGTCCACGCACGCAGCTCGTCCACGCGCTGTGCCTCGGAGTAGGTGCGCCCCACGGTGTGCCCGTTGCCGCCGATCATGAGCTTGGTCGTCCCGTCCGCACGCGGCACGTCGCGGATCGAACGGGACGGCTGCCCTGCGGACAGGCTCATCGGCAACGGCGTCGTGGCGAAGTCGAACGCCAGGGCGTACGACCGCAGCGGTTCGAGCTTGGCGAAGTAGAGGCCGCGGTCGAGGATCGGCGTGCCGGTCGCCAGGATGACCTCGTCGGCGGTCAGCTCGGTGCCGTCACCCAGGTGCACCGACGGGCGGCCGCTCTTCGAGGCGCTCACGACCCGGTGGCCCTCGTGGATCGTGCCACCGTGCTCCCGGAGCTCGCGCGCAAGTGCGATCAGGATGTCCAGCGGATCGAACTGGGACTGGTCGGCGAGGACCGTGCCGCCGTGATTGGGGAAGGGCACGTCGAGCTGGTCGTGCCACCGCGCGCCGAGCCCCAGCGAGCGAGCCGCGTCGTGCTCCGCACGCGCCGCATCGACCTGGTGGATCTCCGCGGCATACGTGATCGCGTCGCGGGCCTGGACCGGCACACCACGGTCCGAGCAGAACCGCACGAGCCACTGCTGTCCCTCGAGGTTGGCGTCCACGTACGCCTGCGCGACCTGATGGGACTGGCGCTGCAGGATCGTCGACAGCTTGGTGCCCTGCAGGAGCGAGAGCTTGGCCGTGGTGTTGCCGGTCGTCACGGCGCCGATGTGGCGGGCCTCGACGACGGCCACTCGGCGGCCCGCTCGGGCGAGGAGCAACGCCGTCGTCAAGCCGGTCAGTCCGGCGCCGATCACCAGGTCATCGAGGCGCTCGCCCACCGGAAGCGGGTCGCTCTCGGGCAGGTCGGCTCGATCCAGCCACAGGGACGTCATGCTCAGACTTACCCGCCGACATCAGGCGACAAACCCGCCGCAGCTCTAGGGTGGGCGCATGGCCGACCTGCGTTCGATCGCCCAGGAGCTCTACGGCCGGCCGCTGTCGGAATTCATCGCCGCCCGCAAGGAGGCCGCCGCCGGGGCCGGCGACAAGGAGCTGGCGAAGCAGGTCAAGGCGCTGCGCAAACCGAGCGCCGCCGCCTGGGCCGTCAACGCGCTGGCGCGGGACCGGGCCGAGCTGGTCGAGGAGGTCGTCGAGCTCGGCGAGCAGCTGCGTGACGCGCAGTCCGACTCGGACGGGTCGCGCACGAGGCTGCTCGACCGCGCCCGGCGCGACCTCACCCGCCAGGCGATCGACGAGGCGACCGAGCTGGCCAGGACCTCTGGCGGCACTTTGAGCGCCCAGGCCGCCGCCGGCGTCGAGGAGACCCTGCGCGCCGCCATGACCGATCCCGACGCCGCGAACGCGGTGCAGGACGGGCTGCTCGTCAATACGTTCGCCGCCAGCCCGTTCGAGCCGGTCGACCTCACGGACGTCGTCGCGATCCCGCCGGAGGGAGCGCGGCCCCGGACCAGGAAGGTCAAGCAGGGCCCGACGCAGCTCGAGCGCAAGCGGCGCGAGGCGGCCGAGGCGGCGGTGGAGAAGGCGCGGCGCAAGGCCAGGACGGCCACCGAGGAGCTCGAGTCGCTGGTGGACGAGCGCGAGGAGCTGCAGGACGAGCTCGCGGAGCTGCGCAAGAGGGCCAAGGCGATCGACCGGGAGATCGGGGAGACCGAGCGGGCACTCGACCAGGCCGACAAGGCGGCCGACCGGGCCGAGGAGGCCGAGCGAGAGGCCCAGCGCGTGCTGGAGGACGCCGAGGCAGAGCTGGACCGCCTCGGCTGACGGGCCCATCGACCAGTCGCACTCGAAGCGCCGGCCGGGGAGCAGCTCACCGCCTGAGCGACGCCGGCAGCAGCTCGCGTACGCGGGTGTGCGCGATCGCCGCCCGCGCGGCGTTCATCCCGCAGGCCCCGTGCACCCCACCACCGGGATGGGCCGACGCCGACGCGAGATAGAGCCCACGGATGACCGTCTCGGCCCGGCCCATCCCCGGAACCGGCCGGAAGATCAGCTCCTGGTGCAGCTGCGCCGTGCCGCCGTTGATCGCCCCGCCGATCAGGTTGGCGTCCCGCTGCTCGAGCTCCCGCGGCCCGAGCACGCGCCGCGCCATGATCCGCGACTCGAATCCCGGAGCCACCTCCTCGATCCGGGCCTGCATGCGGTCGGCGAACCGCTCGCAGTCGTCGCGGTCCCACACACCGCGGATGCCGTCGTCCCCGGCGTCGCGGACGGCATCCTGTGGCACGTGCGTGTATGCCCACAGGGCTTCGGTCCCGGCGGGCGAGCGGGTCGGGTCGGTCGTCGACATCTGGCCCGCGAGCAGGAACGGCGCTGCGGGGATCGCCCGGGCCGAGACCTGGCCCAGCGCCTCGGTCATCTGCTCGACCGAGTCCGCGACGTGGAACGTGCCCGGGTCGTACGGCGGGGGCTTGGCCCACGGCACGACGCCGTCGAGCGCCCAGTCGACCTTGACCGTGCCGGGATCGAGCTCGAAGGACGTCATGGCCCGGACGGTCCTGGCGGGCAGGTCGGCGGCGTGGACCAGGCCGCCGTAGAGGTGCGGAGCGGCCACGTCCGCGAGCACGGCTCGGCGGGCGCCGAACCGCTCACCGTCAGTCGTACGCACGCCGACGGCGCGACGATCCTCGACCTTGATCCGGGAGACCTCCGACGAACAGTGGATCTGGCCGCCGAGCGCCTCGAAACGGCGGGCGAGCGCCTTGGTCAGCTCGCCGGCCCCGCCCTGCGGCGCGGGGAAGCCGACGGTCTGGCCCAGCATGACCAGCAGGATCCCCATCAGGCCGGATCCCGGCGCGTGCAGCGGTACGTCCGCGTGACCGGCGTTGCCGGCGATCAACAGCCGAGGTGACGGGCCCACGAACCTCGAGAGGCCCAGCTCGGCGGCCGGCGTCACCATCATGCGTACGAAGTCCAGGCCGCCGACGCCCCGGAGCCGGGCCAGCGCGCCCAGGCCGTTCCTGACCGGGGGGAACGGCGACAACAGGGCCTTGACCAGCTGGTCGCCGATCCGGTCCCACTGCTGGCAGAGCTCGAGCCAGGACTCACCGTCGCCGCGGTGCTGCTCGTCCATCAGGCCCGCGGTGATGTCGCGGTCGCGGTGCAGGATCGCCCATTGCCCGTCCTTGGTCGGATGGCCGAGCACGGCGGGCGCGTGCTGCCACACGAGGCCGTGCTCCTCGAGGTGGAACGAGCGGATCGCCGGCGAGGCCTCCGCCAGGGGATGGAACGAGCTGAAGGTGTCGTGGACGAAGCCGGGATGGACATCCTCGGCGCTGCGCACCGCTCCCCCGACGTCAGGCTGCGCCTCGAGCACGAGCACCGACCAGCCGACGTCGGCCAGGTGATTCGCGGCGACGAGCCCGTTGGGGCCCGCGCCGACGACGATGGCGTCGTACGTACGACTCACGGCCGGGCCTTGCCGCTCAGCCGAACGATCGCGTTGCGGTCGATGTCGATCAACGCGTTGACCTCGGCGTCGAGTCGTGTGCCTCGTGGCGGCCCTCGGCAACGAACGCGAGGCGCCGCAGCGTCTCGGTGTTGCGCCAGCTGAGCGTGAGGCCCTTGAGCGGCTCCGGCACCAGGACCCCGGGACCGGCGATGGCGTCCTCCGTGATGACGACCTCGGTCTGGGCGCCGACATCGCTCAGCCGGATGTCGACCTTGGCCTCACCCATCGGCCAGGCGCGGGCCCTGAGGGTGATCGACCGGCCAGGCACGGCCTCCAGCACCTCGGTGTGATCGTCGATCAGCACGGGCCAGACGCCGACGGAGTGATGGATGCGGCTGCCGACCTCGGGCCAGTCACGGTCCACGTCGCGCATCCGTGTCGCGCCGACGACCCACAACGGGTAGAGCCAGCCGTCGGAGAGGACGTTCCACACGTCGTCGGGTGTCGCGGCGATGACGCGCCGGTTGACGCTCATGGCGTCAGCCGATCGGGTGTGAGGTTCATTCGGCAGTGCTACCCCGGGCCCGGACGGGCAAACTGGCATGCGACACCGACGTACGCGGGATTGATCGCCACGCTCAGGGGTAGATGCCCCGCATGACGATGATTGACCTGGGCCGGCCCGAGTCGGGCGACGTGATCGACCTCATCATCGAGGACCACCGGCGATTCGAAGCTCTCCTCCGCGACCTCCGGAACACCGAGAGCGACCGCGACCGCGTACGCGCGGCGTTCTCGGCGCTGCACGTGGCGCACTCCGAGGCCGAGGAGAAGCACGTCTACCCGGCGTTGCGGCGCAAGAGCTCCGTCGACACCGAGGAAGTGCACCACGGCGAGGAGGAGCACGCCGAGGGCAACAAGGCCCTGCTGGACGTGCTCGAGTGCTCGGGCACCGACACCCAGAAGTTCGACGACGCCCTCGAGAAGCTCGCCGAGGTCGTCAACCATCACGTCACCGAGGAGGAGCTGACGATCCTCAACCCCGCCCGCGACGACGTGCCCGAATCCACCCGGCTCGAGCTCGGCGAGAAGTTCGCGACCGAGCGCAACCGGCAGATCGACGCCGACTGCGGCAATCTCGTCAACGTCCGCCGGCTCGTCCGGCAGGCACACGCCGAGGGTCTCCTCGACGACTCGGAAAGTACGTGACCGTGCGTGAGGTGGGCGTCGAGGAGGAGATGTTCCTGATCGATCCCCGGACCAGGCAACTGATGCCGGTCTCGGACGGAGTGATCCACTCGACCCGCGCGGCGGAGGACGATCTCGACCAGGAGCTGTTCCTCCAGCAGATCGAGACACGCACCCGGCCGCACAGTGACCTGACCGCCCTGTGGTGGGACCTCGTGGAGCAACGCCGGCTCGCCTCGGAGTCCGCCGAGTCCGTCGGCGCGGAGCTCGCGTCAGTCGCCACACCGGTCCTGCCCCACCAGGACGGCCGTACGACGCCCAAGCGACGTTACGTGACGATGCTCGAGACGTTCGGCCCGATCGTCGGCCAGGGCGGCCTGGTGTGTGGCACCCACGTCCACGTGCACGTCGACGAGGCAGAAGCCGTCGGGATCATCGACGAGATCCAGCCGTGGCTCTCGCTCCTCGCGGCGATGTCGGCCAACTCGCCGTTCCACCGCGGGGAGGACACCGGCTATGCCAGCTGGCGCCGTCAGCTGTACGACGGATGGCCCAGTGCCGGCCCGGTGGAGCCATTCGGTGACATCAAGGGATACCGGGAGGCGGTCCGCGACCTCATCGCTTCCGGCGCCGCGATGGACCAGGGCATGATCTACTTCGACGCCCGGTTGTCCCACACGTTCCCGACGATCGAGATCAGGGTCGCCGACGCCTGCACCGACCTCGAGGACACCGTGCTCATCGCCGAGCTGGCCCGCGCCATGGTCGAGACCGCTGCCCGGTCACGAGCGGCGGGCAAGATCTCGCCGCCGTGGCGCACTGACCTGCTGAGGGCCGCTCGCTGGCAGGCCCGCCGCAACGGCCTGACCGAGTCCTTGATGGACCCGGTCACGCGGACCGTCGTTCCCGCGGAGAAGGCGCTGGCCGGGCTCATCGACCACCTGCGACCTGTCCTCGACGACCACGGCACGACGAGCCTGGCCGAGGACGGCATCCGCCGGCTGCTGATCGACGGCACCGGATCGGAGCGCCAACGCGCCGTCGCGGCCCGTTCGTCGGACCTTTCCGCCGTCGTCGACGACGTGATCTGCCGTACCAGTGCGTCGTTCGACGTGTGAGGTTCGAGGTCAGTCGTAGTCGGGCTCGTTGTCGAGGGAGATCCAGTCCGACGACTTCTGCCGCGTCGTGGATCCGTCCTTCGTGATCAGCAGCGTCCCGTCGTAGCCCTGCACGGCATACTTCGTGTCGCCCTGCTTGGCGACGAACGCGTCGAGCTGGGGTTCGTAGCTGCCGGGGAGGTCGATGACGTCGCCTCCGTCGGGCTTCGTGACGAAGCGGAACGACTCGCCAGAGGCATCCTTGCCGCAGATCGAGGTCTTGGCGTCGGTCGTCGTGGTCTTGTAGAGGATCACCGGGTAGGAGCCGCCGCACGCGAGGCCGAGGCCGTCGTCCTTCTGCTCGTCGAGCGTCACCGGCGTGGTGCCGCAGTCCGGCAGCAGGCTGTCCTGCTTGACACCCTCGATGTTGAACTGGGTGTCGGGGCCCTCGCACGCGCCGGTCGACGTCGGCTTCGTGGTGGTCGGCTTGGTCGTCGGAGCGCTCGGCGTGGCGGTCGTCGTGGTCGAATCCGTGCCGGTCGCGAGCGGCTTGGCCGGATCGTCGTCGGCCATCAGGCGCCACCCGGCGAAGGCCAGGACGGCCACCACGGCGATCGCGAACAGCGCGAGGAGCACCCTCTTGGGTCGCTGCGACGCAGGCTGGCTCACCGGTGTTCCCCTTCGATTGACTCCGACGACCCTAACAAGACAGCCCGACTACTCCCATTCGATCGTGCCGGGGGGCTTGCTCGTGATGTCGAGGACCACGCGATTGACCTCGTCGACCTCGTTGGTGATGCGGGTCGAGATGCGCTCCAGCACGTCGTACGGGAGGCGGCTCCAGTCGGCGGTCATGGCGTCCTCGCTCGACACCGGGCGCAGCACGATCGGGTGCCCGTACGTACGACCGTCACCCTGGACGCCCACCGAGCGTACGTCCGCCAGCAGCACGACCGGGAACTGCCAGATCTCACCGTCGAGGCCGGCCGCCGTGGTCTCCTCGCGGACGATCGCGTCGGCCCGGCGCAGGATGCGCAGGCGCTCGGCATCGACCGCGCCGACGATGCGGATCGCCAGGCCGGGGCCCGGGAACGGGTGGCGCCCGACGATCGCCTCGGGGATGCCGAGCTGGCGCCCGACGTCGCGGACCTCGTCCTTGAACAGTGTGCGGAGCGGCTCGATCAGGCTGAACTCGAGGTCCTCCGGGAGGCCGCCGACATTGTGGTGGCTCTTGATGTTGGACGCACCGGCGCCGCCGCCGGACTCGACGACGTCGGGGTAGAGCGTGCCCTGGACGAGAAACTTCACCGGGGTGCCGGGAGTCGCGAGCACCTCGCGCTCCGCAGCCTCGAAGACTCGGATGAACTCGCGGCCGATGATCTTGCGCTTCTCCTCGGGGTCGGAGACGCCGGCCAGGAAGCCGAGGAACTGGTCCCTCGCGTCGACGACCTTGAGGTCGACCCCGGTGGCCTCGACGTAGTCCTTCTCGACCTGCTCGGCCTCGCCCTCGCGCAACAGACCGTGGTCGACGAACACGGCGGTCAGCTGGTCGCCGATCGCGCGCTGCACCAGTGCCGTCGAGACGGCCGAGTCGACGCCGCCGGACAGAGCCGAGATGACCCGGGCGTCGCCGACCTGCTGACGGATCAGCTCGACCTGCTCCTCGACGATGTTGCTGCTGGTCCAGGTCTGCCGGCAACCGGCGATGTCGACCAGGAATGCCTCGAGGATGCGCTGGCCGTGCTCGCTGTGCAGCACCTCGGGGTGCCACTGCACGCCGGCGAGCTTGCGGCCGATGTCCTCGAACGCGGCGACCGTGGCGCGCGGGGAGTTGGCGTTGACGAGGAAGCCCTCGGGCGCCGCCACGACCTCGTCGCCGTGCGACATCCACGAGGTGAGGGTCGTGGGCAGACCGGCGAGCAGCGTGCCGGGCTCGACGACGCTCACGGCGGTGCGTCCGTACTCGCGCTGGCCCGTGTGCGCGACGTTGCCGCCGAGCGCCTGCGCCATCGCCATGAAGCCGTAGCAGATGCCGAACACCGGCACCTCGGCGTCGAACAGTGACGCGTCGAGCTGGGGGGCGCCCGCCTCGTAGACCGACGAAGGGCCGCCGGAGAGGATGATCGCGGCGGGCTGCTTGGCGAGCATCTCGTCGACCGGCATGGTGTGCGGGACGATCTCGGAGTAGACCCGAGCCTCACGCACCCGACGGGCTATCAGCTGGGCGTATTGCGCCCCGAAATCGACGACGAGGACAAGGTCATGATCAGGGGCCACGGGCCCCATCCTATCGGCCGGAAAATATCTTCAGGAACGTCCGTAACCCCGTGTGACCACGGTCGTTTTACAGGGTGGATCTAACAACACTCCCTCCCGTTAGATCATGTGCTGCTCCTCGTGGCACAACAGGGCCCGACCCGTGAGCTCCCTCCCGGTCGGGCCCTGTGCATTCCCCGACATCTTCCGGACACATTCCGCGTTCTCGACTTGCCGACGAAACATGCCGGTTGCGGCGGACGGGCGCGGCCGCCGACCCCACGATCCCTATGAGACACCGATGATCGGCAGGCGCAGGGCCGCCGGCGCGTCGGCCGGCACCACCGGGTTCTTGGGCGGCACCGGCTGGAGCTTGCGGTAGGGCTCGCCGACCGGAGGGCGTACGTCGTCCTCGCCCTTGTTGGGCCAGTACGAGATCGCCCGCTCGGCCTGGGCCGTGATGGTCAGCGAGGGGTTGACGCCGAGGTTGGCGCTGATCGCCGAGCCGTCGACGACGTGCAGGCCGTCGTGGCCGAACAGCCGCTGGTAGGGATCGATCACGCCGGTCTCGGGTGAGTCGCCGATCGCGCAGCCGCCCATGAAGTGCGCCGTGAGCGGGACGTTGAACGGCTCGCCGATCGTGCCGCCGGGCGTACCGTCCATGTGCTCGGCCATCAGCTGGACCGCCTCGTGCGCCGGCGGGATGAACGAGGGGTTGGGGGCACCGTGACCCTGCTTCGACGTCAGCTTGCGGCGGCCGGTGATGCCCCGCTTGGTGTAGGTCGTGATCGAGTTGTCGTGGGTCTGCATGACGAGTGCGATGACGGTGCGCTCCGACCAGTGCCGCAGGTCGTAGAGCTTGAAGATGCTGAACTTCTGCCGCCACATCTCCTTGAGCCAGACCCGCCAGCGCGGCGAGCCGGTGCTGCCGTCGGTCAGCACGGTCTGCATCAGCGACATCGCGTTGGAGCCCTTGCCGTAGCGCACCGGCTCGACGTGCGTGTGCTCGTCGGGGTGGAACGATGACGTGATCGCGGCGCCGTGGCTGTAGTCGACGTCGCGGCCCTTGGCGATCGCCCCGAGGAGCGCCTCGGAGTTGGTACGCGTCAGCAGCCCGAGCCGGTCGGACACCCGTGGGAGGGCGCCGGCGTCCTTCATGCGGTGCAGAAGCTTCTGGGTGCCCATCGTGCTGGCGGAGAAGATGACCTGCTCCGCGGTGATCTTCCGGTGCGGGCGGAACCGCCGGTTCGTACGACGGGTCTCGACCTCGTACCCACCACCCGCGAGCGGCGTGACGGAGGTGACGGTCGTGAGCGGGTGCACCTCGGCGCCGCCCTTCTCGGCGAGGTAGAGATAGTTCTTGACCAGCGTGTTCTTGGCGTTGTGGCGGCAGCCGGTCATGCACTCGCCGCAGTGCAGGCAGCCCGCGCGGTCCGGCCCGGCGCCACCGAAGTAGGGGTCGGCCACCGTCTTGCCCGGTTCGCCGAAGAACAGCCCCACCGGCGTGTGGTGGAACGTGCCGCCCACGCCCATGTCCTCGGCGACCTGCTTGATGATCGTGTCCGCGGCGGTCTCGATCGGGTAGACCGACACGCCGAGCATGCGCTTGGCCTGGTCGTAGTAGGGCGCCAGCTCGGCCTTCCAATCCGTGATGTGGCCCCACGCGAGGTCCTTGTAGAACGGGTCGAGCGGTTCATAGAGCGTGTTGGCGTACACGAGCGAGCCGCCACCGACGCCCGCACCCGACAGGATGAGGACGTCCTTGAGCTTGTCGATGCGCTGGATGCCGTAGCAGCCGAGCTGCGGCATCCAGAGGAACTTGCGCAGCCGCCACGAGCTCTTGGCGAAGTCCTCGTCCTCGTAGCGCTTGCCGGCCTCGAGCACGGCGACCTTGTAGCCCTTCTCGGTCAGCCGCAGCGCCGAGACGCTCCCGCCGAATCCCGAGCCGATGACGATGACGTCGTAGTCGAAGTCGTTGTCAGGCACGCGGGGTCCTCCTCAGGATCCTCATGGCGACCGTGAGCACCCTGGCGTATGTCCGAGGCTGCAGGAACGACGGGCCGGCGACCGGGAACCCGCGCTGCACGCCGACCGACTGCGGCTCGGTGTAGCGGAGAATGCCCTCGGCGCCCTGGCGACGGCCGAGGCCCGACTGACGCATGCCGCCCATCGGCGCATCGACACTGCCGAACGTGGCCGAGAAGCCCTCGTTGATGTTGATCGTGCCGGCCTTGATGCGCGACGCGATGGCTCGCGCCTCGCGGGGCTTGCCCCAGATGCTGGCGTTGAGCCCGTACTCGCCCTGGTTGGCGAGCGCGATCGCGTCGTCGACGGTCCGGTAGGGGTAGAGCGAGACCAGCGGCCCGAACGTCTCCCCCGCGAAGCACTCGGCGTCCGGGGCGACGCCCTCGAGGACCGTCGGCTCGTAGAAGTACGGCCCGATGTCCGGGCGGGGCTTGCCGCCGACCAGGACGGTCGCGCCGTGGGCGACCGCGTCCTTGACGTGGTCCGTCACGGTGTCGAGCTGGGCCTGCGAGACGAGGGAGCCGATGTCGGCGTCCCAGTCCAGCGCGGCGCCGAGCGCGAGGTGCTCGACCCGCGACACGAACGCGGCCCTGAACTCCTCGTAGCGCGACTCGGGGACGTAGAGCCGCTCGATCGAGACGCAGAGCTGGCCGGCCGACGAGAAGCACGCCTGTACGGCGCCGGCCGCGGCCTTGTCGATGTCGGCACTCGGGAGGACGATCATCGGGTTCTTGCCGCCGAGCTCGAGCGAACAGCTGATGAGCCGGGCCGCCGCCTGCTGCGCGATGAGCTTGCCGGTCGCGGTCGAGCCGGTGAAGCAGACGTAGTCGGCGCGCTCGATGATCGCGGTGCCGACGACCGAGCCCGCGCCGCTGACGACCTGCCAGACGTCGGCGGGGATGCCGGCCTTGCGCATCAGCTCGACGCCGGCGAGGGCGATGAGCGGGCTCTGGCTGTCTGGCTTGTGGACCACGGCATTGCCCGCGGCGATCGCCGGAATGCCGTCGGAGATCGCCATCGTCAGCGGGTAGTTCCACGGGCTGATGATGCCGACGACGCCCTTGGGGACCTGGTTGACCGTGATCGAGGTCAGTCCCGGCAGTGCGCCGTTGCGACGACGCGTGCCGATCTGCTTCCTGAGCCGGCGGGCGTAGAAACGCGCCGTCAGGGCCAGGTGGGCGACCTCGTCGAACGCGTGCGCGCGGCTCTTGCCGGACTCGACCTGGATCAGGTCGAGCAGCTCGTCCTGGTGCTCGAGGACCAGGTCGTGGAGCCGCAGCAGCGCCTGCTTGCGGGCTCGCAACGACGTCTGGGACCACGCCTTCTGCGCTTCGCGAGCCGTGGCGAAGGCCTCGTCGACGTCGGCGATGCTCGACACCGGGATGTCGGCAACCGGGTCACCGGTGAGCGGCGAGTGGGTCGTGCGGTGCTCACCCGAGGTCGTACGGATGAGGCTCGTCAGCTCAGCCGCGCGTGCCGGCGTGATGGGTGACGAGGTCGTTGGGGGTGAGTCGAGCGTGGTCATACCCTGAGTATGACATCGCACGTGTCACATGGCTACCGACGAGTAGCAAGAGTCCAAGTCGCAGGCGTGATAACGCCGGGTGTCAGCGCGATTTCCAAGCTCTCACCCTGGAATGTCGGCGGCTATGAGCGAAATGAACCGTGCAATTCACCCCATCGACACCAGCGGCGGATTCCTGCTGGACAGCATGGTTGTCACGCAAGGCCACTCCCATCCATGCCTTGCAATAGGGGGAAGACCGTGAGCTCATCTCGGGCAGGATTCGTCGACCGTCGCGACGCCGCCATGGCATCCGTGCTGGCCGGCGGCGTGGTCGTGATCCTCGGCTATGCGTCGGGCATCGGCATCACACCGGCAGACCCGGCAGGTGCCGCGTCGCCGGCCGCACAGCCTCCGGCTTCGGCAGCGCCCGCGGCCCCCGCGACGACTCCTCCCCCGGCCTCCACGATCGCGCACCCGCCCATGCCCGCCATGCCGGGCCCGAACGCGATGCCGGACATGGCCATGCCGGACAACCCGCACACGATGGAGCCGACGCCGACGCCGACCGAGGCAGAGCCGCCGGATGCCGCCGACACCTGTCCCCCGTCGGTGCTCGAGGCCCTGCCCGCAGCGGGTCAGTTGTCCTCGTCGCTGCTCTCGTCCGTGCTCTCCACCGCGCCCGTCGTCAGCGACCTTGCCGGACCTCCCGTCGAAGGCAAGGCCCCCGGGCCCCTCACATGCCTCGTCGGCACCCTCGTCGGCCCCACCTGCTGCACCACCACGACAGCCACCGCCGCCGAGGAATCGGAATGATCAGCCGGCGCGGCGCCACCCGGCTCGGCGCACTCGCGGCCGCGGCGACGGCTCTGACGCTGAGCCTCGCCTCCCCGACACAGGCCCACGACGAGCTGGAGTCATCGACGCCCGCCACCGGAACCACACTCGACGAGCTCCCGTCGCACGCGACACTGGTGTACCGCGAGGCGCTCGGACCGGAGAACCTGACGATCAAGGCTGAGGGCCAGGTCTTGAAGGTCGACGCCGTCGCCGGCAAGGCCTCGACGCTCAAGGTCGACCTCCGCCAGGTCAAGCCGGCGAAGACCGTGCTGCTGAGCTGGAAGGCCGAGGACCCGCACGACGGGCACGAGAGCTCCGGAGTCATCACCCTGCACGTCGAGGAGACCGGCAAGGACGCCGCCGCCGCATCGGACGCCAAGGCGAACGCGCCGCCCGACGACTCACGCCTCATCACCTGGGTGACGGTGTCCGCACGCATCGTCGGCTACCTCGCGATGGCGGTGTTCGTCGGCGGCCTGCTGTTCATCTCGCTGCTGTGGCCAGCCGGCGCCACAGTGCGCCGCACCCGCCGGCTGCTGGGCGTGTCGGTCGCCGCAGGGATCCTTGCCGCCGCAGCGTCCGAGGCCGTCGTGGTCTGGCGGTCGTCCGGAAGCCTGACGCTCCGCGAGGCACTCAACGAGGACTTCGGCCGGGTCACGACCGCCACGGCCCTGCTGTGGCTGCTGGCCGCCGTGGTCGTCGCAGCGGTGTTCCAGCGTGGCGAGGGCGTCGTACGGGAGCTCCCCTGGCGGGTCGCAGCTCTCATCGTCGGGGCCGGGCTCATCCGTACGACCGGCATGAACGCCCACGCCACGCAGGGTCCGGACCCGACCTGGGGTGCGGCCGCCGAGTTCCTGCACCTCGTCGGCATCAGTGCCTGGGTCGGCGGACTCACGATCATGACGGTGTGCCTGCTACCCAGGCGCCGCATCGCCGAGCTGGAGCGCATCGTACCCAGGTTCTCGACGATCGCATTGATCTCAGTCCTGGTCATCGTGTCCTCAGGCCTCATCCTGAGCTGGCAGATCATCAGCTCCGTCGACGGTTTCTGGCAGACCCACTACGCCCGTGTCCTG
>NZ_JAKFCB010000323.1:0-8346 GCF_036676885.1 Aeromicrobium sp.
ACGGGGGTCTTCGTGGGGTGGACGACGGGACTTGAACCCGCGGCCACCGGCACCACAAGCCGGTGCTCTACCAACTGAGCTACGCCCACCACGCGTGCCGGGCATGCGCCCGACACGGCGTCAGGAAGTCTAACGCAGACCTGAGGCCGTTCAGACCGTAGGCCGGGCCTCACCGGTCAGCGATCCGGCGACCTCGGCGGCAATGGCCCTGGCGGTCTCGGAGTCGATGCCGGGATCCGGGGTGAAAACGGCCCGGCGGTAGTAGCGCAGCTCCTCGATGCTCTCCTGGATGTCGACCAGCGCGCGGTGATGACCGGCCTTGGCCGGCGCCGCGAAATAGGCCCGGGGGAACCACTGGCGCGCGAGCTCCTTGATCGAGGAGACGTCGACGACGCGGTAGTGCAGCCAGCTCTCGAGCTCGGTCATGTCGCGGGCCAGGAACGCCCGGTCCGTGCCGATCGTGTTGCCGGCCATGGGCGCTCTGCCGGGCTCCTTGACGAACTCACGGACGTAGGTCAGGACCTGCTCCTCGGTGTCGCGGAGGCTCAGGCCCTCGTCGAGCTTCGTCAGCAGCCCTGAGCTGGTGTGCATCTCGCGGACGAAGTCGTTCATCTGCTCGAGCGCGGCCTGCGGCGGCTTGACGACGAGGTCGATCCCCTCACCGAGGACGTTGAGGTCGTAGTCGGTGACCAGGGCCGCCACCTCGACCAAGGCATCGCTCTCGAGGGAGAGTCCGGTCATCTCGCAGTCGATCCACACCAGCTTGTCATTCACGCCGTTGACCTTAGTACGACCCATGGACGTGACGTGTCGACGCGTCCTTCGTGCGGGCCGGTAGGGTCTGATGGAACCTTCAACGAGCGAGCCGCGTTGGTCCAGTTGGTGACCGCCCGATCCAGGAGAAATCAGTGAGCAACGAACGTCAGCAGCGTGCCGCCCGGGCCGAGCAGATGCGCAAAGAGCGTGAGAAGGCCGACCGCAAGCAGCGCAACCTGATCACTGTCGGGATCGTCGCGGTCGTCATCGCCCTGATCGCCGTCGGCGGCTATGCCGTCAAGAGCGAGAGCGACAAGAACAAGAAGGAGACCGAGGTCGTCAACCCCAAGAACACGACCAAGGACTTCGGCATCGTCTACGACACGGCGGCCGCGGGCGGCGAAGCCCCGTCCGGCACCGAGCCCGTCTCGGTCGAGCTCTACGAAGACTTCCAGTGCCCCGCGTGCCTGCAGTTCGAGCAGACCAGCAACGCGTTCCTCAAGGAGCAGGTCGCGAGCGGCGCGATCACGATCACGTACCGCCCGTTCTCGTTCCTGGACGAGACCGGCGGAAGCCCCAACAGGTACTCCCATCGTTCCGCGAATGCCGCGCTGTGCGCACTCGACAACGGCGGCGTTGCCGACTACGTCAAGGTGCACGACTACCTCTACCAGAACCAGCCGGAGGAGGGCACGAACGGACCCGAGAACGCCGAGCTGATCACGGCCCTCGAGGGGCTGGGCATCACGGGCATCGACTCGTGTGTGAAGACCGAGCGATTCGTGCCGTGGATCGACGAGGCCAAGGCTGCGGGTGCGAAGCGTGGGGTGAACTCCACCCCGACGGTCTACGTGGCGGACAAGAAGGTCGAGTCGCCGACGCCGCAGACCCTCCAGGCCGCGATCGACGCGGCCAAGAAGTCCTGACCCGCCCCGGGGGCCTGCGACTCGACGCTCAGAGCGCGTTGCCGATGACGTACCCGAGGGACGCCGCGGCGATGCTCAGCGCGAGCATTCCCACGGCGTTGACCGCAGCTGCGCGGTAGCGACGGTCGAGGGCCAGGTGCACCGACTCGACGCTCGCGGTGCTGAACGTCGTGTAGCCGCCGAGGAAGCCCGTCCCGACGATCGTGTGCCACGTGTCGTCGGCGCCGACGCCGACGATCAGGCCGAGCAGCAACGACCCGGTGATGTTGATCAGGTGGGTAGACCACGGGAGCCTGGGGGACACCCGCGGGCGCATCCAGGCGTCGAGCGAGTAGCGCGTGCCCGCACCGAGGCCGCCGGCCAGCGCCATCAGCAGCGTCGTCATCCCACGACCTTGCGGGCGGCCATCACGCCTGCGAATGCCGCGACGAGGCCCGCGAAGACGCTGCCTGCCGCGTAGGCGAGGCCGAGCGTCACGTGATCTCCGCGGAGCAATGTGTCGGTATCGACGGCGAGGGCGCTGTACGTCGTGTAGCCGCCGAGGAACCCGGTGCCGAGCAGGAGCCGTAGCCGGTTCGCCGGAGCGCTGTGATCGCGTACGAGCAGCACCGCCAGCAGCGCGCCGAGGGCGAAGGACCCCGTGACGTTGACGAGGAAGGTCGCCCAGGGGAAGAGCCGGTCGGCGTCCAGCGCCTCGGCGATCCCGTGGCGGGCGAGGGTGCCCGCGGCGCCACCGGCGGCGACGAGAGCGAAGGACCTCACCCCTCCATTAGACCGTGCAGCAGGCTGGCGGCGATCGCCGCCATGACGATCGCGATCAGGGCGTCGAGGATCCGCCACGAGGCAGGCTTGGAGAACAGCGGTCGCAGCAGGCGCGCTCCGAAGCCGAGCGACGAGAACCAGATGATCGATCCGGCGGCCGCTCCCGCCCCGAACCACCAGCGGTCGTCGCCGTGGGTTCCCGCGACCGAGCCGAGCAGCAGGATCGTGTCGAGGTACACGTGGGGGTTGAGCCAGGTCAACGCCACGGCGGTCGTGACGGTCGGCCACAGCGGCGAGGGTGCGCCGGACGTCTCCGGGTCGATCGCGCCGGGACGGATCGCCTTTCGGGCGGCGATCACGGCGTACGCCAGGAGGAAGGCCGCGCCGCCGATCCGCATGACGTCCACGAGCCACGGCGCCAGGTCCAGGAGGCTCCCGATGCCGGCGATCCCGGCGGCGATCAGGATGATGTCGGAGATCGCACAGATCAGCACGACGGCGAGCACGTGCTCGCCGCGCAGGCCCTGGCGCAGGACGAAGGCGTTCTGCGCACCGATCGCGATGATGAGGGACAGGCCGAAGCCCGCACCGGCGAGCGTCGCGACGAGGGCGGAGTGGTCCATGGCTCCATCCAAGGGGACGCAGCGTCTGAAGACCAGTTCAGGTTATGAATGATGCATTAGCATCGCTGATGTGACCGATGTCGACCTGTCCCAGCTCCGCGCCCTGGCCGCCGTCGTCGACGAGGGGTCGTTCGACGCCGCCGCGTCGGCGCTGCACCTGACGCCCTCGGCGGTCAGCCAGCGCATCAAGGCGTTGGAGCAGTCCGCGGGGCGCGTCCTCGTACGCCGGACCAAGCCGACGGAAGCCACGGAGGCCGGCCACGCCTATCTGCGTCTGGCCCGTCAGGTCGCGGCACTGGTGCAGGACGTACGCGTGGAGGTGGACCCGGACGACCAGCGCCCACCGACGATCCCGCTGGCGATCAACGGTGACTCCCTGGCGACGTGGGTCCTGCCGGCGCTCGCGGCGCTGTCGGGGACGGCCTACTTCGACGTCAGGCGCGAGGACGAGGGGCGCACCGCCGACCTCCTGCGCTCGGGGACCGTGATGGCCGCGATCACGTCCGACGCCGCGCCGGTGCAGGGTTGCCGGTCGACCCGGCTCGGCACGATGCGATACCGCCCGATGGCGAGTCCGGAGTTCGTCGCGGAGTGGTTCCCCGGCGGCGTCGACGCGGCAAGCCTGGCGCGGGCGCCGGTCGTGGTCTTCGACCGCAGCGATGACCTCCAGGACGCCTACCTGCGCCAGCGGAGCCGGCGCCCGCTCCATCCGCCGCGCCATCACATCCCGGCGTCGTCGCAGTTCGCCGATGCCATCACCCTCGGCCTCGGCTGGGGGATGCTCCCCAAGGAGCAGTACGAGGAGGGGGAGCGTGCCGGCCGGCTGCTCGGCATCGATCCGCGGCGGCACGTCGACGTCACCCTCTACTGGCAGCAGTGGGCGCTGCAGACGCCGGCACTCGAGACGACCGCGCGCGCCATCCGCGAGGCAGCCGCCGATCACCTGACGTGATCGCTCTCCGGTGGTAATGTCAAGTCACTACCACTGAGGAGCGGCGATGGGCCTCGAGGAGATGCTCGACGACTTGCTCGAACCGCACGCCGTCATGGCTGACGCCGAGGGCGACCGGCTCGTGGCACTTCGCCTGGCCGACGACTGGGGCGTCGGCGTACGCCTGCACCGCCGCGGCACGCACCGGCAGTGGAACGTCCGCGAGATCACGCTCCGGCTCATGGACGCCGAGGCGGGCATCAGTGGCAATGACGTCCGTGAGCTCCCACTGGGTGCGCTGCTGTCGGAGGCCAAGCGACTGGCGACCAAGGACTCGCTGGCCTCGCCGCCGCCGGCGCCGAGACTGAGGTTGACCGAGCTGCTCGAGCAGAGCGGCGGCAGGTTCGGCAGCGGCGACGATGTCCTTGCCGCGCTCGCCTTCGAGTACGTATCGCTGGTGGAGTCGGGCGTACGTACGCCGTCCAAGGCACTCGCCGAGCGGTTCGGCGGCAGCGCCGGCACCTGGACCAACCGCGTCGCGGAGGCCCGCAAGCGCGGATTCCTCACCCCTGTCGATCGTGGAGAGGCCGGGGGAGCCCTGACGCCGAAGGCCTTGTCGACCCTCGGCCTACGTCGGGAGTGAGGCGCCGAACCACTCGATGAGAACCGGCGCCAACACCTCGGGTGCGACTTCGTGGGTCTGGCCCTCGAGCGTCCGGTGCTCGGCGTTTGGCAGTGCCGTGGCCGTGGCCTTGGCTGCCTGCTGGAAGCTGTCGGGGCTGGCGCCGCCGCTCAGCAGCAGCGCGGGCGTGAGGATCCGCGAGGCCACGTCGCGTGGCACCCGACCACCGGCGAGCAGCCGGTCGTCGTACGCCAGCGTCGGTGCGACCGCCTCGAACCTGGCCCATTCCGGTGTTGTGCGCGCACCGTCGATCATCTGCTGTGGCAGGCCGACCCGCGCCATGAACAGCGCGACCGCGCCGCCGCGATCACCGGCATCGAGCAGCTCGTTGAGGTGTGCGGTGTAGGTCTCGGCCCGCCCGGCGTCCCCGACCTCGGCCAGGAACGGCGGCTCGTAGAGCGCCAACCGGGTGATGCCGGCTCCGGCCGCGGCGGTCGCGAGCGCGAGCGCCACCCCCGACGAGAACGCGAAGACGCCCGCCTCGCCGCCCGCCTGGTGGATCAGCGCGTCGAGGTCCTCGACCTCGCGCTCCACCGCGTACGGCAGGGTGTCGGTGCTCTCGCCACGACCGCGCCGGTCGTACGTGAACACCGTGAAGGCGCCTGACAGGTGGTGCACGAGGGGGTCCATCGGCCCGGCTCCCCGAAAGCACATCGCGCCGTCGACCAGGACGATCGGCGGGCCGTCACCTGCTCGGTCGTACGCGATGGTCGTCCCGTCGGGGGAGGTGAGGTCTGGCATGTCGGGCTCCTGTTCGTGTCACTGCTCCGGCGCGAGCGATGCGACATAGCTGTCGAAGCGGTCGAGGCTCGTCGTGAAGCCGGCCCGCGCCTCGGCGCTGAGGTAGGCCGCGGGGACGTTCGTCTGGTGCGTCACGACCTCGGTGCGGCCGTCGCCGAGATCGACGAACGTGATCTCGGTGCGCATGCCGCCCTCGACGCCCGCCTCGATCCACACGAGCCGGTCGGGACGGTGGACCTCGGCGTACACCGCCTTCATGGCGTACGTGCTGCCGTCGGCGTCGTTGACCATCGTGGTCTCGAAGACGCCGCCGGGTCGCAGGTCGACCGTGATGTTCTCGACCGGCGTGGTCGTACCGGTCGGCCCCCAGAAGTGCGTCAGGTGCTCCGGCGTCGTCATGCAGTCGAAGAGTCGCTCCGGCGATGCCCGGTGCACGCGGCGAAAGGTCATCTCGCCCGTCTCGGTCATGCCGTCGTCCCTTCGGCAGGCAGGGTCGCGAGGTGCGCGTCGAGGCGGTCGTGACGATCTGTCCACACCTGCCGGTGCCGCTCGATCCAGCCCACCGCCTCGGCCAGGTGCTCGGTGTCGAGCCGGCACGGCCGGGACTGCGCCTGCCTGGTCCGTGAGATGAGACGAGCGCGCTCGAGCACCTTGAGGTGCTTGGACACCGCCTGCTGGGTCATGGCGAACGGCTCCGCGAGCTGGCCCACCGTCGCATCGCCCTGTGCGAGGCGCTCGACGATCGCGCGTCTCGTCGAGTCCGCAAGTGCCGCGAACACCAGGTCCAGGTCTTCGTCGATGACTGTCATGCGGCGATCATATGCACAACCATACGTTTGCACAACTGATTAGTTGTGCCGAGACGTAGGACCGTCATCATGGGCGAGGAGGCTGTCGAGCTTGCTGAACGACTGCATCCAGAAGTCGCGGCTCGTGGTCTCCGCCTCACGGGGGCAGGGGTTGACGCGAAGCTCGAGCCGAGTTCCCCCGCCCTCGTCGAAGAACTCGAGGCTGACCTTGAAGGGGTCGATCCCCTCGAAGGCCGGATAGCCCGTCACCTTCTCGTATCCGACGAGCCGGACGTTCTCGACGACGTCGGTGTACGTGGTGTCGATCGTCCACCTCATCGTGCCGCTGTACGTCTCCATCGAGAGCCGGCGATGGCCGCCGACCCGGGCCTCGATCGAGACGGTGCCGGGCACGACCCAGCCGGCGAACGGGCCGAACCAAGAGGCGAGCTCGGTTTCGTCGGTGAATGCCCGGTAGACGCGTTCTCGTGGGGACGCGAAGTGCCGGTGAATGTCGATCGCCACCTGCGTGTCCATCGGAGCCCTGCCTCTGCCCCCGACACAAGATCTTGTGCTGTCAACGATACGCCGGACCGAGCCGACTCGCCCTGCACGCAGGAGGTGCTGGACGGGCTCACATCGAGTTTGCGCGCCCGGCAGGACTCGAACCTGCGACCTAGAGATTAGAAGGCTCTTGCTCTATCCGGCTGAGCTACGGGCGCTCGGGCGGTCAAACCCGCACCAAGCCTATCGGCGCAGGTCGTCCCGCATGCGGACCTGGCACCCAGTTCCGCGGTATGCCCTACGATTTGCGAGTGACAGATGCGACCACCGCCGCGATCCCGCCGACGTTGCCCAAGTACCGCGAGGCGATTCGCCAGCGAGGCCGCACGGCGTTGATCGTGCTCTTCATCGTCGTCGCGATCGTCGGCGTCGCGGCCGCAGCGTGGATCGCCTGGCGCGCGGGCGACCCCGCCGGTTCAGGGCTGTCGATCCTCTTTGCCGTCATCCCGTTGCCGTTGCTGTGGTTCGTCTACTGGTGGCTCGACCGGTATGAGCCCGAGCCCCGCCGCTACAAGCTCGCCGCGTTCGTGTGGGGTGGCGTGATCGCGGTCGCCATCGCGCTCGCACTGGAGATCTGGATCCAGGAGACCTGGGACCTCAGCGACAAGAAGATGGCCTCGTTCATCGCCCCACTCGTCGAGGAGCCGGCCAAGTGCCTGTTCCTGGCCCTGACCTTCGTCCGCGCGCGACGAGTCATCGACGGTTTCCTCGACGGCCTGATCTACGCCGGCTTCGTCGGCATCGGCTTCGCGTTCATCGAGAACATCGGCTACTACGCCAGCAGCTACCTCGGCTCGCCCGACATCCAGGTCGCGGGCGCCGAGGGCGTCACGGCGACGTTCGTCGTACGCGGACTGTTCAGCCCGTTCGCGCATCCGTTGTTCACCTCGGCGTTCGGCATCGCGATCGGCCTGGCCGCCGGCCGCAGGTCCAGGACCCTCAAGATCCTCATCTCCCTCGCCGGCGTGGTCGTCAGCATCGGGCTGCATGCCCTGTGGAACGGCTCCTTGAGCTACGGTGGCGGCGCCGGATTCCTGCTGGCCTACCTCATCCTCGCGGCTCTGCTGGTCGGGCTGGCGGTGCTCGCGATCATCGTCCGCACCCGGCAGGTCCGGATTCTCGAGCGGTCGCTGTCGTACGTCGCGCAGCGCGGCTGGATCCATCCCGCGGAGATTCCCTACCTCTCGCACTTCGGCTACCGCAAGGCCGCGCGCAAGTATGCCAAGGGCGAAGGCGGCAAGGTCGCGGCCCAGGTCGTCACGCGCTACCAGCGGCTCGCGACCGAGATGGCGTTCCTGCACGACGGCCTGATGAGCGGCCGGCAGATTCCCCACGGAGTCGAACGTACGTACGCCCTGCTCGACGCGATGTACGAGCTGAGGCCGATGTTGCGATTCCCACCAGCACTGCAAAGCACCGTCAGTCACTTCTGACCCCTGCGTAGCACGAGGCGTGGCGGCGAAGTGCCCCCTCGTCCACTAATCTGTGCACAGACACCCATGCGCACAGATCATCGTCGACGAGAGGAGCACCCAGTGGCCAGCGAACACGCTTCGGCCGAGCTCCTTGGCGC
>NZ_JAKFCB010000324.1:0-3874 GCF_036676885.1 Aeromicrobium sp.
GTCGAACTCCGACGCCTCGGTCAGGGCCGTACCGGTCATGCCGCTGAGCTTGTCGTAGAGGCGGAAGTAGTTCTGCAGCGTGATCGTGGCGAGGGTCTGGTACTCCTCGCGGATGCGTACGCCTTCCTTGGCCTCGATCGCCTGGTGCAGGCCCTCGTTGTAGCGGCGCCCGTCGAGGATGCGGCCGGTGTGCTCGTCGACGATCAGCACCTCGCCCTCCATCACGACGTAGTCCTTGTCGTTCTTGAACAGCTCCTTGGCCTTGATGGCGTTGTTGAGGAAGCTGATCAGCGGGGTGTTGACCGCGTCGTAGAGGTTGTCGATGCCGAGCTGGTCCTCGACCCGGTCGATGCCCTCCTCGGTCACGGCGATCGTGCGCTTCTTCTCATCGACCTCGTAGTGCTCGTCGATCTTCATGGCGCCGACGATCTTGGCGAACTCGGCGTACCACTTGACCTCTTCCTCGGTGGGACCCGAGATGATCAGCGGCGTACGGGCCTCGTCGATGAGGATCGAGTCGACCTCGTCGACGATCGCGAAGTTGTGGCCGCGCTGCACGCAGTCGGCGATGTTGTCCGCCATGTTGTCGCGCAGGTAGTCGAAGCCGAACTCGTTGTTGGTGCCGTAGGTGATGTCGGCCGCGTAGGCGTCACGGCGCTCGCTGGGCGTCATGCTCGGCAGGATCATGCCGACGCTCAGGCCGAGGAAGTGGTGCACGCGGCCCATCCACTCGGCGTGGTACTTCGCGAGGTAGTCGTTGACCGTCACGACGTGGACACCCTTGCCGCCGAGGGCGTTGAGGTATGCCGGCAGGGTCGAGACCAGCGTCTTGCCCTCGCCGGTCTTCATCTCCGCGATGTTGCCGAGGTGCAGCGCCGCCCCGCCCATGACCTGGACGTCGAAGTGGCGCTGGCCGAGCACTCGCTGCGCGGCCTCGCGGACCGTGGCGAACGCCTCGGGCATCAGGTCGTCCAGCGTGGCGCCCTCGTCGAGGCGCGTGCGGAACTCCTCGGTCATGGCGCGCAGCTCGTCATCGCTCATGGCGTGGAACTCGTCCTCGAGGGCGTTGACCTGGTTGGCGACCGCCTGGAGCTGCTTGAGGATCTTGCCTTCGCCCATGCGAAGGATCTTGTCGATGACCTTGGGCACGTAGATGCACTTCCTGATACGCCAGAGTCCGCGATGGCTGGAACTCCAGAAAAGTTTGAGAGCCTGTTCAGTCTAGGTGACGAGCAAGCGACTCCGTGAGTTCCCCGGCCAGATCACCGTTGGCCGGCGGCACGACGGTGGCCAGGCCCAGCCACCCGGCCATGAGCTGCAGCTCCGCGGCGAGCTCGTCGGCGGTCTCGTCGGGCGCATGCGACTCCGCCCACGCCCCATGGACCATGAGCGACCCGGACTGGCGATCGGCCTTGAGGTCGACCCGCGCGACGAGCCGGTCGCCCAACAGGAACGGCAGCACGTAGTAGCCGTGGATGCGCTTGTGCGCCGGGACGTAGATCTCGATGCGGTAGCGGAAGTCGAACAGCTGCTCGGTGCGCGTGCGCTCGAACACCAGTGGGTCGAACGGGCTCAGCAACGCGCGTGCCGACACCGTGCGCGGGCGCACGGCATCGCGATGCAGGTATGCCGGACGCTTCCAGCCGGTGATCGTGGTGGGGACCAGCTCGCCGGTCTCGACCAGGTCGTCGATGGCCTGCCTGGTCGCCTCGGGTGCCATGCGGAAGTAGTCGCGCAGGCACTGGGCCGTGCCGATGCCGAGGGCACGGGCGGCATGGCTGACCAGCACGCGGTGGGCCTGCGCCGAGTCGAGCGGCGACTGCTCGAACTGTGCGGACGGGATGACGCGCTCGGGCAGGTCATAGACGCGTTCGAAGGCGGAGTTGCGCCGCGCCGCGGTGACCTGCCCCTTGTAGAAGAGGTATTCCAGGGCCATCTTGACCTCGGACCAGTTCCAGCCCCAGTTGTCCTTGTCGCGCGGCGCGTCGTGCTCCACCTCACGCGCGGTCAGCGGGCCCTTGTCGCGCACCTCGTCGAGCACCCACGCCACGAACTCGGGCTGCTCCTGGATGATCCGCGCCATGTTGCCCCACATGCGCGCTCCGGACTCCATGCGGAACTGGAACGCCGGCCACAGGTTGACGTCGACCAGGGCCGCCTCGTGCGCCCAGTACTCGAACAGCCGACGGGGCCGGCGCGAGGCGGCACGATGCAGCAGCTCGCGGTCATAGGGGCCGAGGCGGGAGAACAGCGGCATGTAGTGGGCCCGGACCAGCACGTTGACCGAGTCGATCTGGAAGAAGCCGAGCCGCTCGATGATGCGGTTGAGGTGCCGTGCCGTGACATCGCCGTCGAGCCCGCGGCGCGAGCGGGTGAACCCCTGTGCGGCCAGCGCGATCCGGCGAGCCTGCGTCGTGGTCAGGTTCATGGACCCGATCGTGTCCTACAGCTCGGACAAATCAGGGAATGTCGTCGACGAGCTTGCTGCGGACCGCGTACATCGCGGCTTCCATGCGCGACTTCATCTGGAGCTTCTCCAGGATGTTGCGGATGTGGTTCTTGACGGTGTTCTCGCTGATGAACAGCTCTTCGGCGATCTCGCGGTTGCTGCGGCCGCGTGCGACATGCCGGAGCACACCGAGCTCGCGCGGCGTGAGGTTCGTCGTCGGCGCGGGGCTCTTGGACATGTGCACGAACTCGTCGAGCAGCTTCGTGGCCATGCTGGGGCTGATCAGCGACTGGCCCGAGGCGACCAGGCGCACGGCTTCGGCGACCTGCTCGTAGGTCGAGCCGTCCTTGAGCAGGTAGCCCGAGGCGCCGCTGCGGATCGACTCGTAGAGATCGGACTCATCATCGCTCGCCGTGAGCATGATGATGCCGGTCGTCGGCGAGATCTGCTTGATCGCCGCACACACCTCGACGCCGCTGCGGCCCGGCATGCGTACGTCGAGCAGCACGATGTCGTAGGGGTTCTCGGCGACCATCTCGAGCGCCTTGTCGCCGTCGTCAACCTCTTCGAGCTCCAGCGTGTCGTCCGCACCCAGCACCATTTTGACACCACGCCGGAACAGCTCCTGGTCGTCAACCAGGAGCACCCGAATGCTGTCACCCCGAGAAGTCACATTCCGATCATGCCATGGGATGGGCCACTACGCCGACAACCGGTGCCGTGGGGCTATTCGGTGACGTCGAGGTGGATGACGCCGTAGTCATAGCCCTTGCGCAGGTAGACCACGCTCGGCCGCATCGAATCCTTCTCGAGGAACAGGTAGAAGTCGTGGCCCACGAGCTCCATCTCGTACATCGCCTGGTCAAGTGTCATGGGCGGTGCCTGGTGCGTCTTCTCGCGCACGACGATGGGGCAGTCGCCCTCGGAGTCGATGGGCGACGACTGACCGCTGGGTACGTCGTCGGGCTCATCCGTCGCGAGACCCTCGAGCGGCAGCTCGGCTGTCGCCGATGCCAGCGATGTCGGCGCGTGGCGCCCGTGATGGATGCGGCGACGATCGACCGAGCGCCGCAGGCGGGACTCGAGCTTGTCTATCGCGGCGTCGAGCGCCGAGTGCTGATCAGTGGAGGCGGCTTCCGCCCGGACCGCCGGACCGCGGGACCGCAGGGTCATCTCGACCTTGGCCGCGGTGTCCTGCTGGCGGGGATTCTTCTCGTGCGTGACCTCGACCTCGACGCGACTGATCTTCTGGCGGGAGTCGTACTTCTCGAGCCGGAGGAGCTTCTCCTCGACGTGCTCGCGAAAGCGTTCGGAGATCTCGCTGTTGCGACCGTTGACGACAATTTCCATGGGAACTCCCTTGCCTCGGTGTCGCGCTCGACTTCAGCGCCGTCTTCATGCCATACCTGTGACGTTAGACCGCGC
>NZ_JAKFCB010000325.1:0-3590 GCF_036676885.1 Aeromicrobium sp.
GTCCTCGATCGGCAGGATCTTGGAGATGACGCCCTTGTTGCCGTGACGGCCGGCCATCTTGTCGCCGGGCTGAAGCTTGCGCTTCACGGCCACGAAGACCTTGACCATCTTCATCACGCCGGGAGGCAGTTCGTCGCCGCGCTGCAGCTTGTCGACCTTGTCCTCGAAGCGGCGATCCAGGCGCTTGCGCGCCTCGTCGAACTGGCGGCGCATGGCCTCCAGCTCGCCCATGATCTTTTCGTCGTCGAGGGCGATCTGCCACCACAGGCCGGGCGCGATCTCTTCCAGCTTCTCGGCGGTGATCTCGCCGCGGCCCAGGCCCTTGGGGCCGGAGACGGCGGTCTTGCCGGTGAGCAGGACGCGAAGGCGCGAGGTCATGTTGCGGTTCAGGATCGCGAACTCGTCGTCGCGGTCCTTGCCCAGGCGGTCGATCTCGGCGCGTTCGATGGCCATGGCGCGCTCGTCCTTGTCGACGCCGTGACGGTTGAACACGCGGACTTCCACGATGGTCCCGGCGACGCCCGGGGGCAGGCGCAGGGAGGTGTCGCGAACGTCGGAGGCCTTTTCGCCGAAGATGGCGCGCAGGAGCTTTTCTTCCGGCGTCATCGGGCTTTCGCCCTTCGGGGTCACCTTGCCGACCAGGATGTCGCCCGGCAGGACCTCGGCGCCGATCGCCACGATGCCGGCTTCGTCGAGGTTGCGCAGGGCTTCCTCGCCGACATTCGGGATGTCGCGGGTGATCTCTTCCGGGCCCAGCTTGGTGTCGCGGGCCATGACCTCGAACTCCTCGATGTGGATCGAGGTGAAGACGTCGTCGCGCACGATGCGTTCGGAGATCAGGATGGAGTCTTCGAAGTTGTAGCCGTTCCAGGGCATGAAGGCGACGAGGGTGTTCCGGCCCAGGGCCAGTTCGCCCAGGTCGGTCGACGGGCCGTCGGCGATCACGTCGCCGGTGGCGATCAGGTCACCCACCCGCACCAGCGGACGCTGGTTGATGCAGGTCGAGGTGTTGGAACGCTGGAACTTCTGCAGGCGGTAGATGTCGACGCCGGCCTTGGTCGGGTCGTTCTCTTCCGTCGCGCGGACCACGATGCGGGTGCCGTCGATCTGCTCGACCACGCCGGTGCGGCGGGCGACCACGACGGCGCCGGAGTCGACGGCCACGACGCTTTCCATGCCGGTGCCGACCAGGGGCGCATCCGACTGGATGAGCGGCACGGCCTGCTTCTGCATGTTCGAGCCCATCAGGGCGCGGTTGGCGTCATCGTTTTCCAGGAACGGGATCAGCGAGGCGGCCACGGAGACCACCTGCTTGGGCGACACGTCCATCAGGTCGACGTCGGCCTTGGGCAGCAGGCCCGGCTCGCCGTTGATCCGGCCCTGGACCAGGTCCTCGACGATCTCGCCGTTCTTCAGCTTGATGCTGGCCTGGGCGATGACGTGCTTGGCCTCTTCCATGGCCGACATGTAGACGACCTCGTCGGTGGTCTTGCCGTCCTTGATCCGACGATAGGGGCTCTCGATGAAGCCGTACTTGTTGACCACCGCGTGGGTGGCCAGCGAGTTGATCAGGCCGATGTTCGGGCCTTCCGGCGTCTCGATGGGGCAGATCCGGCCGTAGTGGGTCGGGTGCACGTCGCGGACTTCGAAGCCGGCGCGCTCGCGGGTCAGACCGCCCGGGCCAAGGGCCGAGAGACGGCGCTTGTGGGTGATCTCCGAGAGCGGGTTGGTCTGGTCCATGAACTGCGAGAGCTGCGAGGAGCCGAAGAACTCCCGCACGGCCGCGGCCGCGGGCTTCGCATTGATCAGGTCGTGCGGCATGACCGTGTCGATATCGACGCTGCTCATGCGCTCCTTGATGGCGCGTTCCATGCGCAGCAGGCCGACGCGGTACTGGTTCTCCAGCAGCTCGCCCACCGAACGCACCCGGCGGTTGCCGAGGTTGTCGATGTCGTCGATCTCGCCGCGGCCGTCGCGCAGGCCGACCAGGGTGCGGAGCACCGCCAGGACGTCGTCCTTGCGCAGGACGCGCACGTCGTCGGGGCAGTCGAGCTCCAGACGCATGTTCATCTTCACGCGGCCGACCGAGGAGAGGTCGTAGCGCTCGCCGTCGAAGAACAGCGACTTGAACATGGCTTCGGCGGCTTCGACGGTCGGCGGCTCGCCGGGACGCATGACGCGATAGATGTCGAACAGCGCGTCCTCGCGGGCGTTGTTCTTGTCGATGCGCAGGGTGTTGCGCATGTAGGCGCCCATGGTGACGTCGTCGACGTCGAGGACGTCGAGCTTGTCGTAGCCCTGCTCTTCCAGGGCGGCCAGGACGGTGGGGTCCAGCTCGTCGCCGGCCTCGGCGTAGATCTCGCCGGTCGCCGGATTGACCAGGTCGCGGGCCAGATAGCGGCCGGTCAGGGCCTCCGGCGCCAGCAGCAGGGTCTTGAGGCCCGCGTCGGAAAACTTCTTGGCGTTACGCGCCGAGATCTTCTGGCCGGCCGGGGCGATCTCCTCGCCGGTCTCGGCGTCGATCAGCGGGAAGTCCGGCTTGGCCCCGCGCCAGCGCTCGGGCTTGTAGGGCACGGTCCAGCCCGCGACGCCCTTCTTGGAGTCCTCGCGCTTCTCGCAGGTGACGATGTCGTAGAAGGTGGAGAGGATCTCCTCCCCGTCCATGCCGAGCGCCATCAGGAAGGTGGTGGCCGGCAGCTTGCGGCGACGATCGATGCGGACGAAGACGATGTCCTTGGCGTCGAACTCGAAGTCCAGCCACGAGCCGCGATACGGGATCACGCGGGCGGCGAACAGCAACTTGCCCGACGAGTGGGTCTTGCCCTTGTCGTGGTCGAAGAACACGCCCGGCGAACGGTGCATCTGCGAGACGATGACCCGCTGGGTGCCGTTGACGATGAAGGTGCCCTTCTCGGTCATGAGCGGGATGTCGCCCATGTAGACGTCCTGCTCCTTGATGTCCTTCACGGAGCGGGCGCCGGTCTCTTCGTCGGTCTCGAACACGATGAGGCGCAGCTTGACCTTCAGCGGCGCCGCATAGGTCATGTCGCGCTGGACGCATTCCTCGACGTCGTACTTCGGCTCTTCGAACTCGTACGACACGTATTCCAGCACGGCGCGTTCGTTGAAGTCCTTGATCGGGAACACCGACTTGAAGACCGCTTCGACACCCTCTTCGCGGCGATCGACCGCGCGAGTTTCACGTTGCAGGAACTGTTCGTAGGAGGAGCGCTGGACCTCGATGAGGTTCGGCATCTGCACGGCTTCGGGGATGCGGCCGAAAGACTTACGGATCCGCTTCTTACCGGTGAAGGATTGCGCCATTTTATTCCCTTGAGCGACGCGCGGAACGGTTTCCGAGCGTCAGGTCGCTAGTGTCCTGCGTCCACCCTCGACGCCCTTGCGGGCGCCGGACGCTGGAAGCCCCTGTATCGCCAGGGGCGCTCCCTCGCATGGCCGGAGGGTGGCGGGCCATGCCTCGGAGCGTACGCGCGCGAAGAATCGCGTCTGAGACGAATCGTAAATTTCGCGAAGCACGCGATTTAGGAGTTTTGTGTGGATAAGGGAAGCCCCTTTCGCACGAAAAGTGG
>NZ_JAKFCB010000326.1:0-11088 GCF_036676885.1 Aeromicrobium sp.
TTCAACATCAATGGCAACAGCATGACCCCCGAGGGCTTCGATGCCGAGCGCGAATGGGCGCGCAGCTACTGGTCGGCGCTCGAGCCCCATCACACGAGCGTCTATGTCAACTTCCTCATGGAGGAGGGCGAGGAGCGGGTCCGACGGGCGTACGGCGCCGAGAAGTACGACCGGCTCAAGGCGCTCAAGCGTACGTACGACCCGACGAACCTCTTCAGGCTCAACCAGAACATCAGCCCGGACTGACGCGTCCGGTGGGCGCCACCGGCGTGCTCCCGGTGGCGCCGCGACGGTGATCCTGCGCCCTTGGCAGCTCAGACCTGCTCAGGCTGCGCGGGCCAGGTCGAGGTACGCCCTCGGGGAGCTCGGCGAGAGAGCAGGAGGCCGACGGTCATCAGCACAGCGCCGGTGGCCACGATCCCGATCTCCTCACCCAGCCAGGCCGGGTCGGTGTCGCCCACGATCGCCATGGCGATGCCCTCGATGACCATGTAGCTGACAACCCAGGCGACGAGGCCTGCGACGGCACCCAGGATCCGCAGCGTGACGTGCCGGCCGGAGAGCAGTGCCACTCCGAGACCGGCCATCCCGAGCGCCATGAGGGCGACGGCGGAGATGTACAGGATTGCGGTGGCCGTGTTCGGCATACCCGAGACAGCGCCGTCACTCGCCGCGATCACGACGAACTTGACGACCCAGCAGAAGCCTCCGGCGGCCAGGACGGCGGCGGAGAGGCGGTACAGCTTCGATGACGTGTTCATGCCGTCGACGCTAGGTACGCAGCTGCGGCGACACATCCACCGGCCGACGGGTTCACCCTCAACCGGAAGATGGATTCGCGCGGAGCTCACCAGGGCTACGTTGGACCGGTGACCTTCATGCGCGCACGAGCTTGGGACGCCCTCGTCCTGGTGCTGGTGGTCAGCGTCCTGTTCGAGGTGCTCACGACCAATGTGGACGTGCCTCTCGAGTGGAGCGTGCCCGTCGGCCTGGCGATGACCGTCCCGTTCCTGTGGGGCCAGCGCCGGCCACGGCTGGTCGCCGTGATCGTGCTCGGGGCATGGCTGGTCCAGTCGTACGCCGGCGACTGGGAGCAGGAGCCGCAATCGGAGCTGTTGCCGGTCGCGCTGGCGTTCTGGTCGCTCGGCGCGTACGTGCCCAGGCGCACGGGCCGATGGGCGTTCGCCGTCGCGTTCGTGGCCCTGGTCCTGCACCGGCCCGACGATGCGATCGTGCTGGGACCCCTGATGGCGGGCGTCTATGGCGCAGGGCGGCTGATGCAGTCGCGTGAGCAGCTTGCGGCGGCGCTCCAACAGGAGCGGGCCCTCGCCGAGGGGTATGCCGTGGCGGAGGAGCGCGCCCGCATCGCCCGCGAGCTGCATGATGTCGTCGGCCACTCGATCGCGATGATGACGGTCCAGGCGGGTGCGGAGCGGATGGCGCTCGGCGACGACCGCCCCGAGACCGCGCGCGTTCTCCAGCAGATCGAGATCACCGGACGGCAGACGCTGCAGGAGATGCGCCGCATGCTGGGCCTGCTGCGGTCGGACGACACCGTCGACTTCACCCCACAGCCGGGTCTCGCCCAGGTCGGCGCACTTGCCGAGCGCATGGCCGGCTCGGGCCTTGACGTGGACGTACACGTGGACGGCACGCCCGGTCCGGTCCTGCCCGGCGTCGACATCTCGGCCTACCGCATCGTCCAGGAGGCGCTGACCAATGTGCTCAAGCACGCCGAGGCCGCCCGCGCCACGGTCCGCATCCAGCACCGGGACAGCGGATTCGAGATCGAGGTCACTGATGACGGGACCGCCCGGCCGGCGCAGGCCACGGGGCAGGGTCAAGGGCTGACCGGCATGCGCGAGCGGGTCGCGCTGTACGGCGGTTCGCTCGAGGCCGGGCCGGCGCCTGCGGGTGGCTGGCGACTGCTTGCCCGGCTGCCGAACGAGGCAGGGCCGCCCGAGAGTGGACCGACCGACGCTGGGTCCGGCTGATGGCCGTGCGAGTCCTCGTCGCCGACGATCAGCCACTGGTGCGCGAGGGCCTGCGGAAGATCTTCGAGGTCGACCCGGAGCTGGAGGTCGTCGGCGACGTCGGCGACGGTCGGGCGGCCGTCGAGGCGGCCCGTCGGCTGCGCCCGGACGTCGTCGTCATGGACATCCGCATGCCCGTCCTGGACGGTATCGAGGCCACCCGCCAGGTCACCCGGCTCGAGCACCCACCGCTGGTGCTGATGCTCACCACCTTCGACCTGGACGAGTACGTCTTCGGCGCGCTGCGGGCCGGCGCCAGCGGCTTCCTGCTCAAGGACGCGATGCCGGAGCACCTCATCGCGGCCGTGCACACGATCGCCCGCGGCGAGGCCCTGCTGGACCCGGCGGTGACGCGGGCGGTGGTCGAACGCTTCGGTCGTACGCCGGATCCGGCCGCGGCGGTCCGGCTGGCCGAGCTCTCCCAGCGCGAGCACGAGGTGCTGTTGCTCCTGGTCGAGGGGTGCTCGAACAAGGCGATCGCCGGCCGGCTCTTCGTCAGCGAGGCGACGGTGAAGACCCACGTGATGGCGGTGCTGCGCAAGCTCGACCTGCGTGATCGGGTCCAGGCGGTGATCTTCGGCTACGAGTCGGGTCTGGTGCGGCCAGGCGAGGGATGACCCGGCGGTCCGCGAGCTGGTGACACGGACGCAGTGTTGCCGGACTCAGCCCAGGCGCCGCCACAGCACGAGCGCGGCGACAGCGGCCGCACCGATCAGCGCCACGACCCCGAGGCGGCGCTTGCCGGTCTGCGCCTTGGCGGTCAGTGCGTCGACGGTGTCGCTGAGATGGTCGCGAGTCTCCTCGATGTCGTGCTCGATCGTGCTCACGAGCTGGCCCCGTGGCGCGCGGCCGCGACATCGGCCTTGACGCTCTCGACGCGTTCACGTGGTGCGTCCCCGACGTGGCTGACCCTCGTCCTGCCGATCAGGGCGGCCAGTCCGGCGAGGACGAACAGCCCACCACCGACGATGAGGGCGGCGAGCCAGGCGTCGAGCGCTTCGGCGATACCGAGGATCCCGGCCGCGACGAGCGCACCGAGCCCGTACAGCGCGAGGGTGCCCGCAACGCCGAACATCCCGGCACCGACGCCGAGCCGCTTGCCGCTCGCGGCGATGTCCTGCTTGGCGAGCTGGAGCTCGTCGCGGATCAGGGTCGAGATGTCGTCTGTGGCCTGGGCGATCAGCTCACCTGTCGATGCCTCGGAGGTCGGGACCCGCGGACCCGTCATGACAGCCCCTGCCGGTGGGCATCGGCGATGGGGGATTCACCCGGCACGGGCGGTGGCCCGATGACCTCGTCACCGGGACGATAGTTGTCCTGGGCAGGGGCGGCGTCGTTGCCCTTGACCTTGTGCACGATCTTGGTCTTGGCCTCACCCGCGACGTCCGCGACCTTCGCGCCGAACTTGCTCCCGACCTCCGAGCCGGCGTGCTTGGCCTGGGTCTGGACATCGTCGACGGCACTCTTGACCGTGGGGTTGTTCCAGGCCTTGTTCGCCTGGCGCTTGATCTGCTCATAACGCTCACGTCCGGCACGTGCCCCGAGAACGTACCCGGCGGCGCCGATCACGAGCACTGTCAGCTTCTTCACATTGACCACTCCTTCACGGCGGGCTTACCCCGTTGAGCGGTGGTCACACGCCAGGGGTGCCGGGGAGGCCCATCCTCCCCGGCACCCCTCGGGTCACGCCGCCGAACGGAGCTTGATCGTGACCGACCGACCACTCTGGCGTGCGGTCTCGTGGGACTCGGCGAGCTGCTCGCGGGCCAGCTCGCGCAGCTCGGCCATCTGGGGCGTGACCTCCGCGAGGGTCAGCTCGGTCTCGATGACGTCGAGGTCGACCCCCCACACGTCCTCGAGGACACGGCGCATCCAGCCGGTCGCATGGTCCCAGCCCTCACGCGGCGTCCCGGCGCCGTATCCGCCGCCGCGGGCCGTCACCAGGAACGCAGGCCTGCCGACGATCTGGCTCTGGCCCAACGAGAGGCGCGGATCGGTCGCGACAATGTCGAACCAGGTCTTGAAGTGCTGGGAGACGCCGAAGTTGTACATCGGCACGGCGAAGATCAGCGCGTCGGCCGAGACGACCTCGTCCGCGAGCGCCGCGGCAGCCTTCATCGCGGCGACCTGGTCCTGCGTGCGGTGCTCCTCCGGGGTGTGGCCGGCGAAGGCGGCACTTGCCCACAGCGATCCCTCGATCGGGTTGCTGCCGAGGTCCCGGCGGATGACCGTGGCATCGCCGAGTTCGGTGGAAATGGTCGACTCGAGGGTGTCGGCAACGGCACGGGTGACCGAGCCGTCGTGACGGATGCTGGCGTCGAGCCGGAAGATCGTGCTCATGGCATGTGCTCCTAGAACTAGATAGTCTGTACAGCAGATCATATTACATACCGATGATCGGTCAACATGATGATCGCCACACGGGAGCAATGGCTACACTTGGCCCATGACCGAGATGGCCGAAGCGCAGACCGAGGACACGACCTCGATCGACTTCGGCCAGGCGCTGGGCAGCATCTTGCGGAGCTATCTCGACAACGCACGGGATGCGATCAGCGACCTCCCGGGCGGTCCGCGCGGATATCAGGTCATGTCGGTCGCCCATGGCGGCGCGTGCAGCAACCAGGCGACGATCGCGATGCGCCTCGGCATCGATCGGACCGTCATGACCTACCTCGTCGACGACCTCGAGCAGGCCGGCCTGGTGGAGCGGCGACCCGATCCCGCCGACCGCCGCGCGCGTCAGGTCGGGCTGACTGCCAAGGGCTCCAAGGCATTCGCTGCGGCCTCAGAGCGGATCGCCGAGGTCGAGCGGGCCGTGCTGGGCAGCCTGTCCGACACCGACGCCGAGCTGTTCCGCCAGCTCCTCATGCGCGTCGCGGCGGCTGGACCAGTCGTCGAGCCGTGCGACGTTCCGGACGTTGCGGAGTGCTAGCCGCGCGTGGGCGGGCCTGAGCCCATCGCCCAGCGGATCCCCTCGGTGATCACCACGCCGCTCGTACGCACGGCGGTCGCCTCGACGAGCGGGAGATAGGGCAGCCGAAGCGGCCAGCGGGTCCACCGCGGCATCATCGCGACCGCGGCCGCCGACAGCAGTCCGTACGGAGCGCGCAGCGTGAGCGGCACGGGCGGGTGGATCAGGATGAATCGTGCCGCGCGCCGGGCGGCGGGCGTCCCCTCCAGCTCGGGCCGGTAGTCGGACAGCACCTGCTGGAGCTCGGCGACGGTCTCCGGCACGTCGACCGCGCCGAGCGCTCGGGCGATGTGTGCGGTCTCGGCGACGTACGCGTCACGACCGGCGGCGTCGAGCGGACGCGCGCCATAGCGGTCGTGGGCGCGAAGGAAGCTGTCGATCTCGGCGACATGCACCCAGCGGATCAGGTGCGGATCGGAAGCGACGTACGCCCGCCCGTCCGGGGCCGTCCCGCGTACGCGTTCGTGGACCGCGCGGACGACGGCCACCGCACGGTCTGCATCCTCGATCGTCCCGAACGTCGTCTCGGCGAGAAACGTGCTGGTGCGCTGCAACCGGCCCCACGGGTCACCCCGGAAGCCGGAGTGCGCATCGACGGCCGCCATGGCGAGCGGGTGCATCGACTGCAGCAGCAGTGCGCGGATGCCGCCGACGAACATCGACGCGTCGGCGTGCACCCGGCAGATCGCTGAGTCAGGCGCGAAGCGCCGAGGTCCCTCGGAAAGATGAATCCGGTCGCGCCGCGCCGGGCCCTCGTCGCCGGCGACGCGCGAGAAGATCGTGTCGCCCACGCGCCGGCGTACGGTTTCGAGCGGGTTCATGGCTCGACCGTACGCCCGGCGACGCGAAGCGGCCCGTCAGGAGATGTCGGTGAGCAGGTGGCCACGTGCCTCGCGGCGGCGGCGCTGCTCGTCGGGGTCCGGCACGGGAACCGCGGCGATGAGCCGCTTGGTGTAGGCCTCCTGTGGGTTGCCGAGCACCTGCTCCCGCGGGCCGATCTCGACGAGCTTCCCGTGCTGCATGACCGCGACCCGGTTGGCGAGGGTGTCGACGACCGCGAGGTCGTGGCTGATGAACAGGCACGCGAACTGCAACCGCTGCTGGAGCTCGGTGAACAGCTCGAGCACGCGCGCCTGCACCGACACGTCGAGCGCCGAGGTCGGCTCGTCCGCGATCAACAGGTCCGGGTCGAGCGACAGCGCACGGGCCAGGCTGACGCGCTGGCGCTGGCCGCCCGACAGCTCGTGCGGGAACCGCTCGGCGTAGGAGCCGCCGAGCTCGACGCTCTCGAGCAACGAGCGCACCTTGGCGTCGATCTCGGACTGCTTCATCTCGGTCTGCACGTGCAGCGGCTCGGCGACGCACTGGCCGATCGACATCCGCGGGTTGAGCGACGACGCCGGGTCCTGGAACACGAAACCGAAGCGGGACCGCAAGGGCCGCAGCTGGCGGTCCGACAGTCCTGAGATCTCGTTGCCCGAGACGTGGATCGTGCCGGTCGTCGGCTGCTGGAGACCCACGGTCGTACGTCCGACCGTCGACTTGCCGGAGCCGGACTCGCCGACCAGGCCGAGCACCTCTCCCTTGCGCACCTCGAGCGACACGTGGTCGACCGCGCGGAACGACGGCTGCCCGAAACCACCGGGGAACTCGACGACGAGGTCGTCGACCTTGAGCACCAGCTCGTTCTCGTCGACCAGACCCGGGCCGTTCTCGCGACCCAGGTGGGGCACGGCGTCGAGCAGTGCGCGGGTGTAGGGGTGGCGGGGCTCGGCGAACAGCCGACGGGCCGGAGCCTGCTCGACGATGTTGCCGCGGTACATCACGACGACCCGGTCGGCCATGTCGGCGACGACGCCCATGTTGTGGGTGATCAGGACGATCGCCGTGCCGAGCCGGTCGCGCAGCGACAGCAGGAGCTCGAGGATCGCGGCCTGGACCGTGACGTCGAGCGCGGTCGTCGGCTCGTCGGCGATGATGACATCGGGGTCGCACGCGATCGCCATGGCGATCACGACGCGCTGCTTCTGTCCCCCCGACAGCTGGTGCGGGTAGTAGTCGACGCGGTGCTCCGGATCGGGCATGCCGACGAGCTCGAGCAGCTCGACGGCGCGCTTGCGGGCAGCCTTCTTGGAGATGTCCTGATGAGCCTGCAGGCCCTCGATGATCTGCCAGCCGACGGTGTAGACCGGGTTGAGCGCGGTCGAGGGCTCCTGGAACACCATCGACACCTGGTCGCCGCGGATGGGCCGCAGGTTGCGCGCGGACATGCCGAGGAGCTCGCGATCGCCGAGCTTGGCCGATCCGGTGACCGCGGCGGTCGAGGGCAGCAGCCCCAGCACGGCGCGGGAGCTGACGGACTTGCCGGAGCCCGACTCGCCGACGACCGCGACGACCTCGCCCGGCGCGACGTCGAAGCTGATGCCGTTGACGGCGTGCACGGGCGCAGCGTCGGTGCGGAACGTCACCGCGAGATCCGTCAGGGACAAGGCGGCCACCCGCTTCTTGTCGCCGGGGGAGCCTCCATCCGTCAGCCCGGTGGCGGCATCGCGCACCTCGACGGAGGGCTCGATGTCGCCGGTCAGCTCCTCGAACTCATGCTTGATCTCCTCCTCGTCGGCCTCGGCGTTGTCGGCACCACGGGTGCGCAGCAGCGGGTTGAGGATGTCGTTGAGGCTCTCGCCGACCAGCGTCGCGCCCAGCACGATCAGCACGATCGCGAGGCCGGGGAACACGCCGGTCCACCAGATGCCGGACGACGCGTCGGGCAGCGCCTTGTTGAGGTCATAGCCCCACTCGGCCGCGGCCGACGGCTCGATGCCGAAGCCGAGGAAGCCCAGCCCGGCGAGCGTGAGGATCGCCTCGGAGGCGTTGAGCGTGCCGATGACCGGCAGCGACTGCGAGACATTCGAGAAGATGTGCTTCTTGAGGATGCGGGGCGTACGCACGCCGACCACGCGTGCTGCGTCGACGTACGGCTCGGCCTTGACCGAGAGCGTGGCGTTGCGGATGACCCGGTAGTACTGCGGTACGAACACCACGGTGATCGACAGTGCGGCCGCGAGGATGCCGCTGACCGCCCCGCTCTTGCCGCCGGACAGCACGATCGACACGACGATCGCCAGCAGCAGTGACGGGAACGCGTACAGCGCGTCCATGACGAGCACGAGGATGCGGTCGAGCCAGCCGCCGAGGTAGCCGGAGACGAGCCCGAGCGGCACGCCGATCAGCGCCGACAGGACGACCGCGAGGATGATGACCTCGACGGCCGTACGAGCGCCGTAGACGACCCGCGACAAGACGTCGGTGCCGCCGACCGTCGTGCCGAACCAGTGGGCGGACGACGGACCTTGCTGCGTACCGAAGAGGACGCCGTTGGCGCGGTCGTCGTTGAAGCCGTACGGGGCGATCCACGGGGCGAAGATCGCGATGATGATGAACGCGCCGACGAGGATGAAGCCCAGGATCAGCATGAAGCGCTGGAGGCCGTGGCTGGAGCGGAGTACGGAGAGCATCAGAACCTCACTCGTGGGTCGACGAACGCGATGATGACATCGATCAGGAAGCTCATGGCGCCCACGATCAGGGCGATGACCGTGACGATGCCCTGCACCGCGAGGAAGTCACGCCGGATGAGGTACTCCGAGAGGCTGAAGCCGAGGCCCTTCCACTCGAACGTCGTCTCGGTGAGGATCGCGCCGCCGAGCAGGAGGGCGACCTGCATGCCCATGACGGTCACGACCGGCACCAGCGCGTTGCGGAACGCGTGCTTGTTCATGACCCGCCGCTCCGACACGCCACGGGCTCGCGCCGCCGTGACGTAGTCCATGCGCATGGTCTGCAGCAGGTTGACGCGTACGAGTCGCAGGAAGACGCCGCCGGTCAGCAGGCCGAGGGCGACGGCGGGAAGCACGGCGTGCTTGAGCACGTCGGCGATGATCGCGGGATCGCCCCACAGCAGCGCGTCGACGATCATGATGTTGGTCTTGGGGTGGACGTCCTGGAGCGCCAGCTCGTTGCTGATGGAGGCCCGGCCGGAGGTCGGCCAGCCGAACGGCGCGAACGCCAGCTTGAGCAGCAGCCCGACGAAGAAGACCGGCGCGGCGTACACGAGGATCGAGAACAGGCGCAGCAGGACGTCGGGGAAGCGGTCGCGGTAGCGCGCGGCCAGCCGGCCGAGCGGGATGCCGATGCCGAACGCCACGATGAGTGACCAGAACGCCAGCTCGAGGGTCGCCGCGCCGTTCTGGATGAGGATGTCGGAGACCGGGCGCTTGTCGGTCAGCGTCACGCCGAAGTCGCCGCGGAATATCCCGCTGAGGTACTCCCAGTACTGCGTGAGGATCGGCCGGTCGAGTCCGGCCTCGGCCTTGCGCTCGGCGATCTGGGCGGGGTCGAGCCGGCCGCCGAGTGCCGCGGAGATCGGGTCGCCGATGACCCGCATCAGGATGAAGACGAGCGTGACCAGCACCCAGACCATGGGCAGCAGGAGCGCAAGGCGTACGAGCAGGTAGCGCGCGAGCGGGCTCAGGGGGCCACGCCGCCGACGCGGCGTTGACTCCCCGGCAGGCTCAGAAGGCGCGAGGACTTCGGCGGTGGACATGGGTTCCTCCGGTCAGGATGTGGTTTCGATACGCCTCGTTCCTCGGCTACTCAACCACCGAGGGCGAAGCAAAGAGGGGCGAGCCCGCGATGGGCTCGCCCCTCTTCAACGCGTCACTTCGTCAGCGAGGTGAAGCGGAACTTGAACGACGGGTCCAAGGTCTTCTCGACACCCTTGACGTCGTCTACCGCGATCGCGACCTGCGAGCCGGTGAGCAGCGGCAGGTAGGGGACCTGGTCCGCGAGGCGGTCCTGGATCTCCTTCAGCGTCGCCTCACGGGACGACTGCTCGCCGTCCGTGCGCTCCGCGTCGAGGAGCTTGGTCATCGTCTTGTCCTCGAAGTCCGTGCCCTCCTCGTTGTAGTGCGAGTTGGTGAAGTTGCCGGGCTTGTCCTCGCTGTACGGCGACAGGAACGGCGACAGGTAGTTGTCGGGGTCCGGGAAGTCCGGGAACCAGCCCAGCTGGAACACCGGGTAGGCGTCGGCCGGGTACTCCTCGGAGTACGTCACCCACTCCGTCGACTGCAGGTCGACCTTGAACAGGCCGCTCGCCTCGAGCTGACGCTTGACCGCGTTGTACTCCTGGTCCGAGCTCGAGCCGTAGTGGTCCGGGTTGTACTGCAGCTTGATGTTGACCGGAGTCTTGACGCCGGCATCGTCCAGGAACTTCTGCGCCGCGGCCTTGTCCGGCTTGTCGCCGTACGCCTCCTTGAACGCCTCGGTCGCGCCGGCCTGGCCGTCCGGGACCATCGAGTAGGCCGGGGTGAACGTGTCCTTGTAGACCTGCGTCGACAGCTCGGCACGATCGACCGACGAGGCCATCGCCTTGCGGATCGCGAGCTTCTGCTCAGGATCGTCGCCGGGCATGGTCTTGAGGTTGAACGTGATGTAGCGGAGCTCGCCGCCGGCGCCGGTGTGGACCGTGATGCCGTCAGTCTTCTCGAGGTCGGCGATGTCGGTCGGGGTCAGCGAGCGGAACGCGACGTCGATGTCCTTGTTCTTGATGTCCAGCTTGAGGTTCTCCGCCTTGGCGTAGTACTTCATCGTGACCTTCTCGGTCTGCGCCTTGCCGTAGGTCCCGTTGTAGTCGGGGTTGGCCTTGAACTCGGCGAGCTGGTTCTTGTCGTACTTCTCGATCGTGTACGGACCGGAGAAGCCGTTGGCCTTGACCGCTGCGTCGTCCTCCATGACCTTGTCGGCGGGGTAGGTCTCCTCGTCGACGATCGGGCCGGCGGACGTCACCAGGATCTGCGCGAAGGTCTGGTCGTTGGGCGCGTTGAGCGTGAACGTCACGGTCTTGTCGTCCGTGGCCTCGACCGACTTCATCGCGCCGAGCAGCGACGAGGGGCCGTTCGGGTCGGCGATCTTGCCGATGCGGGTGAACGAGAACGCGACGTCGGACGCCGTCAGCTCGTTGCCGTTGGCGAACTTCAGCCCGTCCTTCATCGTGCAGACGTACGTCGTCGGGGTGTCGAAGTC
>NZ_JAKFCB010000327.1:0-13978 GCF_036676885.1 Aeromicrobium sp.
CTGGATCGGCTTGTTGGCCGACCGGGGGAAGATCACGGTGCCCGGATCGCCGATCGACCAGGTCACGTCGCCGGCCGGATCGACCCCGACGGCGACACCTCGATGGCGACTTTCGACGAGCCCTGAACGTACGACCTCCGCGAGTACTTCCACGTCGGCCACTCTAGGAGACGACCTGCGGGTCGGCCTAGGAAGCACGGTCTCGAGGCGCCCGGGCGTCGTCGTTGCGGCTGCGGCGCGCAGAGCCGCGAAATGCCGTTCGTCCCGAATTCTCGGGAGTTTTCCCCTATTCTCTGAGGACTACTGGTCGGCTCGACCGAGCCGCTTCCCCACCAGCGAGGTTGAATCATGCTCGTTCGTCACGGACCGCAGTCCCGTCCGCGCACGCCCCACGATCGCCAGGCGCTGATCTCATGATCGCCGGACGTGGTGGGATGCCGCGGCTTACCATTCGAGACATGCGTACTGCTCTCGGGGGCCTCGCGGCCGTACTCCTTGTCATCCTCGCAGGCCTGCAGCCTGCCCAGGCAGCCACGACGCCGCCGAAGGTCGGCCTCGTGTCGTTCATCGCGGCGTCCTACTCGACCAAGACCGGGACGGCCGGCCTCACGGTCGACTGGCCCGACACGCGGTACGCCAAGTCGTACCAGGTCTACATCTCCCGCAGCTACACGATGTCCAACGCCAAGCGCTACGGGGCGACCTCGAGCGCCAAGACGTTCACCGGCCTGGTGCGCGGCGTCCCCTACTTCGTCCAGGTCCGGGCGCTCAACGGCAGCGCGGTCGGCCAGAAGTCGTCGCGGGTGGGCCACCCCACGATCCTGTGGGTCCCGCCCGGCACCGGACCGACCTACCGCGTCATGACGTACAACATGTGCTCGCAGAAGTGCTCCAACTGGAGCGGCCGCCAGCCGGCAGCCCTGGGACGCATCAGGGCGTACGCCCCGGACGTGATCGCCGCCCAGGAGGCCATCTACCTCGCAATGCCGGCAGAGCTCGGCTACGCCGAAGCGGCTGAGAAGAGCTCGAAGCGACTGCTCTACAAGACCTCGCGCCTCAGCAGCGTGGCGCCGACGTCGACCGTGCCCGCCAAGCCGGGCAAGAGCTCCCAGGGGTGCGACCTGTCATGGCCGCAGGTCACCAAGGGCTATGTGTTCCTCGGCTACCACGGCGGCGGCTGCCGCTACGCCGTGTGGGCCGTGCTGGCCGACAAGGAGACCAAGGACCGGACGCTCTTCGTCGACGTGCACACCGTCGCCGGCGACAACGAGACCGCCGCGGACCAGCGAACGGCCGAGATCACGACCCTCACCCGGGAGATTGCCGCGATCAACGCCCAGGCCAAGCTGCCCGTCGTCTATGCCGGCGACTTCAACTCCCACAAGAACCGTGCGAACGACGACCTGGCCCTCGTGCTCCGCAAGCAGGGCTACTACGACGCGTACGACCTGGCCTCGAAGCTGCGACTGCAGCACAACAACAGCTACAACGGGTTCGACGTCGTGCCGCGGATCAGCTACAAGTGGGGCGACCACGTCGACCACGTGTGGATCAGGCCCAGCGAGGGCCGCATCCTGTCGTGGGCCAACGGCGCCTACGTCTCGAACAGCCGGATGGTGACACCCATCCCGTCAGACCACAGCCCCATCGTCACGGACGTACGGCTCAACCGCTGATCCACGGGAGTCCGCGCGGCAATCGTTGGCAACCCCGTAGAATTCAGCCACCCGATCACCCCGTATGTCCTGGAGCCTCCCGTCGTCACCCGAAGAAAGATCGCCCCACGTCGGCGTGCTGACACGCCCGGGCGGTCCCGCCGCACCGCGCGCGTCGCCGGCCGACGCAGGAGCAGCGATCGCCGCCGCCTCCTGATCGGCGTCGTCGGCGCGCTGGTCGTGGGTGGGCTGGCCACGGGCCTCGCGGTGACCTATGCGACACCCGACACGCTCGATGCACCCACCAAGCTCTCGGCGACTCCCCTGTCGCCCACGAGCGTCAAGCTCGCCTGGCACGGCCCGGACGACGCCGACTCGTACGTCGTCAAGGTCGGTGCCGACCGCGCGTTGACCGCGGCGAAGACCACGAAAGTCCCGGCCAAGGGCACGAGCGTGACGCTGGCCGACCTCGGCGCCACGACCCCGGGAGTCGACCAGTTCTATCGCGTCGACGCGGTTCGCGACGGCAAGATCAGGTCCTCTCGCACCGCCCGGTTCACCCTGATGCCCGGTGCCGTCGGCGGGCTGAAGATCAGGCAGACCACGGCCGATGGCGTACACGCGGTGTGGAAGAAGGTCCCGAACGCCCGCCAGTTCGACGTCACCGTCGCCCGCGACAAGGCATTCACCAAGGCCCCGAGCACCGTGCGCACGGTCGGCGGTGCGCACTCGTTCGTCACCCGAGGCCTGTCTGCGGCAACCGTCTACTGGATCCGCGTCCGTCCGGTCAACGGCGACCAGGCCGGGGAGTTCAGCACGCCGGTCAGGTTCCGCACCATGGTGCGCGAGTCGTCGTTCAAGGTCGGCACGTGGAACGTCTGCTCCGAGAAGTGCTCGGGCTATGTCGGGCGGGCCCGCATCGGCGCCGCGTTCCTCAACGAGAACAAGATCGACATGTTCGGCCTGCAGGAGGCCGGCGGGCAACGCGTCGGGCGCACGACCAACGCGATCTGGAGCGGCGGCTCGCAGAAGTTCGTCCGCGCGGACGGCGGGGGCGAGGCCGGCTACATCTTCTACCGGCGCAAGCTGTTCACCCAGCTCAGCGGTGGCCTGTTCCCGATCGGCGACGACCGGCACACGGTCTGGGCCAAGTTCCGGGTCAAGGAGACCGGCCGGGTCTTCTACTTCATCGACATCCATCTCGACAACGGCAAGAGCAACGACTCCAGGCGAGCCCGCGAGATGAACGTCGTGCTGTCGCGCATGGCGCAGATCAATGACAAGGGCCTGCCGATGATCTACGTCGGCGACTTCAACTCCGGCCGGCACCGCAACCCCGACTCGCCGGGCGCCTTGATGCGTGGCGCGGGACTGCAGGACTCCGTCACCCTGGCCAAGTCCCCGATCAACGCGCAGTTCAACACGAGCTACCCCGACGGCGGGACACTGCGATCGGGAGCGCACGTCGACCACATCTTCGTGTCCAAGCACTTCACCGTGCTGGAGTGGAAGCAGCTCGTGCGCCTCTCCGGCAGCAGCTATGCCCAGCCGGCGGTCTCGGACCACAATGCCCTCAGTGCGGTCGTGGCCCTCGACGCCAAGGCCAAGTCGATCGGCGAGCCCACCGCCACGACAACCGTGGGCGGCCTCAGCACGCCGTAGGTGATCTCCGCAAGAACCTGGTGGCGCACGCCCTAGGATGACGTGGTGCCTGAACACTCCGACGTGAGTCTTGCCAGCTTCCATGCCGTGATCCCCGCGGGCGGCGCGGGCACCCGGCTCTGGCCCCTCTCACGCGCGTCCCGTCCCAAGTTCCTTCTCGACCTCGACGGCTCCGGCCGCTCCCTGATCCAGCAGACGTGGGACCGGCTGGTCGACCTGATACCGCCCGAGCGCATCCACGTCGTGACGGGCTCCGCTCACGCCGACGCGATCCGCGCCCAGCTCCCGGAGCTCACGAACCTGCTGGTCGAGCCGTCACCACGCGACTCGATGCCGGCGATCGGTCTCGCCGCCGCCGTCATCGGCGCGACCGATTCCGACGCGATCATCGGCTCGTTCGCGGCCGACCACGTCATCGACGACCAGGTGTCGTTCGCCGAGGCCATCGGCCAGGCGGTCGCCGTGGCCGCGAGCGGCCTGATCACGACGATCGGCATCACCCCCGCCGGTCCGTCGACGGCATTCGGCTACATCGAGTCCGGCGACCACCTGACGGTCGACGGTGCCGGCTCGGCCCGCGCCGTGACGAGGTTCGTCGAGAAGCCCGACGCGCCGACCGCGGCCAGGTACGTCGCGAGCGGCGTGCACAGCTGGAACGGCGGCATGTTCGTGACCCGCACGGACGTCCTGCTCGGTCACCTCGCCCGGCTGCAGCCCGGGCTCCACGACGGGCTCGTCACGATCGCGAAGGCCTGGAGCACCGATCAGCGCCAGCAGGTGCTCGACGAGGTGTGGCCGACGCTGACCAAGATCGCGATCGACCACGCGGTCGCCGAGCCGGTCTCGCTCGAGGGCGGCATGGCGGTCGTGCCCGGGGCGTTCGACTGGAACGACGTGGGCGACTACGCAGCTCTCCAGGACGTCGGCGGCATCTCGTCGTCAGACACCGTGTGGATCGATGCCGACGGCCTGGCGATCGCCGACGACGGCACCACGATCGCCGTGGTCGGGCTGCGCGACGTCGTCGTCGTACGTACGTCCGACGCGCTCCTCGTCACGACCCGCGAGCACGCCCAGCAGGTCAAGGACGTCGTCAGCGTTCTGAAGGACCGCGGCCGCGCCGACGTCGTCTGAGCTCGCGCTCGCTGTAGGGCGGGACCAGGTCGATCAGCTCGCCGGCCACCGTCTCCGGTGTCGGCATGTAGGCCTGCGCGACCTCACCCGTGCCGACCACATGGATGTCGCCATCGTCGGGTCCGGCGTAGACCGAGTCGCCGCGACTGAGCTTGAGCCGGTCGCCGGTCGCGTTGACCAGCTCGACCTCGCCGCCCGTGCACACCACGATGCGCTGCCCCGCCGTCGGCAGCAGCGTGCCAGCGGGCTCGGCGCGCGAGCACTGGCTCACCGCGAGAGCGAACTCGCGGACGTCCGGACTGAAGACATCGGTCGAGAAGCCGAACGGCTCCGGGGTCACCCGGGCCAGCCGTGACATGCCGCGGTCGAGGCACTTGATGAGGCCCTCGGGATTGAGCGGCTTGCTCGTGAGGCCGGCACGCAGCACGTTGTCGGAGGCCGCCATGACCTCGAGGCACATGCCGCGCAGGTGCGCGTGGATGATGCCGGTGCCCAGGAACGCCGCCTCACCGGGCTGCAGCGTCAACCGGTTGAGCGTCAGGGAGATCACGACGCCGACGTCGTCCGGGTAGTGGTCGGCGATCTCCGCCGCCGTGACATAGGCACGCTTGACGTCGATGCCCTGGTCGACGAGCTCGCGGCAGCACACGACGATCTGCTCGATCTCGGCCGCCGAGATCTCCTCAGTCAGCAGCCGCCCGATGAGGCGCACGATGCCGCGGAAGCCGGGTTGAGCGTGCAGGTCCTCCGCAAGGCTCTGCGCGAGCGGGGTGTCGATGCCGTTCAGCACCCGCAGGATCTCCGCCGTCGGCCGGAAGCCGACGAGCGTGTCGAACGTCGTCAGGGCGTACGCCATCTCGGGCTTGTGGTGCGGATCCTTGTAGGTCCGGTGCGGTGCGTCGAGCGGCACGCCCGCGGCCTCCTCGGCGTCGAAGCCGGCGCGGGCCATCGCCTCGTTGGGATGCACCTGGAGGGACAGCGGCCGGTCGGCGGCCAGGATCTTGAACATGAACGGCAGCTCGCCCGCGACCTCGGCCAGCGACATCGTGCCGTCGGGTCCCTCGACCGTCGACGATCCGAGCGGGTGGGTCCCCATCCAGATCTCGGCGAGCGGGACCTCGCCCGGCTCGCCGCCGACGAACTGCGGGATGTCGGTCATCGAGCCCCAGTCGTACGCCCTCGAGGCGTTGTCGAGTCTGTGCATCACTTGTGCCTTGGCTTGCGTGTGGCGGGGGCAGCGGTGCCCGTGGACTTCTCGTAGGGCTTCTTCTTGCTCGTGGGGGCACCTCCCGCGCGCTTCGCGCGCGGGGGATTGTCGGCGGCCTTGGACGGGTAGGGGCGATTCTCGTGGCTCTTCTTGCCGCCGGGGCCCTTGGCGTAACCCTTGCGGTCCTCTCGCGTGCGCCGGATCGGCGGGCCGGAGTCGGGCTGCAGGTCGATGAGCTTGCCCGAGATGCGGGTGTTGGCGAGGGCCTCGAACACCGCGTCCGGCAGGTCGGCGGGAAGCTCGACGAGCGAGTGGTCCTGGCCGATCGTGATCTTGCCGAAGTCGGAGCGCTTGAGGCTGCCCTCGTTGGCCAGGGCGCCGACGATTGCGGACGGGCCGATCTTGTGGCGCTTGCCGACCGCGACGCGATAGACCGCCGCGCCCTCGGCGGGCAACCGGTCGGAGCGGTCGAATCCGGCGGGCTTCTTGCGCGGCTCGTAGTCCTCGCGCGGCGCGCGAACCGTCTTGGGCGGGTCGGGCCGCAGGAAGAACTCCTTGTCCGACTGGCTCATGACCGCCAGCGCAGCAGCGACGTCCGTCATCGAGACGTCGTTCTCGCTGGCGTACTCCTCGACGAGGGTGCGGAACGCGTGGAACGACGGCGAGCCCATGCTCGACGTGATGGCCTGCGCGAAACGCCCGGCGCGGCGCTCGTTGACCTCTTCGGCCGTCGGGACGGACATCTCCTCGACCGGGCGGCCCGAGACCTTCTCGATGGCAGACAGCATCCGCCGCTCACGCGGGGTGACGAAGAGGATCGCCTCGCCGGTGCGGCCGGCGCGGCCGGTGCGGCCGATGCGGTGGACGTACGCCTCGGTGTCGTGCGGGATGTCGTAGTTGACGACGTGCGTGATGCGGTCGACGTCGAGGCCACGTGCTGCCACGTCGGTCGCGACGATCAGGTCGATCGCACCGGACTTGAGCTGGGCCACGGTGCGCTCGCGCTGGGCCTGGACCAGGTCGCCGTTGAGTGCCGCGGCGGAGTAGCCCCGGCTGCGCAGCTTGTCGGCGAGCTCCTCGGTCGCGGACTTCGTGCGCACGAACACCAGCATGCCGTCGCCGGTCTCGACCTCGAGCAGTCTCGTCAGCGCGTCGACCTTGTGGTGGTGCGAGACCTGGATCCAGCGCTGACGGACCGTCGCGGTCGACGTCGTGGCCTTGGGCGTCGCGATGTCGACCGGGTCGTGCAGGTACTTCTTGGCGAGCGACCGGATCTGTCGCGGCATCGTCGCTGAGAACAGCGCGACCTGCTTGTACTCCGGCGTGTCCGCGAGGATGCGCTCGACGTCCTCGGCGAAGCCCATGTTGAGCATCTCGTCGGCCTCGTCGAGCACGAGGTACTCCAGCGACGTCAGGTCGAGGCTGCCGCGCTCGAGGTGGTCGATGACGCGTCCGGGCGTGCCGACGACGATGTGCGCGCCCTTCTGCAGGCCGGAGAGCTGGAAGCCGTAGCCCTGGCCGCCGTAGACCGGGAGCACGCGAATGCCCGGGATGTTGACCGCGTATGCCGTGATGGCCTCACAGACCTGCAGCGCGAGCTCACGCGTCGGCGCCAGCACGATCGCCTGCGTCTTGGAGTTGGCCGGATCGATCTTCTGCAGGATCGGCAGCGCGAACGCCGCGGTCTTGCCTGTGCCGGTCTGGGCCAGGCCGACGACGTCCTTGCCCTCGAGCAGGGTCGGGATGGCGCGCGCCTGGATCGGCGTCGGGGTCTCGTAGCCGAGCGACGCGAGCCGCTCCACGAGAGTGTCGACGAGCCCCAGATCTGCGAAGGTCGGGGAATCGACAGGTGTTTCGGTGGTCATGGAGGCTCCTGGGTTGATGGCGCGGGACCGGATCGGTCAAGTCCCGTGCAACCCGCCGGCAGCCACATGCATGCCAAGGTCGTCTGAGAACGTACGCGCCCACACCAACGGTATCGGTCGACGGCACGTTCGGAGAAACTCAACGGAGGTGTGATGCGACTCAGTAGGCGCCGGCGGATGAGACGACGGCCCGGAACGTCTTCCAGAGGATCAGCATGTCGCCGACCAGCGACCAGTTCTCGACGTAGTAGAGGTCGAGCCGCATCGTCTCCTCCCAGTCGAGGTCCGACCGCCCGGAGATCTGCCACGGACCAGTCATACCGGGACGTACGAGCAGGCGACGACGGGCCTCGGCGGCGTAGCCCGACACCTCTGACACCAACGGGGGCCGCGGGCCGACCAGGCTCATGTCGCCCTTGACGACGTTGAGCAGCTGCGGCAGCTCGTCGAAGGAGTAGCGGCGCAGGAATCGGCCCACTCGGGTCACCCGCGGATCGTCGCGCATCTTGAACATCACGACGTTGCTGGTGTCGGGCTGGAGCTCGGCCAGCATCGCGTCGGCGCCCTCGACCATGCTGCGGAACTTGATCATGCCGAACGTCTTGCCGTCACGGCCGACCCGCTCCTGCACGAAGAAGACGCCCCCCGGGCTGGTCAGCTTGACCGCGAACGCGAGAGCAACGAGCGCCGGCGAGAAGAGCAGGAGCAGGAGCAGTCCCCCCACTCGGTCGAGCAGGTCCTTGGCCCAGCGCTGCGCGCCACGATAGGACGGCTGCTCGACGTGCAGGAGGGGAAGGCCGGCGACCGGGCGGATGTGGACCCGGGGGCCCGCGATGTTGGCCAGCGACGGGGCCACGATGATCTCGATGTCATAACCCTCGAGGTCCCAGCCCAGGCGGCGCACCATCTCGGGGTGCATCGCGTCGGACGAGGTGATGATGACGGCGTTGGTGTTCGCCTTGATGACCGTGGTGGTGAGGTCGTCGACACCGCCGAGAACCGGTACGCCCACCACCTGCATCGGCGGATCCTGGCTCGTGATGCATGCACCGGTGAGGCGGTAGCCGAACACAGCATTGCGACCGATGACCTCGGCAAGGTGTTCCACCGACTCGATGCTGCCCACGACGATGGCGTCATGGATCATCTGTCCATGCTGGCGACGCACCAGAAGCCACTGTCGCCAGGACCAGCGACTCAGGGCCAGCAGTACGAGACCGAACGGGAGGAGAACCACGACGTACGTCCGCGGCACCTGCACCTTGACCATGTAGCCGACGAACGCGATGACGGCGAAGACGACCAGGGTCGAGTTGAGCACGCGCTTGTACTCCTCCGGGCCACCCCCGAAGACTCGGAGGTCGCGGGTCCCCGCAAAGGTCAGCACCGCATGCCACAGCACGAGGATGACGACGGTTGCGGCCACCGGTCCCCAGCCGTAGGGGCGCAGTCCCTGATCATCCGGCAGGTTCGACGCCCACACCCCGTGCGCGATTGCGAACACCCACGCGAGGACGACGAAGTCCGACACGACGAGGATTCGCCCGTACTGGCGCTCCCAACCACTGCCCCGGTGGTCGACATCACTGCCCCGGTGGTCGACCGAAGTCTCCACGTCCACTCCCGGTCCCCCTGGTCCACGTACGGCCGGGGGATCGACGCGCAGGCTCACGCGCTGGACGGCAGCCGCAACATCCGCCGGCCGATGGCGGCCAGCAACATGAGCGATCCGATCAGCGAGGCCGTCAGGATGACGCTCCCTGCCCCGAGCACAACCCCACGGTAGCGGCCATCATCATCGGCCAGTAACGGCAGCACCCCGGAGTGTCCCGACTGCAGGAGGAGGAACAGCGCCGGAACGAGGGCGACGAAGCCCGTGGCAGCAAACGCGAAGAGCACGCGTCGGGTGCTGATCGGCGTGTAGTCCATGGTGTCTCGGCCTCGGGAGGTTCGGGGAACAGAATGGGGGCGGGCTGTCACTAGGAAAACGATTCTGCATGCAACGAGTTACGTCCGCGGCCGAAACAGGCGACATGTGCGTGAACCCACAGCACCGGATGAGCCGCCACTTGGCGACTGGGTGTCGTAATCTTCCCCTGAACGTCCCGAGCCCGAACGAGGAGTGACCGGTGAGTCAACGCCATGTCGTCAAGCCGCTCATCCGACGATGGCCGACCCTCCTCCTCATGACGCTGGTCGGGATCGGCCTCGCGGTGCTCTACCTGAATCTCGCCACGCCGCGATATTCGGCACATACCGACGTCCTGATCGCCCCGCCTGCCGCCAAGAGCACGGACGCGGTCGCCGAGCGGACGGTCGCGTCCTACGCTCACGTGCTCGGCGGCCGCAGCATCGCCGGCCGGGTCGCCGAGGACCTCGGGCTGTCCGAAAGCACGAGTTCGATCGACCAGCAGCTGTCCGCGCGAGTCCTGGATGACACTTCCGTGCTGCGGGTGACGGCGGACAGCACCCAGCGTCAGCAGGCCATGGACATGAGCCAGTCCGCCGCCGAAGCATTCGTGAGCTGGCTCGGAGCCCAGGACACTGACCTGTCGCCTTCCGTGGTCGACACGGCGACTGCGTCCGCCGATCCTTCGAGTCCGGCACGAGTCGCGTGGATCGTCGCCGGTGGCCTGCTGGGCCTGCTGGCCGGCGTCGCCGTCGCCGCGACCCGCAACGCGTCCGACCGCAGCATCCACAGCCCGGCCGAGCTCGAGGCGGCATCGGGAGCACCCGTGCTGGGCGCGATCGCGTATGACCGCGCGGCCGTGCAGACTCCGCTCATCACGTCCCTCGGCACGCACCACCCGAGGTTCGAGGCCGTACGCATTCTGCGCACCAACCTGCAGTTCCTCGACATCGACCGCGACAACAAGGTCATCACGATCACCAGCTCATTGGCCGGCGAGGGCAAGTCGACGACGGCATGCAACCTGGCGATCGCGCTGGCGCAGGCGGGCTCCCAGGTCGCGCTCGTCGAGGGCGACCTTCGACGCCCGCGTGTCAGCGAGTATCTCGGCCTCGAGAAGGCCGTCGGGCTCACCACGGTCCTAGTGGGTCGCGTCTCGCTCGATGCAGCCATCCAGCAGTCGGCCACCCCCGGACTCGACGTGCTGGCGAGCGGAGCGCTGCCGCCGAACCCGTCAGAGATCCTGCAGACCAACGCCATGAGTTCGCTCGTGTCCGAGCTGCGCCACCGCTACGACGTCGTGCTGATCGATGCGCCGCCGCTGCTGCCGGTCACGGACGCATCGTTGCTCGCCTCGATCTCGGATGGTGCGATCCTCGTCGTTCGCCACGGCCAGACCGGACTCGACGAGGTGCGGACTGCCACCGCCCGGTTGAGCTCGGTCGGCGCGAGGCTGCTCGGAACCGTGCTCAGCATGTCGCCGGCCAAGGAGCTGTCACGCTATGGCTATGGCTACGGGTACGGCTACGGGCCCGAGTACTTCGCCGGGGCGACCGAAGGCACGTCCCGCAAGCGCGCCGGCAAGCGGTAGCACCGGCAAGGGACCACCTGACGGCCGAGCCTGGTCGTCAGCGTGCGCCGACGAGTGCGTTGAGCCGGTTGCTGATGACCCCGACCGCCTCGTCGATCTGGTCGGCAGTCGCTCGGTGGACCTCAGGGCTGCGGCGGTAGGGGTCGCCGATGTCGATCTCGGCAGGGGCGCGGCTGCGATGATGTGAGGCCTCGACGACGAGGTCACGCGGCTCGTTGCCCTCGACGATCCCACCCAGAGCCGCGAACTCGAGCAGGGTGAACGTACGGCGAAGGGCGCCGGGGTTCCTGGCGAGCACCTCCGAGCGGTGGGCACGTGTCGCTGTCAGGATGAGGTCAGCGGAATCGACCAGATAGGCGTCGATGGCGTGCGACTGGAACCCTTCGGCCGAGTGCCCGAGACGCAGGAGCTCCATCGCCGCCATACTGTCCATCGGCTGTCGGTCCCAGCCGCGGACACCGGCACTCGCGACCTCGAACTCGCCTGCGTCAAGCCGAGCACGCAGCAGTGCCTCCATGATCGGCGACCGGCAGATGTTGGCCGTGCACACGGCCAGGATCGCAAAGCGGTGAGCGGACATCAGCGGAGGACCGGACGTACGTGGAGCCCCGCTTCGGGGTCGACGAGCACCTCCTGGTTGGCTGCGACACCATCGGCGAGCAGCGTCGCTGCGGGATCGACGTTGCGCTTGATCACCGCGAGCGCAATCGGACCGAGCTCGTGGTGACGTGCGGACGAGCCGACGAACCCGACGCGTACGCCATCGAGGGTGACGTCCGAGCCGTGGGCCGGGAGGTGGTCGACGGAACCGTCGAGGAGGAGCCGGACCAGGCGGCGCGGCGGCCGGCCCAGCGTGTGCACGCGCGCGACGGTCTCCTGGCCCCGGTAGCAACCCTTGTCGAGGTGCACCGCGACGCCGAGCAGCCCGACCTCGTTGGGGATGGTCTTGTCGTCGGTGTCGAGGCCGATGCGCACGAGGCCGGCCTCGATGCGCTCGGCCTCCCAGGCCCAGAGCCCTACGGGGTCGCCCAGCTCGTCAGGCAGGTCCATGAGCGATGCGCGCGGTCTGATCTCCCACCGCAGCCCGGGCAGACCGATCACCGCCCAGTCGTCCGTGGCGAGCGCGACCTCCACCCGCAGCATGAAACGCATGCGGTCGAGGAACTCCACCAGCGCCGCACCTGCGCCGGGCTCGGTGTGCGCCCAGAAGGTCTCGCCGTCGTCGACGCCGGAGAAGCCGTGCTCGATCCGACCCTGGGGCGACAGCAGCAGGACCTCGGTCGGGACGCCCGGCGCGAGGTTCTCGAGGAACTGCGTCGTGAGCGAGTGGAGCCAGCTGAGGCGGTCGGGGCCCGTGATCGTGACGACGTCACGGTGCGACAGGTCGACGAACGTGTGACCCTCGGCGAGGCGGCGCTGCTCGGCCGAGATCGCGCCGTAGTGGGCAGCGACGGCGTGATCCGGCGAGTCGCCGCCGACGGCGCCGTGCAGGGCCAGCAGCGGGCTAGACACGGGCGAGCCTCCCCCACAGGTGCGACTGCATCTCCTGGCCCTCGGCCGCCATGTCGTACGCGTACATCAGATCGCCTTCGACGAGCCCGTACATGCGCTGGCCGGCGGTGTACTCCTTGGCGGTCGACGTGCGCGCGACGATGTCCGTCGCGAGGGTGACCCGGGGGCCGTCGACCTGGCCGTACCAGACCTCGGCGTAGCCCGTGGGGTGCGCGAGGACCAGCTCGAGCTTGCCGTCGCCCTTGGGCCGCAGGAAGCCCGTCTCGAGCGCTCCGGGGCGTACGCGCTGGCCCTTGTCGTCGGTGATCCACGTCCGGCTGAAGTAGTGGAGGAACGGCCGGGTGTCGTGCGCGAACACGACGTCCTGCTCGAACGTGAACGGGTCGATCGTCGGGTAGTCGCCGTGCCCGTCGCCGTGCCAGTTGCCCAGCAGCCACACGACCGGCATCAGGTCAGGGTGGAGGTCGGACGGGATCTCGAACGGCATGCCTCCAGTCTACGGGCGGGGCACACTGCGGTTGTGCGACGACCGACGACAACGCGGCCGGGCGGGATGCGGCGGCGCGCGAGCCTCGGGCGACGGGGTCGGAGGGCCCATCTACGCTGACCTGCATGAGAGCGGTGGTTCAGAGGGTCACGCAGGCGCGGGTCGAGGTGACCGGCGAGACCGTGGGAGAGATCGGCACCGGCCTGGTGGTCCTGCTCGGCGTCACGCACGACGACACCAAGGACCTCGCCGACCGCCTGGCCGCCAAGATCTGGAACCTGCGCATCATGCGTGAGGAGAGGTCCGCCGCGGAGCTCGGCGCCGGGATCCTCGTCGTCAGCCAGTTCACGCTCTACGGCGACGCCCGCAAGGGCCGGCGCCCCACCTGGACGGCTGCGGCGCCGGGACCCGTCGCAGAGCCGCTGTACGACCATTTCTGCGACAGCCTGCGCTCTCTTGGTGCGACCGTCGCCGAGGGCGTGTTCGGCGCCGACATGGAGATCTCCCTCACGAACGACGGCCCGACGACGCTCGTCCTGGAGCTCTAGGCCGGGACCGACTTGGACACCTTGGTGGCACCCGGCAGAATGGACGGGATTCCCTGAGGACGGAGCACGATGGCAGGCAGGCTCGGCAACTACCGCGACGCCGGCAAGAGGCGAGCGGACGGCGACAAGTTTCGCCGACGTCACCGCAAGACCTTCCTGACCCTCGTGACCCTCGCCGTCGTCTTCAGCATCGGCATCAGCGCCACCGCCGCGTACGCCTACATGCTCAACAACAAGCTCGGCGGCATCGACAAGGTCGAGCCCAAGCTCAAGGAGAAGGACCGTCCCGACCCCGACAAGGGCAAGGCGCTCAACATCCTGCTGATCGGCTCCGACAAGGGCAAGAAGATCGAGGGCGAGGCCCAGGACACCTCGATCGCCGAGGACGCCAAGGCCGACAAGTGGCCG
>NZ_JAKFCB010000328.1:0-6034 GCF_036676885.1 Aeromicrobium sp.
GGCAAGCGCTACTTCTTCGGGTGGGGCACGATGTCCAGCAAGCTGGCCGGTCCCTCGATCGATCCCGCCGACCTCGGCTCGATCGATGCGGTGCTGGTCAGCCATCACCACCATGCCGACAACTTCGATCCGACCGGCCGCTCGATGTTGCCGAAGCTCGGCACTGTCCTGACGACGAAGAAGGCCGCGGCGAAGCTCGGCGGGGGCGCTATCGGCCTCGCCCCGGGGGACAAGTGGACCCTTGAGGCGCCCGGCAAGGAGCCGATCACGATCACTGCGACCCCGTGCCAGCACGGCCCGGTCGCCCTCAACCCGATCACGGGCCCGGTCGTCGGCTTCGCGCTGGAGTGGGCCGGCCAGGAGCACGGGGCGTTCTGGATGACCGGTGACACGGTTCTCCACCAGGGCTTGCGCGACGTGGCGTCCCACCTCGACATCGGCACGATGCTGATGCACCTCGGCTCGGTGCGATTCCGCTACCTCACCGGGTGGTTGCGCTACTCGATGGATGCCAAGCAGGGCGCCGAGCTGCTCGACATCGTCAAGCCGTCGGCCGTCGTACCCGTGCACTACGAGGGCTGGTCGCACTTCCAGCAGGGCCGGGCCGACGCCGAGCGCGTGCTGGCCGGCTCGCCGTACGCCGACCGCGTCACCTGGGTCGATCCCGGCGGCTCGACCGTGGTCGAAGCCTGACTCAGGCCTGCCGGGCCTCGGGAGCGTCGGCTTCCTGGGCGGCGATCTGGCGACGTACGTCGTCCATGTCGAGGTCCTTGACCGCCGTTATGATCTGCTCGAGTCCGGCCGCCGGGAGCGCGCCGGGCTGCGAGAAGACGAGGATGCCGTCGCGGAACGCCATCAGCGTCGGGATCGACGTGATCTGGGCGGCGGCCGCAAGCTCGCGCTGGTCCTCGGTGTCGATCTTGCCGAAGACGACGTCGGTGTGCTGCTCGCTCGCGGCCTCGAAGACGGGGCCGAACTGCTTGCAGGGACCGCACCACTCGGCCCACCAGTCGACGAGGGTGATGCCCTCAGCGCCGATGACGTCGTCGATGGTGTCCTTGGTCAGGGTGACCGTGCTCATGACTGCCTCTCATAGGAAAACTCGGTACGCATTGTTCAACGGTACGTCGATGCTGGGCATTCCCGCCGGTTCGCGAACGTGAGCGCGGTTCACCCCACCTGGCTGACGCTTCGGGACCCTCAGGGGCTCGGCGCCGGCTCGGTGCTCGGGGATGTCGTCGTCGGCGACGGCGTGGGGGTCGTCTCGCCGCTCCCGCTGTCACTGCCGGACTTCTCCTCGTCCTTCTGCTCCTTGTCCTGCTTCTCGTCGTCCTTGTTGCCCTTGCCGTTCCCCTGCCCCTGCTCGGGTACGTACGCCACCGTGAGCGTCACGGTCGAGCCGATCTTGGCCGTGGTGGCCGGGTCGACCGCGATGACGGTGCCCGCTGTCTTGTCCGAGACGGCGAACGCGGCCTTGGACTCGAGCCCGAGCTTGTCGAGCTCGGCAGCGGCCTCGTCATACGTCGCCCCGATGAGCTTGTCGACCGGTAGGCGTACGCGGCCGGTCGCGACCGAGAGCGTGACGACGCTGTCCTTGTCGACCTCGGTGCCCGCGGCGGGGGTCTGGCGCACGACCTCTCCGGCTTTGGCGTTGGCGACGTTGACCTCGCGCACCTTGACCTCGAGACCGGCGGACTCGAGCAGCGTCGTGGCGGCGCGCTGGGACTTGCCCTCGACGTTGGGTACGGTCACGGCGTCGGCGCCGCTGCCCAGCAGCAGCCAGCCGAGCGCGGCGGCGACGATGGCGAGCACGACTGAGCTGAACAACACCCCGCGCCTCCGTGCGCGTCCGCGCCGGCTGTGCTCGGCCGCGACGACGCTGCCCCCCGCAGGGAAGCCGTTGTCCACCATGGTCCCCGGGTCATCGGCGTCGTGGGCGCCGACGCTCACCGGACGTTCGACGATGCCGGGCAGTGTGCTGCCCGGCGACGCGGCGGCGTGCGGCATGGTCGGCGCGCCGGCGAGGACCGGGGCGTGACCGGGAGGCGATGGCACCGAGGTGGCAAGCGCAGCGGCTTGATGCGCGACGGCCGTGCCCGACGCCGGTCGATCGCTCGGATCCTTGGCCAGCAGCTGGTTGACCAGCGCCGCAGCCTCCTCGGGCACTGTCGTCGGCAGGGTCGGCAGCTCGCTCTGGATGTGCGCCAGGGCCGTCGCGATGTCGCTGTCCCGGTGGAACGGCAGATTGCCGCTCAGGCAGGTGTAGGCCACGACGCCGAGGGAGTAGAGGTCCGAGGCGCCCGTCGCCGAACGGCCCGAAGCCTGCTCGGGGCTCAGGAAGTCCGCCGTGCCGATCAGCGCTCCGGTCTGTGTCAGCGGCTCCCCGCCGGCCGCGTGGGCGATGCCGAAGTCGACGAGCATGACCCGCCCGTCGGGAGTGACCAGGATGTTGCCGGGCTTGAGGTCGCGGTGCACGATCCCGGCCTCGTGGGCGACGTGGAGGGCCGCCGCGATCTCGGCCACGATGGCCATGGTCTCGCCCGTCGAGAGCGATCCGCGCTCGGCCAGCAGCGCCGACAACGGTGCGCCGTCGATGATCGGCATCACCAGGAACGGCACCGTCTTGCCGTCCTCCTGGTCCTCGCCGTAGTCGAACACGTCGACGATCCCGGGGTGGTGCAGCTTGCCGGCCAGCTGGGCCTCGACCCGGAGCCGCGCACGTACGTTCTCGTCGTCCGCCAGGTGCGGTCGGATGATCTTGACCGCGACGGAGCGGTCGAGGATCTCGTCGTGTGCTTGCCAGACCTCGCCCATGCCACCGCCACCAATGAGCTTGTCGAGGCGATAACGACCGCCGAGCAGGGAGGGCATCTCTCCAGATTAATCGCCGGGTGGGCAGATCTCATGTCGAGGTCGGCGGACTGACTGTCGCGATTGGGCTGCGGGGGGCATGATCGTTCCATGGAGCGCCGAACCCTGTTGACCGGATTCGCAGCGATCGGCGCCGTGACGCTGATCGGGTGCGGCGGCGAGGACGAGAAGCCTGGTCCCACACGCACGCCATCGACCCCCACGCCGACCACCACACGAACGTCGGCCGGTGTCAATCCCAGAATTGCCTCGACCGTCGCGACCGGGCTCAACGTGCCGTGGGAGATCGTGTTCCTCGCGGGTGGCGACGCGTTGGTGTCACAGCGCGACGAGGGCTCGATCGTCCGCATCTCGACGACCGGCGAGGTCACGAAGGTCGGCGATGTCGACGGCGCGTCCGGCCGGCCCGGGGGAGAGGGCGGCCTGTTGGGGCTCGCGCTGGCCCCCGATGACGAGTCGACCCTCTTCGCGTTCGTCACGACCGACTCGGACAACCGGGTCGTACGCCTGACGCTCGACGGCGACTCGCTGGGGGAGCAGGAGCCGATCCTCACCGGCATCGCGATCGGGTCCCGCCACCACGGCGGCCGCATCCTGTTCGACGGCGAGGGCAACCTGTTCGTGTCGACCGGCGATGCCGGCGACGGCGCACTGTCCCAGGACAAGGGATCCCTCAACGGCAAGATCCTGCGCATCACCCAGGACGGCAAGGCCGCACCCGACAACCCGTTCGACAACCACACCTGGTCGTACGGTCATCGCAACATCGAGGGGCTCGCGTTCGACACTGACGGCCGGCTGTGGGCGACGGAGTTCGGCGAGAGGTCGGCGGACGAGCTCAATCTCATCGAGCGCGGGAAGAACTACGGCTGGCCCGAGGCCGAGGGCAGGTCGGACAACAGCGACTTCGTCAACCCGAAGGTCACCTGGGGGACCGACGAGTGCTCGCCGGCCGGCCTGGCGATCACCCGGTCGACGGCGTTCCTCGGCGCGCTGCAGGGGGAGTGCCTCTTCGGCGTACGCCTCGACGGCCAGGAGGTCGGCAAGCCCAGGGCGTACTTCGGCGGCGAACACGGCCGGATCCGCACCGTCGTGACGGCGCCGGACGGCGCACTGTGGGTCGGGACCAGCAACACCGACGGCCGCGGCGACCCGCGGAAGAACGACGACCGCATCTTCCGCGTGACCCTGTGAAACCTACCGATCGGTAAGGGTTACGCCACCGCCAAACGTGAGGATAACCTCATGTCGACGGCCGTGATCAGAGGAGAGCACATGGACGAGTCCACGTTCGACATCGACTCGGCGCAGATCGCCGAGGCCTCGGCCCGCTTCCCGGCCCACCGGCTGGCGCGACGGCATGCCGAGCCCGACACCGACGTGAGCTATCTCGAGACCGCGCCCAGCGCGGAGTTCGGCCGCCATGCGTGGGACGAGTGCGGACACCTCTGACCTGCAGCAGACATGCGAAAGCCCCCGGAGCGATGCTCCGGGGGCTTTCGTCAGCCGATGAGCTGCTACCTACAGCGGGCGGCAAGCCGGCCCCACGGCTCACCCGAGCCGTTCGGCCTACTTAGAGGGGCCGGATATTCGCGGCCTGGAGGCCCTTCTGGCCCTGCTCGACGTCGAACTCGACCTTCTGGTTCTCGTTGAGCGAGCGGTAGCCGCTGGACTGGATGGCGCTGAAGTGCGCGAACACGTCCTCGCTGCCGTCGTCGGGGGCGATGAATCCGAAGCCCTTGTCAGCGTTGAACCACTTGACGGTTCCTGTTGCCATGTCTAACTCCTCTTGGCGAGTTCATTCACGACCTTCGCGAATGAGTGTCGCGACGTACATCCAACCTTCGAGAAGAACTAGACACCCCGAGAGGAACTCATTCATTCTTACGGCCCAACGTCGTGCAACTGGCGACAAGCCTAGGGCACAGCGAACCCCAAAGGGAAAGCCTTCCGGGTGGTGAATCGAAAAATTCACCACCCGGAAACGCGGCTACTTGCGGCCGAACACCTGCGACACCCACCAGCGGCCGTACTTGTCCTGAACAGCACCGACGCCGATATAGCGCTTGTTGCTGCTGAGCAAGTTGGCCTTGTGTCCCGGTGATCTCATCCAGGCGTTGACGACACGACCGCCCGTCGAGAACCCGTACGCGATGTTCTCCGACACGCTCGAAAGGTCGCACGCGTTCAGAATCGTTCGCAGATTCTGGTGCTTGAGCACGCGGTTGCTGGCGAGCCAGGCCGCGTGCCTCTCGGCATATCGGTCGACACACGAGTGGGCCTTCACGGGGACCTTGCCGTAGTTGACTCGGCTGACGTTGGTCCACTTGATGACGTCGTACTCGTACGTCGTCGACGTCACCGCGGATGCCGGTGTGAACGTCAGGATCAACATCACCATCAATGACCCCGCAAGAACGCGCGGGCTCAGAATTTTCTTCATGGGTTCTCCCTCCCACCCACACCATAAAACACGCGGCGTGACTGGGTGGCACAAACGTCGAAGACGGTGACGTTTTGGAGTCATAGTTCCAAGGAACTAGTTCCGTATAGTCATCGTGAACCAAAGTCAAGACTGCCTTTCACTCTGAAAATTCCCTAAGTTGAGCCCCGTTGCGCCGCGCACGCCTCACGAGGGCGTACGCACAGCAGGCCGGGCAAACCGCCCGGCTGCTCACCGAAATGGGAAACAGGGGGAACAGTGAAACGTGTGACCTCAGGCCTCGTCGGCCTCACACTCGCGGCAGCGCTCGGAACGGCATATGTCGCTCCGGGCTCCGCATCAGCCGCACCGCCGGTCGCCGGCAGCGACCGCTCCACCAGCACTCAGGACGAGCTGCCCAACCCGCTGGAGGACAAGCGACGCGCCCTCCGCGAGTCGGCCATCACCGGCGTGCTCAACGGTGACCTCGAGCCCGTCGAGAAGGACGGCAGCACCGTGGTCAAGGTCGGCAGGGGCACGAGCCCGGCCGACGCCGCTCGCGCAGCGAACCTGGAGGGCCGCAAGCTCAAGGCCGGCGCCGGGAGCAGCCAGCAGGATCAGTACGTCGAGCTCTCGCAGGAGCGCGCCGACAAGATCTTCGTGATCCTGGCGGAGTTCGGCAACCAGCGTCACCCCGACTATCCCGACGTCGACACCGATCCGGACACCCCCGGGCCGACG
>NZ_JAKFCB010000329.1:0-1724 GCF_036676885.1 Aeromicrobium sp.
AGAAGCAGAACATCGCGATCCAGAACGAGATCTACCGTTTGCGCAGCATGCGCTGAGCAGGACAGCAGATGAGCGAGCGGCGAGCAGGGAGCAATCCCCGCTCGCCGCTCGTCTGCGTTGGGTGCTCAGCGGGCGTTGATGGCCTCGTCGAGCGCCAGGATGCGTCGCGCATCGCGCACGTGCAGCTCCTCGACCATCCGGCCGTTGAACGTGACGACGCCCTGACCTGAGGCTTTGGCCTCCTCGAACGTCGAGATCATCGCCTTGGCGTGCTCGACCTCGTCGTCCGACGGGCCGAAGATCGCATTGGCGGGCTCGACCTGGCTGGGGTGGATCAGGGTCTTGCCGTCGAAGCCCATCTCCCGTCCCTGTCGAGCCTCGGCGTCGAAGCCCTCGAGGTTCTTCACGTCGTTGTAGACGCCGTCGAGGATGACCTTGCCGGCCGCCCGGGCCGCCAGGAGCGCGATCGACAGCGACGTGAGGACGACCGGGTTGCGTCCCGGGACGTGCAGGCCGTACGTCTCGTTGACGACGTCGTTGGTGCCCATCACGATCACCGTGAGGCGTTCGTGCGCGGCAGCGATCTCCGCGGCCTGCAGGAGGGCGACCGGTGTCTCGACCATCGCCCACAACGCCGTGGTGTCCGGGGCGCCGGCGTCCTCGAGCTCCGCGACGAGCTGGAGCACCTCGGCGGCGGAGTTGACCTTGGGCACGAGGACCGCGTCGGGGCCGGCCTTCGCCGCGGCGGCGATGTCGGCGGCGTGCCACTGCGTGCCGATGCCGTTGACGCGGATCGCGAGCTCGCGGTGGCCGTACTCACCAGAGGTCACCGCGGCGCACACGCGGTCTCGCGCCTCGGGCTTGGCGTCGGGGGAGACCGCATCCTCGAGGTCGAGGATCAACGCGTCGGCGTCGATGCCCTTGGCCTTCTCGAGTGCGCGCTCGTTGGCGCCGGGCATGTAGAGGACGGACCTACGTGGCCGAAGGAGAGTGCTGGGCGCTGTCTCAGTCATGGGGGAAGCTCCTAGAGGTCGTAGGCGGCGGCGAGCTCGGGATCGCGCTCGGCCAGCGCCTTGGCGAGGTCGAGCATCACGATGCACTGCTTGCAGGAGGCGTCGTCCTCCATCTTGCCGTTGATCATGACCGCACCGGAGCCGTCGCCCATCGCCTCGACGACCTCCTTGGCGTGGGCGACGTCAGCGGGATCGGGAGAGAAGACCTTGCGGGCGATGTCGATCTGCACGGGGTGCAGGCTCCAGGCGCCGACACACCCGAGCAGGAACGCGTTGCGGAACTGGTCCTCGCAGGCGACGACGTCCTTGATGTCACCGAACGGACCGTAGAACGGGAGGATGTCGTTGGCGGCGCAGGCGTCGACCATGCGCGCGATCGTGTAGTGCCACAGGTCCTGCTGGTACGTCGTGCGGCCCTGGTAGAGGTCGTCGCCGGTCGGGTCCTGGCGCACCAGGTAGCCGGGGTGGCCTCCGCCGACCCTCGTCGTCTTCATGCGCCGGCTTGCGGCGAGGTCTGCCGGGCCGAGCGAGATGCCCTGCATACGGGGGCTGGCGCCGGCGATCTCCTCGACGTTGGTCATGCCCTCCGCGGTCTCGAGGATCGCGTGCACCAGGATCGGCCTCGTGAGACCGGCGCGGGCCTCGAGCTGCGCGAGCAGACGGTCGACGTAGTGGATGTCCTGGGCGCCCTCGACCTTCGGCACCATGATC
>NZ_JAKFCB010000330.1:0-8989 GCF_036676885.1 Aeromicrobium sp.
GTGGACACCGATCGGCAGCTGCGGCTTGCCGAGCTGCTCGAGCGCCTGCCGGTAGAGGTCGGCGTACGGGGCGAACTGCGCGGGCGGTCCACCGATGATCGCCAGCATCAGCGGGATGCCGTAACGGGCGGCGCGGATGACCGACTCGGGGCTGCCGCCGACGCCGATCCACGTCTTGAGGCTCCCCGCGGCAGTCTTGGGGAAGACCTCCTGGCCGTCGAGCGGCGGACGGAGGTTGCCCGTCCACCTGACGGGGCCCTCCGCGCGCAGCGCCGCGAACAGGTCGAGCTTCTCGCTGAACAGCTCTTCGTACTGGCCGAGGTCGAAGCCGAACAACGGGAACGACTCGGTGAACGAGCCGCGTCCGAGGATGACCTCCGCGCGGCCGTGGGACAGCGCGTCGAGCGTCGCGAAGCGCTCGTAGACGCGGATCGGGTCGTCCGAGCTCAGCACCGTGACGGCCGTGCCGAGGTGGATGGTGCTCGTGCGCGCGGCGATCGCGGCGAGCACGACCTCCGGGGCAGTGACGGCGAAGTCCTCGCGATGGTGCTCCCCCACGCCGAAGAACGCGAGACCCAGCTCGTCGGCCAGCACCGCCTGATCGACGATGTTGCGGATGACCTGGTCGTACGGCAGCAGTGCTCCGTCGTCGCCGAACGTCACGTCGCCGAAGGTGTCGAGACCGAGCTCGAGCTGTGCCATGTCATCTCCCGGGTCGAGGTACGCCGGTTCAACGCCGAAGCCTCCGGCGCTGTTCCCTGACTCAGCCGACCTTCGCCCGAAGGGTCGTGCCGGGCAGCAGGACCTCGACGAGCATGCCCTTGGCCAGCTGGCGGCCGCGTCGGGTCTCGACCTCGCCGTCGACCTTGACGTCACCACCCTGGATCAGCTCGCCCGCCGCTGCGCCGGACTCCGCGAAGTTGGCGAACTTGAGGAACTGTCCCAGCCGGATCATGTCGCCGGTGATCGGGACGATGTCGATGTTGTCGGAGGCCATGAGCCCAGCCTGCCACTACGGCCGACAGCCTGCGTGCGAGGATCGATGACATGGAGCAGACGGTCCGCGCCCGAGCCGTGATCTTCGACATGGACGGCACGCTGGTCGACTCCAACGCCGTCGTGGAGGCGATCTGGACGACGTTCGCCGAGCGATTCGGCCTGGTCACCGCCGACGTCCTCGGCTTCTCGCACGGTCGCCAGACGCTCGACACGGTCCACCGCTTCGCACCGGCCGACCTGGACCATGAGGTGCTCGCCGCGGAGCTCGCCAGCACCGAGATCGAGACGCCCGGCGGCATCGTCGAGGTGCCGGGTGCTGCCGAGTTCGTTGCCTCGATCCCTTCCGCGCTCACGGCGCTGGTGACCTCGGCGCCGCTGCTCCTGGCAAAGACCAGAATGACCGAGGCGGGCCTGCCGATCCCACCCGTCGTCGTTCCGGCGGAGGACGTGGACCGCGGCAAGCCCGATCCCGAGGGTTACCTGCGCGCTGCTGAACTGCTCGGTCTCAGCCCAGCGGAGACCGTCGTCTTCGAGGACGCCCCGGCCGGCATCGAGTCCGCACGTGCCGCCGGAGCCCAGGTCGTGGTCGTCGGGGCGTATGACGGCCCCGTCGCCAACGGACTGCACCGCATACCCGACTTCACCGCAGCCCGCGCCAGCGTCGACGGCGGCGAGGTCGTCATCACCCTGGACACGGCATGACCGGGCCCACGACGGCACGCGCCGACGTCTGGATCTCGTCCGTACGCCTCTACAAGACGCGCTCGATCGCATCATCGGAGTGCAAGGCGGGGCACGTACGCATCAACGGTGCCAAGGCCAAGCCCGCCCAACCGGTCAAGGTCGGCGACCGCATCGAGGCGCTGACCGAAGGCGGCATGCGGATAGTCGTCGTCACGAAGATCATCGTCAAGCGGGTCGGCGCGGCGGTCGCGGTCGAGTGCTACGAGGACCACTCTCCCCCGCCGCCGCCCAAGGAGGAGGTCGCGATCATGCCCCGGCGTGACCGCGGCGCCGGCCGTCCCACCAAGCGGGATCGCCGTGCGCTCGACCGGCTGCGCCGGCGCTAGGCGCGCAGGAGCAGCGGCAACAGCGCCTGGCTGCTGAGCGGTGCGAGCTCGATGTCGCCCGGCGCGGCAGGATCCACCCAGATGCTCTCGGCGATCTCGGCCGCGACGACCGGGGTCCTGGCGTCGATCGTCAGGCTGAACACCTCGGCGAGCACGCGATGTCCCGGCTCGTTGGCGGCGTCCTCCTCGAACGTCCCGAGCCACGTGAACGCGTCGGCTGCCAGGTCGAGCCCCAGCTCCTCGAACAGCTCACGCCGCAGGCAGTCCAGCGGGCTCTCGCCGGGCTCGATCTTGCCTCCGGGCTGCATGAACACCGAGGTGTCGTGCTTGCGCACCATCAGCGCGCGTCCGTCGGTGTCGACCGTCAGCGCCGCCGCGACGTGGATGACCGGCTGCGTCACGGTTGCGGCACCTCGTCGCCGGGGCGGCCCCACTTGTCGGTCCACGATGGCGGTGCGTCGAGCATCGTCAGCAAGGTGTCCAGATCATCAGCGAACGACACGATGCCGGACTGCTCCTCGCGGACGAAGCCGGCGCCGACCATGCCGTCGAGCAGCTCGCGCATCGGTGACCAGAAGCCGGCCACGTCGAGGAATCCGGACGGCTTGGTGTGGATCGTCAGCTGCGCCCACGTCCACTGCTCGGCAATCTCCTCGAGCGTGCCGGCACCTCCTGGCAGGGCGATGAACGCATCCGAGAGCTCGGCCATCAAGGCCTTGCGCTCGTGCATCGACTCGACGACGTGCAGCTCGGTCAGTCCGTGGTGCGTGAGCTCGCGATCGTCGAGCTGCCGCGGGATGACGCCGATGACCCGCCCGCCGGCTTCGAGCGCCGCATCCGCGACGGTGCCCATCAGCCCGACGTGCCCACCGCCGTACACGACCGTGATGCCGCGCTCAGCGAGCGTGCGTCCGGTGTGCCGCGCCGCCTCGGCGTACGCAGGGTCGTTGCCGAAGCTGGATCCGCAGAAGATCGCGACTGCGTTCAATGGCATGCCCACATCGTGACAGACAGCCTCCGTCCCGGCGCTCACCCCTGTATGTCGTCCACCACTCTGGGACGGACGCCGGACCTTCGGCCCTAGTCGCTGACGGGACGCCCCGAGAGGGTGAGCATCGTGAATGCCACCGGTCTGACCACAGATGAGGCCGTCCATCGTCTCGACGAGGTCGGTCCCAACGAGATCCGCGCCCGCGGGCGGATATCTGTGTGGTCGAGCATCGGACTGCAACTCCGCGACCCGCTCGTCATCGTCCTTCTTGCGGCGTGTGCGTTGACCCTGCTCACCGCCGACTACACCGACACGGCCGTGATCGGGCTCGTGGTGCTCGTCAACACGACGGTCGGCGTCAACCAGGAGCTCAAGGCGGACCGGGCCATCACGGCCCTGGCGCAGCTGAGTGCGCCTGTCGTCCGGGTGCGGCGGGACGGCCTGGAGACCACGGTTCCCACCGCTGAGCTGGTGCCGGGAGACATCGTCCTGCTCGGCGAGGGCGACATCGTTCCGGCCGACTGTGACCTGCTGGAGGCGTCCTCCCTGCTGATCGACGAATCGGCGTTGACCGGGGAGTCGGTCGCGGTCGGCAAGGACGCTGCCCGACGTGACGCACTTTCGTCGGGGACCGTCGTGGTGAAGGGCCGGGCGGTCGCGGTGGTGACCGGGACCGGCAGGTCAAGCGCGCTGGGTCAGATCGCAGCCCTCATGGACACCCGTGTGCAACCCACCCCGCTGCAACGACGTCTCTCGGTGCTCGGGCGAATGTTGGCGATCGTCGCCATCGCCCTGTGCGCCGTCGTGCTGGTCCTCGGACTTGCCCTCGGGGAATCGTTGGAGCTGATGCTGGTCACCGCGGTCAGCCTGGCGGTGGCTGCGGTCCCGGAGTCGCTGCCGGCCGTCGTCACGTTCAGCCTCGCGCTGGGCGCACAACGCATGGCCGCCCGCAACGCAGTGATCCGCCGGCTTCCGGCAGTGGAGACCCTCGGTTCGGTGACCGTCCTGGCGACCGACAAGACCGGCACGCTCACCGAGGCGCGGATGCTGGTCGAGCAGCTCTGGACCCCGGAACGCGGGGTCGGGGTCTCCGGGGAGGGCTACTCCCCCTTTGGAGGTCTCGTCAGCGGCGGAGCATCGCTCGAGCTCACCACAGCGCCGGATGTCCTCGACCTCCTGCGAGCGTGCGTGCTGTGCAACGACGCGCGCCTGACGCCACCTGACGAGCCGGAGGGTGCATGGTCGGGCCTGGGCGACCCGACCGAGCTGGCTCTCCTCAGCGCCGCCGGCAAGGCTGGTCTGACCAAGGCTGATCTCGACGCGTCCCACCCGCGCATCGGTGAGGTGCCCTTCGACAGCACCACCCAGCAGATGACGACTGCTCATCTCGTCTCGCGTCCCGGCGGGGAGGGTGTTCTGGTCGTGACGAAGGGCTCGGTCGAGGCACTTCTCGCCCGGCACGGACGAGGCGGGGAGCCGGCCGTGTGGCGTGCGGCCCAGCTCCGTGCCGCCGAGCTCGCCGGCGAAGGCTTCCGTGTCCTGGCACTGACCACGGGAGAGGTGTGCGCCGGCGACGACTGGGAGAAGGCGGACCAGCGCCTGCTGGGCCTGGTCGCCATGACCGATCCGGCGAAGCCCGCAGCACGTGCCACCATCGAGCGATGTCGGACAGCCGGGATCCTGCCGGTCCTGGTCACCGGTGACCACCCGGCCACTGCGCGGGCGGTGGCCCTTCGAGTCGGGATCTTGCGGCCGGATGAGGCCGATCGTGAGGGCAGCGTCGTGACGGGGTCCCAGATCGCAGCCGGCCAGATCACCGACCTGACCACTGCCCGGGTCTTCGCCAGGACCAGCCCCGAGCAGAAGCTCGACATCGTCGAGGCATGGAGGCACCGAGGCGCCATCGTCGCCATGACCGGCGACGGCGTCAACGACGGCCCGGCTCTCCACCGAGCCGACATCGGCGTGGCCATGGGCCATCGCGGAACGGAGGTCGCCCGGCAGGCCGCCGACCTCGTCCTCGCCGACGACGACCTGGCCACCGTCGTCGCAGCCGTCCAAGAAGGTCGCCGGGTCTACGCCAACATCCGTATGTTCCTCGTCTTCGGCCTGTCCGGAGGGGCCGCCGAGATCGCGATCATGCTGCTCGGTCCGTTCATCGGGCTCGGCGTCCCTCTCATCGCCGCACAGATCCTCTGGATCAACCTGCTCACCCACGGAATCACCGGAGTCGCGATCGGCGCCGAACCGATCGCGCCTGACGCCATGCACCAGCCGCCCAGACCGCCTGCACAGAGCGTCCTGGGGGACGGCCTCTGGCAGAAGGTCGTCCTGATCAGCCTGCTCCTGTCAGCGGCGACGTTGGCACTTGGTGTCTGGGCCCACGAGGACGGCCGAGCCTGGCAGACGATGATCTTCCTCAGCCTGACGTGCCTCCAGCTCGGCGTGGCCATGGGGCTGCGGCCGGTCCAGGTCACGAGGCAGAACCTCTTGTTGCCCATTGCGGTGGCCGGATCCTTCCTCCTCGTCCTGGCGGGGGTGTACGCACCCGTGCTCCAGGACCTCCTCGGCACCTCAGCACTCCCAGCCACCGACCTCGGGATCGCGACCGGGATGGGCGCTCTCGGCTGGATCATCGCCCGGGCCACCGGGTCCCGTGCGAAGCGGTCCGTGCCACCCACCTCTCGTCCACTGTCCGGGGCTTGAGACCCATTGCTTCGCTTGTGCTGCGCGGGCTGCGGGGTTCCAATTGAAGGAGGGGCTGATCGTCAGAGGTGCGACATGAGCGAACGCGACGAATTCCTCGGCTGGGTCGAGACCCGTCTGCACGACGCCGAACTGGCCCTGCACAACGGCAACGCGGCTCAGCGTGCGGCGATCTGGTCCACCCGCGAGCCGGTATCGGTCCTCGGCGCCTGGCAGTCCGCCGTGGGCCAGAAGGAGGTCAGGGACCTCTTCCGCATGCTGGAGACGACGTTCGCGGACTGCACGTCGTACGCGTACGAGGTCGTCGCGGCCGACGTGCGGGGCGACATGGCCTACACCGTCGGCTACGAGCACACGAAAGCGTCGATCAACGGCGAACCAGGTTCGTACACGCTTCGCTGCACACAGATCTATCGGCGCGAGGACGGCGAGTGGAAGGTGGCCCACCGGCACGCCGACACCGTTCCCGAGGATTCCTGAGCGCGCTCCACGCCATACTGGCGACATGGCGTACGACGAAGAGCTCGCCGACCGGCTCCGCGAAGTCCTTCAGGGCGAGACAGGTCTCAGCGAGAAGCGCATGTTCGGAGGGCTCGCCTTCCTGATCAACGGCAACATGGCCGTCGCGGCCAGCGGCCAGGGCGGTCTCCTGCTGCGGATCGATCCGAGCCAGGCCGAATCACTGGTCGACCACCAGCACGTGCTCCGCTTCGAGATGCGTGGCCGAGAGATGGATGGCTGGCTGCGGGTCGACTCCGAGGCAGTCGAGACGGACGACGCGCTACGCGGTTGGGTCGGCCACGGCGTCAGCTATGCAGGATCGCTCCCACCGAAGTAGCGGGTTCTGCGCGCCTACTCCTCGCGCTTCCACTTGCCGCGGCCGAACATCCGGCCGATGCGGTCTGACAGCGAGCTGCCCGTGTCGTCTCGCGCGTCCGCGCGGAAGACCGGCGTGTTGTCAGCTGGCTCGGGCAGCCCCGCGACCTCGTCCGGCGACACGGTCGTGCGTACGTATGCCGTCGTGATCGTGCCGACGTGGTCGGCGTCGACGAATCGGGGGCCGTTCGAGGTGTCGACGACAATGCCGTCGAACACGCTGACCTCCTCGACCACCAGCACGCTGGCGACGGTGCCGAACTGCTGGCCGTCGCTGGACTGCACAGGCGTACCGGGCTCGAGGGCTGAGTACGCGATGGGCGTGGGCTCGTCGGTCATACCGGCAACTCTAGGCGCTGCGGCGACTGCGGGGGCGAGACCGGGCTCCTGACGCGCAGCAGTCCCCGGAGCGCCGCCACCCGGTCTGGCACGAGCCGACCCGCGCACGCGGCACCTGTCTCTGGTCCCCCGTCCATGGGTCCTTTGACCCGTCCCTCCACCGCGACGCTGGGCCACACTCGAGATGATCGCGCAGACCGCTCCCGGCCACCGGAGTGGCAGGCGCCCGCCTTCCTCTGCGCCGCCCGACCTCGAGGGCCCAGCCTCGATCCCGGGCGCCACGACCACACCGAGGAGCACACCATGTCCCCGACGGCGACCCAGCCCAAACCGCCTTCGATCGATCCCACCATCGGCTATCGGCCCGGTCCCCTGGGCCGGCTCGGGGTCGGCGTGACCCACCACGTCCGGCTGACCACAGCACTTTGGCTGCTCGTGATCATCGGACTCGGCGCGTTCGCACCTCGCGTCGAGTCCGAGCTGTCCGGCGCCGGGTGGCAGGCGAACGGGTCGGAGTCCGTCGCTGCCCGCCAGCTCGCGCAGGATCATTTCGGGGGCAACGGCAGCACCGCGATCCAGGTCGTCGTGCACAGCACGGATGGCCCGGTCACCGAGGGCGCCGGCAAACAGGTCATCGCGAGAGCGGCCGCGATGCTCGAGGACGACTCGCGGATCGCGGAGGTCGTCCAACCGCAGCCGGGTGCGACCTTGAGCGAAGATGGCCGAACCGCGGTCCTGCTGGCCGGCGCCGACGCCGACCCGAACGAGATGGTGCGCGTCGCCGACGACCTCAAGGGACCGCTCCAGGACCTGTCATCGGCCGGCATCCAGGTGAACCCCACGGGCGCCTCCCTGCTCTGGTCGGACTTCAACGAGGCCAACCTGTCGGCGATGCTGAAGTCCGAGATGGTCTCGTGGCCGGTGACGCTCGCGATATTGGTGCTCGCCTTCGGGGCCCTGATCGCAGCCGGCCTGCCTCTCCTGCTCACCCTGTCCGGACTGGTCGCCTCCGCCGGCTCGTTGGTGCTGATCAACCAGCTGGTTCCGGTCTCCGTGTGGGCGATGAACTTCGCGATGATGTTCGCGCTCGCTCTCGGTATCGACTACGCCCTGTTCCTGGTGGTCCGGTTCCGGGCCGCCCGGATGGGTCACCACGAGAACGCGCGGCAGGCGATCGCGGAGACCATGGACACCGCCGGCAAGGCGGTGCTGCTCTCGGGCGCCACGGTGCTGATCTCGCTCTCCGCAGTGATGCTCGTGCCCTCCCCGTCGTTCCGCTCGATGGCCGGAGGAATCATGCTCTCCGTCGTCTTCGTGCTGGCGGCCACGCTCACGCTGCTCCCACTGGTGCTGTTCAAGCTCGACGAACGCATCAACAAGTTCGCCCTGCCTTGGGTGCACACCGGTGAACACCGCTCGGCGAAATTCGCTGCCTGGGGCGAGCTGCTCTGGAAGCGCCCGATCGCGTTCGGGCTCGGCGCCCTCGTCGTGCTGCTCGCCCTCGCAGCTCCCATCGTGGGTCTGAAGACAGCCATGCCATCCATCAAGGTGCTGCCCGAGGACTCCTCCGCCCGAGTCGGCTACGACCTCGTGCAGGAGGCGTTCGGCACCGGCGCCCCCGGCACGCTCACCATCGTGGTCGACCAGGCCGACGTGGACGCCGCCTCGGCCGTGCTGACGGATGACCGCGGGATCGCCGGTGCGATGCCGGCCGTGACCGCGGCCGACGGCTCGTCGTACGCCCTCATCCAGGCGGTTCCCACGGTCGACCCCTCGGACCCAGCACTCAGCACCACCGTGGACCGCCTCCGCACCGACCTCCCTGCGTCGGCGCGCGTCGGCGGGGCCGCCGTCGAGAACCTCGACCTCAAGACCCAGCTCGACAACTCCACCCCGCTGGTCGTCGGAGTGATCCTCGGACTCGGCTTCCTGCTGCTCCTCGTCGCACTCCAGGCCCCGCTGATCGCCCTGCTCGGGACGGTGGCCAGCCTGCTCTCGACCGCCGCCG
>NZ_JAKFCB010000331.1:0-21209 GCF_036676885.1 Aeromicrobium sp.
TCGGGCCGCTTCGGTGTCACGTCGGAGTACCTCACGAACGCCGATGACATCCAGATCAAGATGGCGCAGGGCGCCAAGCCCGGTGAGGGTGGACAGCTGCCCGGCCCGAAGGTCTACCCGTGGATCGCGCGGACCCGGCACTCCACGCCGGGCGTCGGCCTCATCTCGCCGCCGCCGCACCACGACATCTATTCGATCGAGGACCTCAAGCAGCTGATCCACGACCTCAAGAACGCCAACCCCGCCGCGCGCGTGCACGTCAAGCTCGTGTCCGAGATCGGCGTGGGCACGGTCGCGGCCGGCGTCTCGAAGGCCAAGGCCGACGTCGTCCTGATCTCCGGGCACGACGGCGGCACCGGGGCATCGCCGCTGACGTCGCTCAAGCACGCCGGGGGACCGTGGGAGCTCGGCCTTGCCGAGACCCAGCAGACGCTGCTGCTCAACGGGCTGCGCGACCGCATCGTCGTCCAGGCGGACGGCCAGCTCAAGACCGGTCGTGACGTCGTCATCGCCGCCCTGCTCGGCGCCGAGGAGTTCGGCTTCGCGACCGCTCCGTTGGTGGTGAGCGGCTGCATCATGATGCGCGTGTGCCACCTCGACACCTGTCCGGTCGGCGTCGCCACCCAGAACAAGGCGCTGCGCGAGAAGTACGCCGGCAAGGCCGAGTACGTCGTCAACTTCTTCGAGTTCATCGCGGAAGAGGTGAGGGAGCTGCTCGCTCGACTGGGCTTCCGGACCCTGGAAGAGGCGGTGGGCCATGCCGAGATGCTCGACATCCGCAAGGCTGTCGACCACTGGAAGGCCGACGGGCTCGACCTGACGCCGATCCTGTACGTGCCGGAGCTCCCCGAGGGCGCGGCCCTGCACAACACGACGGGCCAGGACCACAGCCTCGACAAGGCACTCGACAACGAGCTCATCGAACTCAGCGCCGATGCGCTCGAGCGTGGCGAGCCGGTGCGTGCGCAGGTCGAGATCCGCAACGTCAACCGTACGGTCGGCACGATGCTCGGCCACGAGGTCACCAAGCGCTACCGCGGCGAGGGGCTGCCGGAGAACACGATCGACATCACCTTCCTCGGCTCGGCTGGGCAGTCGTTCGGCGCGTTCGTGCCCAAGGGCATCACGCTGCGACTCGAGGGCGACGGCAACGACTACGTCGGCAAGGGCTTGTCCGGTGGCCGGATCGTCGTGCGCCCGCCGCGCGAGGTGCAGTTCACCGCCGAGGCACAGATCGTGGCCGGCAACGTCATCGGCTTCGGAGCGACCAGCGGCGAGATCTTCCTGCGCGGCAAGGTCGGTGAGCGCTTCTGCGTCCGCAACTCCGGCGCCAGCGCGGTCGTCGAGGGCGTGGGTGACCACGCCTGCGAGTACATGACGGGTGGCCGGGTCGTGATCCTCGGCCAGACCGGGCGCAACGTCGCCGCCGGCATGAGCGGCGGCGCGGCGTACGTCCTGGATCTCGACGAGACGAAGGTCAACATGGACATGGTGGAGCTTCGTCGCGTGGATGGTGACGCCTCGCTCGTGCTCCATTCACTGGTGCAGAAGCACTTCGAAGAAACGAACTCGGTCGTCGCCGAGCAGCTGCTCGGCAACTGGGAGCAGTCGCTGGCCCGCTTCACCGAGATCATGCCGGTCAACTACCGGCTGGTGCTCGAGGCGCGCGACGCCGCCGAGTCCGAAGGACTGTCCGAGGAAGACACGACCGCACGCATGATGGAGGTGGCCGCACGTGGCTGATCCCCGAGGATTCATCACGACGCCCCGCAAGGTCGCCGAACGGCGTCCCGTCGAGGAGCGCATCCACGACTGGAACGAGGTCTATCCCGGTGGTCCCGGCCGCGCCCTGCTGCCGATCATCACCGAGCAGGCCGGGCGTTGCATGGACTGCGGCATCCCGTTCTGCCACTCGGGCTGCCCGCTGGGCAACCTGATCCCCGAGTGGAACGACCTCGTGTGGCGCGAGGACTGGGACGAGGCGCTGGACCGCCTGCACGCGACCAACAACTTCCCGGAGTTCACGGGTCGGCTGTGCCCGGCACCGTGCGAGACGGCCTGCGTCGTGGCGATCAACCGTGACGCCGTCACGATCAAGAACGTCGAGGTCTCGATCATCGACAAGGGTTGGGACGACCGCCAGGTCCGCCCGGAGCCGCCCGAGTGGCTGACCGGCAAGACCGTTGCCGTCGTCGGTTCCGGCCCGGCCGGCCTCGCGGCCGCTCAACAGCTGACCCGCGCGGGTCACACCGTCGCGGTGTACGAGCGCGACGACAAGCCCGGCGGACTGCTCCGCTACGGCATCCCCGAGTTCAAGATGGAGAAGATCCATGTCGATCGCCGCATCGACCAGATGCAGCGCGAGGGCACGGTGTTCCGTACGGGCGTGCAGGTCGGCGACACGCTGACCGGCCACCAGTTGCGGGACCGCTACGACGCGGTCGTGCTGGCGATCGGCGCGACCGTACGCCGTGACCTGCCGGTCCCGGGCCGTGAGCTCGCCGGCATCCACCAGGCGATGGAGTTCCTCCCGCAGGCCAACCGCGTCGCGCTCGGTGAAGAGGTCGAGAACCAGATCCTCGCGACCGACAAGGACGTCATCATCATCGGTGGCGGCGACACCGGCGCTGACTGCCTCGGCACATCCGTCCGCCAGGGCGCCCGGTCGATCACGCAGCTCGAGATCATGCCCAATCCGGGCACGGATCGTCCCGAGTCACAGCCGTGGCCGACGTACCCGATGATCTACCGCGTCTCCTCGGCACACGAGGAGGCAGGGGAGCGGGTCTACTCGGTCTCGACCAAGGAGTTCATCGGCGAGGACGGCCACGTCAGCGGCCTGCGTCTCGTCGAGGTCGAGATGGTCGACGGCAAGTTCCAGGAGGTCGACGGCTCGGAGCGCGTCGTCCCGGCCCAGCTCGTGCTGTTCGCGATGGGCTTCACGGGTCCCGAGCAGGAGGGGCTGGTCGACCAGCTCGGCGTGGAGCTCGACGAGCGCGGCAACATCAAGCGCGACAAGCGCTACATGTCCAGCGTCGATGGCGTGTTCGTCGCAGGCGACGCCGGACGGGGCCAGTCGCTCATCGTCTGGGCCATCGCCGAGGGTCGTTCCGCAGCCGCCGGAGTCGACGCCTATCTGTCCGGGTCGACCAACCTGCCGGCCCCGATACCGCCTCATGCGCGCCCATTGACGGTGTGACTCCATGTCTCATCCAATTTGTTGCGCCAAACCACTTAAGTGACTCGCCGGTAGGGCGAAGCGCTGGATAGGCTCGTGAAGTGAGAAGAGCGAAGATCGTCTGCACCCTCGGCCCCGCCGTCGGAAGCGCCCGCAAGATCGAACAGCTGGCCGAGGCCGGCATGGACGTCGCACGGCTCAACATGAGCCACGGCGACCAGTCCGACCACGAGCAGAACTACGCATGGGTTCGTGAGGCCGGCAACAAGGTCGGCAAGGCGATCGCCGTGCTGGCCGACCTCCAGGGCCCCAAGATCCGGCTCGGCCGGTTCGCCGACGGGCCCGTGCAGCTCGACGTGGGAGCGACGTTCACGATCACGACCGACGACATCCTCGGTGACGTCACCCGGTGCTCCACGACGTACAAGGGCCTGCCCGGCGACGTGTCCGTCGGCGACGAGATCCTGATCGATGACGGCCGCATGCGGCTGCGCGCGACCGCGGTCACCGACACCGACGTCACCTGCCTGGTCGAGACCAACGGGCCGGTGAGCAACAACAAGGGCATCAACCTGCCCGGCGTCATGGTCAGCGTCCCCGCGATGAGCGAGAAGGACATCGACGACCTGCGCTTCGCCCTGCGCCTGGGTGCCGACTTCATCGCGCTGTCGTTCGTACGCTCGGCCGACGACTACTACGACGTCAAGAAGATCATGGTCGAGGAGGGCATCATCCGCCCGGTCATCGCCAAGATCGAGAAGCCCCAGGCGGTCGACAACCTCGACGGCATCATGGATGCGTTCGACGGCGTCATGGTCGCCCGCGGTGACCTCGGCGTCGAGCTCCCGCTCGAAGACGTCCCGATCGTCCAGAAGCTCATCGTCGAGAAGGCCCGCCGCAACGCCAAGCCGGTCATCGTCGCGACCCAGATGCTCGAGTCGATGATCTCCGCACCGCGACCGACCCGCGCCGAGGCGTCCGACGTCGCCAACGCGGTCCTCGACGGTGCCGACGCCGTCATGCTGTCCGGCGAGACGAGCGTGGGCGAGTACCCCATCCACACCGTCACGACGATGGCCCGCATCATCGAGTCGACCGAGGAGCACGGGCTGCCCCGCATGGCGGCGTTCACGTGGAAGGCCAAGACCAAGAGCGGCATCATCTGCCGTGCCGCCGCGGACGTCGCCGAGTCGATCAACGCCCGCTATGTCGTCGCGTTCACGACGACGGGTGACTCCGCGCGCCGCATGACCCGCTACCGCTCGAGCGCGCCCGTCATCGCGTTCACGCCGAACCCGCTCGTACGCTCGCAGCTCGCCCTGAGCTGGGGCATCGAGACGTTCCTCGTCCCCGAGGTCACCCACACCGATGAGATGGTGCTGCAGGTCGACAAGGCGTTGCTCGAGATCGGCCGCTGCGCCGAGGGCCAGCAGGTCGTGATCGTCGCCGGGAGCCCTCCTGGCATCCCCGGCTCGACCAACGCGCTGCGGATCCACAACATGGGCGATGCGATCAACGGCGTCGTGCCGGCGTACCAGGACACCGACGAGTAGGACTCCCCAGGGCGTCACCGCTCGCCCCTCGAAGGTTGAGGGGCGGAGCGGGCTACGGAAGAACCGTGTCGCAACGTGCTGCGGTCGGCATGGGAGTATGCACCTGTTGCAGCCCTGGGAGGGAGATCCCTGGTGTTGCGGAGCCCGACTCCGCCCTTCTCATCCTTGCGTGAATATGCCGGGATTTCAAGGAATATGCGGTGTCGGGCGGGTTTCAGGCTGTCCGAAAACGTGTCTCCTTGGGGACGCCTCGGGCCCGGGTGGTGCCGGTGAGGCGCCCCGTGCGTGGTCGTCTCATGAGGTGCCGGCAAGCCGGCACGGCGGCCGTGCGTGGTCGCGTCGGGTGGTCGTCTCATGAGGTGCCGGCAAGCCGGCACGGCGCCGGCCGCGGGCGGCCGTCGTTGCTTTCAGACTCGGAATTCTTGCCCACAACTTTCTGGGCTTCAGTTCCCGTGCCGGCAGGCCGGCACCGCGGCCTCCGGCCGGTGCTTCCGGCGCCGGGAGTGAGTCCGAGCGCCAGCGAGGGCTCAAGTCCCGGTGCCGGGTGCGGGACTCGAACCCGCACGCCCTTGCGGACAACGGTTTTTGAGACCGTCGCGTCTACCATTCCGCCAACCCGGCATGCGCGCGCCGGTCGAGATCAGCCAACCTCAGCGCACCGGGATAACCTTCTCATGTGACTGATCTTGCGACGGAATCGGGACGGCCCCTCACGCGCGTCGTGATTGCCGAGGACGAGGCGCTGATCCGGCTCGACCTCGCCGAGATGCTCGCTGAGGAGGGTTACGACGTTGTCGGTCAGGCCGGCGACGGCGAGGAGGCGATCGAGCTCGTGATGGCGCTGCGCCCCGACCTCGTCGTGATGGACGTCAAGATGCCCAAGCTCGACGGCATCGCGGCGGCCTCCCAGATCGCCCAGGCGCGGATCGCTCCGGTCGTGATGCTGACGGCGTTCAGCCAGCGCGAGCTCGTTGAGCGCGCCCGTGAGTCCGGCGCGATGGCATACCTGGTCAAGCCGTTCACCAAGTCCGACCTGGTGCCGGCCATCGAGATGGCGATGAGCCGCTTCGCCGAGATCAAGGCGCTCGAGCTCGAGGTCGGCGACCTCACGGACCAGCTCGCGACGCGCAAGGCGATCGAGCGCGCGAAGGGCCTGCTGCAGGAGGCTCTGAGCATCAGCGAGCCCGACGCGTTCCGGTGGATCCAGCGCACCGCGATGGACCTGCGCCTGACCATGCAGCAGGTGGCCCAGGGCGTCATCGACCACGGCCCGGAGCTGGGTTCGTCGGTCGAGCACCAGGGCTGAAACGGGCCCGGGTTACAAATTGGCTACGTTACCTTCCGTAATCCCGCGGTTGACACAATTGACCCCTGAAAAGACTAAGTTCATGGGTACGTACACGCTCCCTGGCATGGGCCATGGGCTTTCTACAAATCCGGAGGATTGATGAAACGCAGTACTCAGACGATCCGCCTGGCGGCCGTCGTGGCCGCGAGCGCGCTTGTTCTCGCTGCATGTGGTGGCGACGATGAGGGTGACAAGGACAAGGCGACCGATGCCCCCGCAGCCAAGGGAGACGGCACCCTGACCATCGGCCAGCTGCTTCCGCAGACCGGCAGCCTTGCGTTCCTCGGCCCGCCGGAGTTCGCAGGTGTCGACCTCGCGATCAAGGACATCAATGCCGCAGGTGGCGTGCTCGGCAAGGACGTCGTCGGCGTCAAGGCCGACTCCGGAGACACCGACTCGGGCATTGCGCCGGCCGAGACCGACAAGCTGCTCAAGGCCAAGTCCGACGTCATCGTCGGTGCCGCGTCCTCGGGCGTTTCGCTCACCGTGATCGACAAGATCATGTCGGCAGGCACGGTCATGTTCTCGCCGGCCAACACGTCGACCTCGTTCGACGAGGGTGACTACTCCAAGCCTGACCTCTACTTCCGTACGGCGCCGTCCGACATCCTTCAGGGTGCCGTGCTCGCCAACCTCCTGGTCGAGGACGGACGCCAGAACGTGGCGATCCTGGCTCGCCAGGACGCATACGGCGAGACGCTGGCCAAGGAGGTCGCCAAGAACCTTGAGGCTGCGGGCTCCAAGGTCGCTGCGAACGTGCTCTACAGCGAGAAGGACGGTCCGGGTGACACCCAGATCTCCGAGATCGCGGACTCCAACGCGGACGCGGTTGTCCTCGTTGCGTTCGACGAGACCACGACGATCGTTCCGAAGCTGATCCAGGCCAACACCGGCCCGAAGGACGTTCCGACGTACTTCGTCGACGGCAACACGGCTGACTACTCCGCGGACTCGACCACGCCGCTTCCGGCCGGCTCCCTCACCGGCACCAAGGGAACCATCCCCGGTGCCGAGGCGGGCGACGACTTCAAGAAGCGTCTTGCAACGGTCGACGACAAGCTCAAGGACTACTCGTACGCGGCGGAGTCCTATGACGCCACCGTCGTGTCGGCGCTGGCCGCGATCGCGGCTGACAACGACTCGGGCGAGGCGATTGCCGCCAAGATTGCGGACATCACCAAGGGCGGCGACAAGTGCGAGACGTTCGAGGCTTGCGCCAAGCTCCTCGAGGCCGACAAGGACGCTGACATCGACTATGACGGTGTCTCCGGTCCGATCGAGCTCGGTGAGACGGGCAGCCCGACGGCTGCGTCGATCGGCATCTACGAGTACGGTGCGGACAACACCTACAAGGCGGTCGACTACATCAGCGGCACGATCTGATCACCTGATCTGATCAGCTGAACTGGAGGGCCCCGATGCTTCGGCATCGGGGCCCTCTGCTGTGCCCGGCGGCCCGGCACGGCCGACGGTTGGCTGCAGACACAGGAACGCCCGGCACCGTGGGTGCCGGGCGTTCTCTGCGTTCTGGTGACGCTGCTCAGTCTTCCTGCTGACCCAGCGTCCCGAGGTAGAGCTCGATGACCTTGGGATCGTCGGCAAGCGACTTTCCGGTGCCGGAGTAGGCGTTGCGGCCCTGGTCGAGCACGTAGCCGCGGTCGCAGATCTGCAGGCAGCGTCGTGCGTTCTGCTCGACCATGATGACCGAGACGCCCGCGCGGTTGATGTTGCGCGTCTGCACGAACACTTCGTCCTGCAGGACGGGGGAGAGGCCGGCAGATGGCTCGTCCAGCAGCAGCACCGACGGATCCATCATCAGCGCGCGACCCATCGCCACCATCTGCCGCTCGCCACCGGACAGCTGCCCCGCACGCTGCTTGCGGCGCTCGCCGAGGCGGGGGAACAGGTCCGTGACGAAGCCGAAGCGCTCGTCGAAGCGCTTGGGCTCCTGGTAGCAGCCCATCTCGAGGTTCTCCTCGATCGTGAGGCTGGGGAACACGTTGTTGTTCTGGGGCACGAACCCGATGCCCTTCGAGACGAGCTGGTCGGCCCGCTGGTTCGTGATGTCCTCGCCCTTGAGCTGGACGCTGCCCTCGTGGACCTTGACCAGGCCGAACAGTGCCTTCAGGAGGGTGGACTTGCCTGCACCGTTGGGGCCGATGATGCCCACGAGCTCGCCGGGCTGGCAGTAGAGATCGGCGCCGTTGAGGATGTTGACGCCCGGCAGGTAGCCGGCGATCAAGTTGTCCGCGCGGAGGACGGCGCCCTCAGCGTGGGCGAGGTGCCCTTCGCGCTCGGCCGTCTGGCTGCTTTCGCTCATTCCCGTGTCTCCTCGTCGAGCTCTGCGTCGGCCTCGGCCTCGATCTCCGCGATGTCGACCTCGGTGATGTCGGTGTCGTGGTGCGCGCCGAGATAGGCGTCGATCACGCGCTGGTCGGCCATGACGGACTGCGGTGTGCCCTCGGCGACGATCTTGCCCTGGGCCATCACGATGACCCAGTCCGAGATGTCGCGAACCATGTCCATGTCGTGCTCGACGAACAGGACCGTACGGCCCTCGTCACGCAGCGACTTGACGTGTCCCAGCAGGGACTGCTTGAGGGCCGGGTTGACGCCGGCCATGGGCTCGTCGAGCATGATCAGCTCGGGATCGACCATCAAGGCGCGCGCCATCTCCAACAGCTTGCGCTGACCGCCGGACAGTGAGCCGGCGAAGTCCTCGCGCTTGGCGTCGAGCTTGAACCGCTCGAGCAGACCGTCGGCGCGCTTCGTGTTGTCGTCCTCCTGAGCGCTCCAGAGCGACTTGAAGGCGGCCGAGAAGAACTTCTCGCCTCGCTGGCCGGTCGCGCCGAGGCGCATGTTCTCGATGACCGTCAGCTTGGAGAGCACCTTGGTCAGCTGGAACGTCCGGACCATGCCGAGGCGGGCGACCTTGTAGGCCGGCACCTTGCCGAGCGACGTGCCGTTGAAGTCCCACTCGCCCTGGTCGGGCTCGTCGAAGCCCGTGAGCAGGTTGAACAGGGTCGTCTTGCCGGCGCCGTTCGGACCGATGAGCGCGGTGATGACGCCCCGCTGGACCTCGATGTGGTCGACGTCGACGGCCGTGAGTCCGCCGAACGTACGCGTGATGTTGCTGCCCTTGACAATCGGGTCGGGCTTGGGGGCACCGGGCTCGCGGGGCACTCCTTCGAGTGCTGCACGGGCGGTGCTGACGTCAGCGGCCATCGATCGCAATCTCCCTTCGATCGCCGAAGATCCCTTGTGGTCGCAGGATCATCAGCAGCATGAGTCCGAGTCCGAGCACGATGAATCGCACGAGGCTGGCCTGAGTGTCGGTCATGATGGAGGCGGGGATCAACGGATCCGTGCCGCCGGTGGCCTGGCTGAAGAACGAGCCAAGACCCGCGATGAGGAACCAGAACAGAACTGATCCGACAACCGGTCCGAGCACGCGTGCGGCACCACCCATCAGCAGGGCCGCATAGGCGTAGAACGTGAACGTCGTGTTGAAGTCCGTCGGGACGGCCGAAGCCTGCTTGAGCACGTGGAAGACGCCCGCGAGGCCACCGAAGATGCCGCCCAGCACGAGCGCCTGCATCTTGTAGGCGAAGACGTTCTTGCCGAGCGAGCGCACAGCGTCCTCGTCCTCACGGATCGAGCGCAGGACGCGGCCCCATGGGCTGCGCATGAGTGCCCAGATGAGGAGGCAGCCGAGAGCGACGATCGACCAGCCGACGGTGATCGACCACAGGTCGTTGCGACTGAACGACACGACCCCGATGTCGAGGCCGCCGTCGTACGGGTTGAGGCTCTGATAGGTGCGAGCGAAGCCGGTGAGCCCGTTGGACCCGCCGAACGTTTCCTTGAACTCGACGGCGCCGAACACCAGGCGGAGGATCTCGCTGGAGGCGATCGTCGCGATCGCCAGGTAGTCGGCACGCAGGCGCAGCGTTGGCACGCCGAGCACGAGTGCGAGGACCACCGTGGCGAACATCGCGATGACCAGTCCCAGCCAGAACGGCAGGTCCCAGGTCACCACGCTGACGGCGAGGCCGAAGGCGCCGACCGCCATGAAGCCGGCCTGGCCGAAGTTGAGCAGTCCGGTGTATCCGAAGTGCACGTTGAGGCCGATGGCCGCGATCGCGAACACGATGGCCTGAGGTCCGAGAGCCGCCGAGAACGCGGCATCGACGATGGTTCCGATGTCCATGATGTCCGCCTATCCGATCCGCTGGGCTCGGCCGAGAATGCCTTGAGGTCTGACGAGCAGGATCAGGATCAGCACGACCAGCGCGCCGACGTCCTTGATCGATGCCGGTACGGGGTGTACGCCCCACAGCTCGATGACAGGCGCAACCTCGACGATCAGGCCGATGACGATCGATCCGACGAGGGCGCCCCAGATCGTGCCGAGGCCGCCCAGTGTGACGCCCGCAAACACCAGGAGCAGCAGCTTGAAGCCCATCTGGAAGTTGACCTGGTCGTTGATCGCGAGGAGCACGCCGGCAAGACCCGTCAGGGCCGTACCGAGGATCCAGACCGCCGAGATGACACCGTCGACCCGGAGGCCTGAGGATGCCGAGAGGGCCGGGTTGTCCGAGACGGCCCGCATCGCCTTGCCGAGCCGGGTCGTCATCATGCCGATGCACACGATCACGATCGCGACGATCGAGATCCCGAAGATTGCGATCTCCTTGTCGGACAGGGAGACCGGTCCGTAGTCGGTGCGGGGCTGCGCGACGTACTGGGTCAGCGTCTGCGTCGAGCTGCCGAACGTGTACTGGAAGATGCTGCGCATCAGCAGCGCCAGGCCGATCGAGACGATCATCATGGCGATCAGGCCCGTGCCCCGACTTCGCAGGGGACGCCACAGGCCTCGGTCCTGGGCCCAGCCGAATGCTGCCGAGACCACGATCGCGAGGACTCCGGCCGCCAGGACCGGCATCCCGAAGCCGCGGTTGAACATGTAGGTGATGATCGCGCCGAACGTGATGAGCTCGCCGTGCGCGAAGTTGGTGAGGCCCGTCGTGCCGAAGATCAACGAGAGGCCGAGCGCCGCAAGGGCAATGATCAGGCCCTTCTTGAGGCCGGCGACGATCGAGTTGGTGAGCTTCTCGGTGAAGGCGACCTTGTCGGCGACGGCTGCGCCGATCGGGAAGGTGGCGAAGTTGCTGCCACCCAGCCGTGCGGTGATCGTCAGATCGCTCTCGCCGCCGCTGAGCTCGACGCCTTCGGGGAGGGTGTCCTTGTCAAGCGTGATGACGTAGACGCCGTTGCCGGGGATCGCGATGCTGACGCGGCCGGCCTGGTCGGTCACCTGGGTGCCGATCTCTTCTCCGGTCTTGCTGTCCTTGAGGACCGTGAGGCTCACGCCGGGGACGGGCACAGCCTCGCCCTTGCCGCCCTTCAGGTCCTTCAAGGTGACCGTGATGTTCTGCCCGTCGACGATCGGGTTGGCCTCAGGCGCTCCAGTGGCGGTCGGGCTGGGCGTGGGCGTCGTCGCAGCGTTCGCGGTGACGGGCGCCAGCAGGATCAGACCGGCCAGGATCGCGGTGAGGAGCGTCGCTGGTCGCAGGTGCACGCGGTGTCTCCTGTCGAGTTTCTCGGTCGAGGGTCGTTCGACCTCCAGTGGACTATAGCCACATCCGAGAGTCATGCATGTCACACCCGCCCGCCGCAGGTAACAGTTCGGTTTCGAGACGCAGTGTCAGTGCGCGAGGACCGCGATCTGGCACAGGATCGGCGCGACCACAAGCGCCGGCAGCAGGTCCGCGACGTGGATCGACTTGAGGTCGAGCAAGCGGAACGCGACTCCGATCAGGATCAATCCGCCTGTAGCGGTGAGTGCGGCGAGATGGGCGTCCGGGAGGAACGACCCGAGCAGCGCACCCAGCACGGTCAGCGAGCCCTGGATCACGGCGACCGAGATCGCCGATGCCATCACGCCGATGCCGAAGGATGCTGCGAACGCGAGGGCGGCGAACCCGTCGAGGGTGGCCTTGAGCAGCAGCTGGTCGGCGCCGTTGCCGAGCCCCTCGTTGATCGCTCCGAGGATCGTCAGCGGGCCGATGCAGAACACGAGCGAGCTGATCACGAACCCCTCGATGAACCGCTCCTTGCCCTCGGCAGCCTCACCGCGCGTCAGCCGGACCTGCAACCAGCCGCCGAAGTCCTCGAGCCGGTCCTCCAGCCGCAACGAGGAGCCGATGATGCCGCCGATGACCAGCGATCCCAGCACGATCAGCATCGGCGCGCTCGTGCCGACGGCATCGCGCAGCTCTGAGTCGCCGACCGCCATCGCCGCATCCGCGGCGATCAGGAGCGTGACCAGGCCGAGCGCCGAGGTGACGGTCGAGCGTACGCGCAGGCTCAGCCGGTGACCGATCAGGAGACCCAGGCCGGATCCCGCGATCACGGTCGCCACATTGGTGGCTGTGCCAAAGCCGACGAACATGTAAGGTCTCCTTCGACAATTGAGGTTTCAACCGGGTACGCCCGGGCCCTCCGCGCGTAGTCTGTCATTTTGCTGCGTCGCGACGGGTCGCAGGTGCTCCCGGACTCGAGACAGGGAAGTGCATGTCGGGCCGACCGCACATCGTCCTCAGGGACGCAGATCGTGAGGACGCGCACGCCCTTGTCGCACTCTGGGCGGAGTGCGCGGGTGCGAGCCAGGACGAGGGCTCTGAGGCGTTCACGCAGCAGTCTCTTTGGCGCGAACCCGGTGTGGCCGAGGCGGCCGCGGCCCTGGAGTTCAACCTCGGGCAACGCGACAAACGCATCATCGTCGCACTGATCGACGGCGAGATCGTCGGCGCCACGGTGTGCACGATCGGCACGCTGACCCCCATCAACCTGACGCGCGTCCTGATCATCACCGAGATCCAGGTGTCGCCGCGATTCCGTCGCAAGTCGGTCGCCTCGACGCTGCTGTCGGCCGCCGCGAGCTATGGCGAGGAGCACAACTGCGAGATCGTCGTGGCCGCCGTCCCGGCGCACGCCCGTGAGCCGCACCGCTACCTGACCAAGATCGGGTTCAACCAGATCTCGACCGTGCGGGCGATCCAGGCCAGCAAGCTGCGGTCCCGGCTGACGATGAAGGCCACCAACTCGCGTGACACCGGCAAGCTGATCGCCGTACGCCGGACGCTCCGCCGCCGCACCGACGCACGCGACGTCTTGCGCGGCTAGAACGCGCGGCTGACCCCTCGCGGTTCGTCAGAGCCGGCGACTAGAGTCGACCGGGTGGACCGCCTCCTGCTGATCGACGGCCATTCCGTCGCCTACCGTGCCTTCTTCGCCCTCCCCGTCGAGAACTTCTCGACGACGACGGGCCAGAGCACCAATGCGGTGTTCGGCTTCACGTCGATGCTGATCAACGTGCTGCGTGATGAGAAGCCGACTCACGTGGGAGTCGCGTTCGACGTCTCACGCAAGACGTTCCGGCTCGACCAGTACGCCGACTACAAGGGCAATCGCTCCAAGTCGCCGCCCGAGTTCACCGGCCAGATCCCGTTGATCAAGGAGATCCTCGACGCGCTGCACATCACGACCTTCGAGAAGGAGGGCTTCGAGGCCGACGACATCATCGGCACGCTGACGACGCGTGCCGAGTCGGCCGGCATGGAGGTGCTGATCTGCACGGGCGACCGCGACGCCCTCCAGCTCGTCAGCGACAAGACGACGGTGCTCTACCCCCGCAAGGGTGTCTCCGACCTGGCCCGCATGACGCCGGCCGCGGTCGAGGAGAAGTACTCCGTCACCCCGGATCACTATCCCGATATCGCCGCCCTCGTCGGCGAGACCAGCGACAACCTGCCGGGTGTGCCCGGGGTTGGGCCCAAGACGGCAGCCAAGTGGATCAACCAGTACGGCACTCTCGAGGCGTTGGTCAACGACGTCGAGAACGTCCCGGGCAAGGCCGGCGAGGCGCTGCGCGAGCACCTCGACAGCGTCCTTCGCAACCGCAGCATCAACGCGCTGATCCTCGACCTCGACCTGCCGGCCGGACCGGCCGACCTGGCGTTCGACACGGTGTGGGACCGCGAGGCGATCCACACGGTGTTCGACGCACTGGAGTTCAACGCCCTGCGGGTGCGGCTGTTCGAGGCGTTCGGCGACGTCGAGCCGCAGGCTGACGAGGGCTTCGACCTCGAGGGCACGACGCTGGCGCCGGGCGAGGTCCCTGCGTGGCTCGAGACCCAGTCCAAGTCCGGCGCACGCCTCGGGCTCCACGTGCAGGGCTCGTGGGGCCGCGGCACCGGCGATGTCGTGGGTCTGGCGATCGCATCGGACGAGTCGGCCGCCTGGATCAACACCGACGAGATCACCGCCGACGACGATGCGGCGATCGCCGCGTGGCTCGCCGATCCCGAGCGGCCCAAGGTCCTGCACGACTCCAAGGGACCGTCGCTGGCGCTCGAGGCCAAGGGCTGGCCGCTCAAGGGCGTCGCCGCCGACACTGCGCTGTCGGCATACGTCGTGCGGCCCGACCAGCGGTCGTACGACCTCGGAGACCTGTCCCTGCGCTACCTCAAGCGCGAGCTGCGCGACGAGTCGGACAACTCCGGCCAGCTGACGCTCGACACCGACAACATCGGTGCGGAGTCCGGCATGCTGCGTGCCCGGGCGACGCTCGACCTGGCCGCGGTGCTCGACCAAGAGGTCGAGCAGGCCGGCGGCACGGCGCTGATCCACGACGTCGAGCTGCCGCTCGTGGCGACCCTGGCCCGCATGGAGCGCACCGGCATCGCGATCGACGACGACCACCTGATCGAGCTCGAGTCGGAGTTCGCGGCACGCGCTGCGAATGCCGCATCCGAGGCGTTCGCCGCGATCGGCGGCAAGGAGATCAACCTCGGATCGCCCAAGCAGCTGCAGGTCGTGCTGTTCGACGAGCTCGGGATGCCCAAGACCAAGAAGACCAAGACCGGCTACACGACCGACGCCGAGGCGCTGCAGCAGCTCTACGTCAAGACCGAGCACCCGTTCCTGCAGCACCTGCTCGATCACCGCGACGTCACGCGCCTGCGTCAGACCGTCGAGGGCCTCCGCAAGTCGATCTCCGACGACGGCCGGATCCACACGACGTACGCCCAGACGATCGCCGCGACCGGCCGGCTGAGCTCCAACGACCCCAACCTGCAGAACATCCCGATCCGGACGGCGTCGGGCCGGCGGATCCGCGAGGCGTTCTGCGTCGGCGAGGGTTTCGAGACGCTGTTGACGGCCGACTACAGCCAGATCGAGATGCGGATCATGGCGCACCTGTCGGAGGACGCCGACCTGATCGCGGCGTTCAACTCCGGCGAGGACTTCCACACCGTCATGGCTGCCAAGGTGTTCTCCAAGGAGCCGAGCGAGATCGACGGCGGCCTGCGTGCGCGGATCAAGGCGATGAACTACGGCCTCGCGTACGGGCTGTCGTCCTACGGACTCAGCCAGCAGCTCGGCATCTCCACGGGTGAGGCGCAGGCGCTGATGGACGACTACTTCGAGCGCTTCGGCGGGGTGCGCGACTACCTGCGCGGCCTGGTCGACGAGGCCCGGCAGACCGGGTTCACCGAGACGATCATGGGTCGACGCCGCTACCTGCCCGATCTGCAGAGCGACAATCGCCAGCGTCGTGAGATGGCCGAGCGCATGGCGCTCAACGCCCCGATCCAGGGCTCCGCCGCTGACATCATCAAGGTCGCGATGCTGGGCGTCGAGCGAGCGCTCGACGCCGCCGGGCTCGCCTCACGCATGTTGCTGCAGGTGCACGACGAGCTCGTGCTCGAGGTCGCAGCGGGGGAGCGGGAGCAGGTCGAGCAGCTGGTCCGCGAGCAGATGGCTTCGGCAGCTGACCTCTCGGTGCCACTCGATGTCTCGGTCGGTGTCGGTCGCACCTGGCACGAAGCAGGTCACTGACCCGTTGACTCGACGGGCGTACGTGGGTGGCTCGGGGCGAAGACGAACACGGCCGCGGCCAGGGCGGCGGCGACCAGCGCGACCGTGAGGACGAGCCCGGTGATGCCGACCCCGAAGCCGTACGCCGCGGCAAGCACCGCGACGACCGCGGCCCAGATCATCACGACGATGCCGTGGGCGTGCCGGGCGAGGGCGTCGAACACCAGCAGGTGCACGACGGCCAGGCAGGATCCGGCGACGGCGAACAGCCAGAGCCGGTCGGTGATCTCGTCGTACTGGTGACCGCCCACCAGGATCAGGGCGACACGGGGGAGCACCGCCGTCGCGAGCACCGCGAGCGCGCCGAAGCCGGCGACCAGCGAGACCGCGCGCAGCCGGGCGTGATGCGTCGTGGCGCGTGCCAGGTCGGGGAACAGCACGACACTGACGAACTGGGGGAAGAACAACGCGGCCTTGGCGAGGATCAGTCCCGACGCGTACAGGCCGCTGGCGTGCTCGTCGAAGCGGTTGCGGGCGATCAGTGAGTCCAGGTTGCTGAGCACGAAGTACGCGAGGAGGGCATGCGTCGAGAACAGCGCCTCCTTGAGCAGCGATCGTCGGCTGATCAAGGCACCCTTGTCGTGTCCGATCATGAGCCGGGCGCCGGCGAGGGCGGGCAGCCAGGAGCCGATCGCGATGCCGATCATCGCGGAGATGACGCTCGGGGAGATGACCAGCGCGAGGGCACCGCCGATCAAGCGGCCGAGGCCGTTGCCGACGTAGATCGCGGTGAGGGCGCCCCAGCGGGCGGTGCCCTGGGCGATGCCGGACTCGGCGCCCATGACGGTGAGCGGTATGAGGGTCGCGCCGCACAGGATCACGGCCCAGTGACTGTCGAGCTTGAGCACGGGTGTCAGCACGACGGTCGACGCCGCGACCAGGACTCCCACGGCCGACGCGACGATGACCGTGACCCGGACGGTCGCGCCGATGATGGCGTCGTGGTTCTCGGGGTCGATCGCGAGGCGGCGCGCCGTGACGGCCTGGAGGCCCAGCGACGCGACGGTCCCGACCAGCAGGATGCCGAACAACGCGGTGAGGGCGCCGAACTCCTTGGGCAGCAGTGCCCGCGCCGCGATGACGTTGAACGCGTAGACAGCGATGTTCATCGTCATCATGCCCGCCGCCACGAGCGTCCCACCGGTCATCGTCGCGCGCGTGGTCCTCACCACGGCACAATAGCCGTGGCCGGTGTCGGACAAGAGCAGGGGCGAGCATGAGGCGATGGCAACAGCTCGACCTCGAACGGATCGCCGTGCCCGCCTGGGCGGCCTTCCTGGCCCTGGCGGTGTGCCTGCCGCTGTTCACCCGCGGCTACGTCCTGTCGTACGACATGGTGTGGGTGCCGCAGCTCGACCTGGACCGTCCGGAGATCTGGGGCCTTGGCACGGGGTTGCCGCGCGCCGTGCCGTCGGACGCGTTGGCCGGCCTGCTCGGAGCCGTGATCCCCGCGGCGATCGTGCAGAGGCTCGTGCTGTTCGCCGCATTGTTCCTGCTCGCGGTCGGCACTGCCCGGCTGTTGCGCGAGCGCCCGCTCGTGGCTCAGCTCGCCGCCGCGACCCTCGCGGTCTGGAACCCGTTCGTCGCCGAGCGACTCGTGCTCGGACAATGGCCGCTGCTGGTGGCCTGCGCGGCCTTCCCGTGGCTGATCGACGCGATCAGCGTCAAGGGCGGCCCACGCTGGCACGTGGCGGCGCTGGCGCTCGCGGCCACCGCGCTCACACCGGCGACGGGTGTCATGGGCCTCGTCCTGGGTGTCGTTGCGGCATGGCGCCGCGGGGTCATCACCGTGGTGTTCCTGGCCGCCCTGGTCAACGGCCCGTGGATCGTGGCCGGGATCCTGCACTCCTCGATCTCGCGCAGCGACCCGGCTGCGGTCGGCCTGTTCGAGCTGCAGTCCGAAGGCCACTTCGGGCGTGTCGGCTCGGCGCTGACGCTCGGCGGCATCTGGAACACCGAGGTCGTGCCGACGTCCCGCACCCTGTGGCTCGCCGTTCTCATCGCGATCGCGATCGGCGCGGTCATGGTCGTCGGCATCGTCACGATGTGGCAGGACGACGCGCGACTGCTCGCCGTGCTCTGCGTCGCCGGCGGCGTCGGGCTGGCCGTCGCCCTCGCCGGCTGGCTCGATCCAGATCTCGTCGCCCGGGTCGTCGCCGATGTCCCGGCCGGTGGGCTCATCCGCGACGGCACCCGCTGGCTGGGCCTGCTGGTGCCGCTCGAGGCCGTCGCGTTCGGTGCCGGGGCGCACACGATCTTCTACCGGGCCGAGTTCACCGCGTGGGAGGTGCCGGTGATCGTGTTCGCGCTGGCGCTGCCCATCGCGGCGATGCCCGACCTGGCGTGGGGAGTGGGCGGGCGGCTGGAGCCCGCGACCTACCCAGCGGCGTGGACCGATGCCCGGCGAGTGATCGAATCCAGCACGGTGCGGGGAGACATCGTCGTGCTGCCGTTCAGCTCCTACCGCAAGCCGGCATGGAACCACGACACGTCGGTGCTCGACCCGGCCGGCCGGTACTTCGACCGTACGACCGTCACGAACGACGACCTCGTGGTCTCCGGGCGTACGATCGCCGGCGAGGATCCCCGTGCCGCGCGCATAGAACGGGTGCTGCGCGGCGCGAACGTCAGGCGTGGGCTGGCCCGGCAGGGGATCGGTCTGGTCGTCGTGGAGACCGACGCGCCGGGTGCTCGTACGGCGCTGCGACAGGTGAGGGGCGCTCGGGAGCTGGAGGTCGAGGGGACCGCCATCAGGGTGTTCGCCATCCCGGGAGCGAGACCCACGACGATTGACAAGACCGACCGGCAGATCATGACCGCGACGTGGGGCGTCACCGCGCTGACTCTGCTGTTTGCGCTGGTCGGGGCGGTTCGCGGGGCGGCCGAACGCCGACGACGGAAGCCGGCCCCTGCGGCCTCGCGGAGTCGGGCGTGATCCTACCGGCTGGTAGACTTGTGTGGTCTCGAGGGAGGACATCAACGTGGGAACACTTACTGGCGGCATCATCGCCTTCATCGCTGGACTCGGCCTGGCCGGAGCCACTGTCGTGGGCGTCGTCCAGACGCAGGAGAAGGCCGGCGAGGAGCCGATCTCATCGACGAACGTGAGTTACGGCTCCAACAACTGATTCACCCGGCGTCCAGACGCCATCGAAGGGCGGGCTCATTCGGAGCCCGCCCTTCGTGCGCCCGGGCCTGCTCCTACCGCCCGAACGTCTCGATGATCCCCGCGAACTCCTGCTGGGAGCCGGCCCACGTGTATGCCTTGGACTTGGCGAGGGCGCCGCGGCCGAGGAACTCGCGCCACTCGTCGTTGTCGATCAGGTCGCGCAGCGTGGCGACGAACTCGTCGGGAGTGTCGACGAGCACCCCTGAGTCCTTGTGGTCGATCGATTCGGTCGTGCCGCCCGCAGTGCTGTAGGCGACGGTGGGTGTCGCGTGCGCTCCTGCCTCGCCGATCACGATGCCCCAGCCCTCCTTGAGGGACGGGAGCGCCATGAGCCAGGACTGGGCCAGCAGCTCGTGCTTGGCCCGGTCGTCGACGTAGCCATGGAACACGACGCGTTCGGAGACCCCGCGCCGCTCGGCGTACGCACGCAGCTCGGAGTCCCACCAGCCCGCGCCGACGACGTCGAGGATGACCTCGGGGTGGTCAGCCTGCATCAAGGCCACGGCATCGATCGCATGCTCGACCTGCTTGTGCGGGACCAGCCGCCCGACGACACAGATTCGCGGTGTGGCGGATCGAGCTGCCTCGACCAGCGGCGCAGGGTCGTTGCCGTTGTGGATGATCGTGATCCGGTCGCGGTCGACGCCGAGCTCGACAAGCTCGAGGCGGGTCGCCTGCGACACCGCGACGTACTGGCTGCGGCGGTAGAGGCGCGGGGCGACGCGGCTCTCGATCCACCAGCCGATGCGGCCGACGAGCCCGGGGTAGACGATGGGCCACTGCTCGCGGTGCACGTGGTGCACCAGGACGACGACCGGCTTGCGGGTGGCGAGGCGGGTGAAGAACGGGAGCCCGTTCTGGACGTCCACGACGAGGTCGACCTTGCCGAAGCGACCCAGCAGCAGGGCGAGGAACGTACGGACGTAGATGTCGAGCTTGGTGCCGCGACGGACGAAGCGGACTCCGTCGATGATCTCCTCGTGCGGGCCGTTGTCGTGGGCGGCGCAGGCGATCGTGACGCTGTGGCCCCGGTCGACGAGGCCGCGGGCCATGTTCTCGACGTAGCGTTCGGAGCCTCCGCCTTCGGGGTTCTTGGTGTCCCGCCAGTTGCAGAAGAGGATGTGCATGTTCGGCCGGCGGTTGCCAGCCCCTCCTTCGGTCGCCGACGCGGTGCCGACTGCTCCCTCGCGACACGTCCCTCAACGTGGCGACGCCATGTCCCTCAACATGACAGTGCAATTCTAACATCACGGTGGTCCACCCCTCCCGTATCCTTTCCGGGTGCCTGACCTGCCCTTTCGCCCTGATCTGGGCCGATCGTGGCGGCTGTTCCAGGCATTTCGGGTCGAGCAGACCGACCCCGCGCACTTCTACGGCACGCTGGCCCGCGACTCCGTCGACCAGATCCGTACGTATGCCGGCCTGGACGGCCAGTGGGTGCTCGACGTCGGGGGAGGACCGGGCTATTTCGCCGACGCGTTCCGCGACGCGGGCGCGACCTACACGCCGCTCGACGCCGACCTGGGCGAGCTGTCGGGACTCGGGGATCCCGAGCCCGGCACGGTCCTCGGCAGCGGCATGCAGCTGCCGTTCGCCGACGGCAGCTTCGGCGTCACGTATTCCTCGAACGTCCTCGAGCACGTCAGCGAGCCCTGGACGATGGCCGACGAGATGGTGCGGGTGACGAGGCCCGGCGGCCTGGTCTTCCTGTCGTACACGCTCTGGTACGGACCGTGGGGCGGGCACGAGACCGCGCCGTGGCACTTCCTCGGCGGTCACCGCGCGGCCCGGCGTTATGAGAAGAAGCACGGGCACCCGCCCAAGAACGTCTTCGGCACGTCACTCTTCCCGGTCACTGCGGCCGCGGGTCTTCGCTGGGCGCGCCGTCAGACCGCCGCCGAGGTGGTCGCGGTGATCCCGCGCTATCTGCCGCGTTGGTCGTGGTGGGTCCTGCGGGTCCCGGTCCTGCGCGAGCTGGTGACCTGGAACCTCGCGATCGTCCTGAGGAAGAGATGA
>NZ_JAKFCB010000332.1:0-14352 GCF_036676885.1 Aeromicrobium sp.
CACAAAGGGAGATTTGATGGCTACCGATTACGACGCACCGCGCAAGACCGAGGAAGAGCAGTCCGAGGACAGCATCGAGGAGCTCAAGGCGCGTCGGCACGAGAAGAGCTCGGGCAAGGTCGATGAGGACGAGACCGAGGCCGCCGAGAACTTCGAGCTGCCTGGAGCCGACCTCTCCCACGAGGAGCTGGCGGTCCAGGTCGTACCCAAGCAGCTCGACGAGTTCACGTGCTCGTCATGCTTCCTGGTGCATCACCGCAGCCAGCTCGCATCGGAGAAGAACGGCGTCATGATCTGCCGCGACTGCGACTACTGAGTCTCTTCTTGCTCGAACGCTTGGGAGCCGGATCCGCAAGGACCGGCTCCCCTTCCTTTTTCAGCCCACCGTTGTGCTTGGCCGAGTTCTCGAGCGGCTTCATGCCGGGCGGCAGGTGACCGGTCGACTTGACCCAGTAGGTCGCAGTGCCGCGGCGCACGCCGACCTTGACGAGCTCGATGATCGCGCCGCCCACGACCGCCCAGGCCACGGCCTCGCCGGTCGTGACGTCGGGGTGGCGTCCGCTGCTCGGCGGCTTGCGGCCGGTGACGGCGCGCCAGGCCAGGACCGACGCGCGCTGGGCGAGCATGCCCGCGACGAGCGACGAGCCACGGTCCATGAGCCGCCATGCGCTCTTGCCGGGCGCCTTGGTCTTGGGAGTCGTGGCGGCCTCGGCCAGGAGCTTGTGTGACTGCTTAGCCTTCTTCTTCGCCACGAGGTGCGTCTCCGTTCGGGTCGTGCGCCGGTGAGGCCGGCGCGTTCTCAGTGTGGCCCAGAGCAGCGGCGAGCGCGTCCGGACGGCGGCTCGACACGAGCCAGTAGGGCGTGGGATCGCTGTCGTCCTCGATCGGCACGAGCACGCCGCGGTCGAGGTAGGGACGCGTGACCAGGTAGCCGCGGGCGTCGGCGCCCGTGCCGAGGCGCAGGCGGTAGTCCGCCCGGTGCAGCGGCTGCACGGCACCGATGTGGGCGCGGGCGATCGACGCGCGGCCCACCCGGAGGCGTTCGGCGTCGACGGTGATCAGCAGCGAGCCGTAGCGCCACACCAGGTAGAGGCAGGGGCCGGCGACGACCGCCGTCGCGGTGATCGCGATGGGCCAGGTCGTCGCGACGAGCATGATCCAGCCCCACGCGGCTCCGAACACGAGCGCGGCCAGCCACCACGAGACGGGGGCGGTCAGGCGTTCGCGGTACGTCGTCACGGTTCAACCTTGCCTCATGCCGGCCGGCGGCCGGACGCAGGTAGGGTCGCTGCCATGTTCGAGGTCACCGTCACACGACTGGATCCGGGAGTCCCGCTCCCGGCGTACGCACACCCGGGCGATGCCGGAGCCGACCTGGTCACGACCGTGGACGTCGACCTGGCGCCGGGCGAGCGGGTGCTCGTCCCCACCGGAATCGCCGTGGCGCTGCCCGACGGCCTCGCCGCCTTCGTGCATCCACGCTCGGGACTGGCCCTGCGCCACGGCCTGTCGATCGTCAACACGCCCGGCACGATCGATGCGGGTTACCGTGGAGAGATCAAGGTCCTCCTGGTCAACCACGACCCCCGCGAGTCGGTCCGGCTGACGCGCGGCGATCGCGTCGCCCAGCTCGTCATCCAGCGGGTCGAGCGGGTGGCGTTCACCGAGACCGAGTCGTTGCCCGACTCGGCGCGTGGCGCCGGGGGGTACGGTTCGACCGGCGGTCACGCGACCGCCGACGCCCAAGGGGAGAGAAGCTGATGGTGCGCCGACGCAAGAAGGAGCAGTCCGAGCAGGAGGACGTCGTCCCGCTCGAGACCGCACCCGACGTACGCGCGAACGGTCCGTGGGACATCTCCGAGCGGAAGCCGGAGGGCGATCCGTCCTACGTCGACCTCGGCCCCCTGCTCGTGCGCGCGCAGGACGGGTTCTCGATCCAGCTCCCCGCCGAGGGCGAGAACGGCCAGATCGCCTCCGCGGTCCTGGTCGCCGAGGATGCCGCCCTCGAGCTGCGGGCGTTCGCCGCGACCCGGTCCGGTGGGCTGTGGGACGAGGTGCGTGACGACCTGATCCTCGAGGTCACCCGGTTGGGTGGCCAGAGCGAACAGGTCGACGGGCCGTTCGGACCCGAGCTCCACATCCGCGTGCCGGTCGAGCTCCCCGACGGTGAGGAGGGGTTCCAGCCCAGCCGCATCGTCGGCGCCGAGGGTCCGCGCTGGCTGCTCAGGGGTACGTTCCTCGGCGAGGCCGGCCTCAACCCGAGCGACGAAGGCGTCCTCATGCAAGCATTCAAGGACGTCATCGTCGTACGCGGCAACGAGGCGCGCATACCCCGTGAAGCGCTCTTGCTCACCCTGCCCGACAACGCCGTCGCTGCACCGGACGAGGAGTAGAATTTCCCCATGGGACGCATCAGCAGAACCCTTGAACGACTCTCGACCGAGAACATCGAGGCAGAGGAGCTCCAGAGCGACGCCGCCAAGGCCGGCTGCAAGCCGATCGCGACCCAGGCCGACCGCGCCGTCGTCACGATCCACGGCGTCCTGCGATCCGTCACGCTGCGTCCGGTCGACGGTGTCACGGCCCTCGAGGCCGAGCTCTACGACGGTTCCGACTGCGTCACCCTGATCTGGCTCGGCCGCCGCAAGATCGAAGGCGTCTCCGCCGGCAAGCAGCTCAAGGCGTTCGGTCGCATCGGCATGCGCCACGGCGACCGCGTCATCTACAACCCACGTTACGAACTCGAGGCATGACGTCCCAGGGGGCAAATCCAGGGACCGACGCCTACGAGACCGTCGAGCAGCTCGTCCGCGGCCAGCTGTCCAAGGCCCTGGGCGGTCGCCGCGGCATCATCGAGAGCGCGGTCCCGACCGTCCTGTTCACGGTCTCGTGGATCATCTCGCACGACCTCAGGCTGTCGCTGATCATCAGCATCGTCGCGACGGTTGCGCTGCTGCTCGTGCGCCTGGCGCAGCGCTCGACCTTCCAGTTCGTGCTCAACTCGCTGTTCGGCATCGGCATCGCCGCCCTGTTCGCATCGCGGTCGGGGGAGGCCCGGGACGTCTTCCTGCCCGGCATTCTCTACAACGGCGCCTATGCGGCCGTCTTCATCCTGTCGATCGTCGTGGGTTGGCCGCTGATCGGCTTCATGATCGGCAGCGTCACCGGCGATCCGACCGCGTGGCACAGCGACCGGGGCCTCGTGAAGCTGTGCTCGCAGCTGACCTGGCTGATGGCAGCGCCCTGCATTCTCCGCGTCGCGGTGCAGTACCCGTTGTGGGCCACGGACCACGTCGCCCTGCTGGGCACCGCCAAGATCGCCTTGGGCTGGCCGCTGCAGATCGCGTCGTTCGCGGCGATGGCCTGGGTGCTGGGCCGCAACCACACCCCGATCGAGCCCAAGGAAGACTGAACCCGTCGTCGGTCGGCTCTTGGCAGCGTGAGGCTCGTGGCTTCACACTCTAAGAAGACTGGGGACGAGCGACCAGGAGGTCGTATGCGGGTGCCAGTGGTCGAGGTCGAGTCCGATGTCGAGTCGGTCGGGTCGCACGAAGCCGCTCAGGCGCTGCTTCGTACGTACCTCGGCCTGCTTCCGGCCGCCCAGACCTCGGTGACGGTCCTGCTCCACGTGCCGCTCATCCACGTGGCACCGGACTCGGCCGTACGCGCACACGACTACATGCGCCGACAGGTCGAGACGGCGTTCACCTCCAGGCGGGTCCATTTCCGCTCGATGTCGCACTACTGGCGGTCGAACCTGAGCAAGCCGGCCGACAGAGAGGCCTTCGTGCACGTCGCGTTCTGGACGATCAGGGCCGAGCTGTACGTCAGGGGCTGGCCGGGCGCGTTCGCGTTCGAGTCCGAGGACAGCGGTGAGTGGTTCTCGTTCTCGATGCCCAGGCCGGTCTATGCCGACTTCTTCGACGCGATCGACCCGTCGGCCAGACCGAGTGAATGGCCCGCGCCCGAGCGGGCCGGGATCTAGACACCCAGCTCAGTGCTTGGGGGAGAGCAGCTCGCCGAGGTGGTCCTCGGCGTCCTCAGGCGTCACGAACAGCAGCTCGTCGCCGGACTCGAGTGAACGGTCCGCGTCGGGCGTCTGGATCGTGTTGTCCCGCAGGATCGCCACGAGGACGACGTCGTCGGGCCACGGCACCTCGCGGACCCGCTTCCCGACGAACGGGGAGTCCTCCGGCATCGTGAGCTCGACCAGGTTGGTGTTGCTCTGCCGGAACGTGAACAGCCGCACCAGGTCGCCGACCGTGACGGCCTCCTCGACGAGGGCCGACATGATGCGCGGCGTCGACACCGAGACGTCGACGCCCCACGACTCGCTGAACAACCATTCGTTGCTGGGGTGGTTGACCCGACCGACGGTGCGCGGCACGGCGAACTCGGTCTTGGCCAGCAAGGAGATGACGAGGTTGGCCTTGTCGTCGCCGGTCGACGAGATGACGACGTCGCACGACTCGAGCTGGGCTTCCTCCAGGGAGGAGAGCTCGCAGGCGTCGGCGAGCAGCCACTGGGCGCCGGGAACGGCATCGGCCCTGATCGACGCGGGCGACTTGTCGATCAGCAGCACGGAGTGCCCGTTGTCGACGAGCTCCTGGGCGACCGAGCGGCCGACGGCTCCGGCTCCGGCGATCACGACGCGCATCAGCCGGCCTCCGGCCCGGCATCGAGGGCGGCAAGTGCCGCGGTGACGTGGTCCTCGCGCATGAACAGGCTCAAGTAGTCGCCCTCCTGGATGACGGTGTCGGGCCTGGCGATGACACCCGTCCCGAGGCGCCGGAGGAACGCGACGCGTACGCCGGCGGCATCCTCGAGCTCGGCGATCCGGTGGCTGATCCACGCGGTGGGCGCGTAGACCTGGTCGAGGCGGACCTCGCCGGTCTGGTCACGCCAGGCGGGCTCGGTGCCGGCGGGCACGACACGACGCAGCACCTGGTCAGCGGCCCAGGGGACCGTGGCGACCGTGGGCACGCCGAGGCGCTCGTAGACCTCGGCGCGGCCCGGGTCGTAGATGCGCGCGACGACGTTCTCGACCCTGAACTGCTCGCGGGCGACACGCGCGGAGATGATGTTGGAGTTGTCGCCGCTCGAGACGGCGGCGAAGGCGTCGGCGCGCTCTATCCCGGCCTTGATCATGACGTCACGGTCGAATCCCATGCCGGTCACGGTGATGCCGGCGAAGCCCGGGCCGAGACGGCGGAACGCGTCGGGATTGGAGTCGATGACGGCCGTGGTGTGGCCGCGTTCCTCGAGGCTGCGCGAGAGGGTCGAACCGACCCGGCCGCAGCCCATGATCACGATGTGCACGCAGGCGACGCTACACCGCTACGGGACGCCTCGCGCAAGGACAGGGTGTGAGGTCTAGCATCGTCTCTCGTGGGTATCACCGAGGTCGCCAAGCGTGCGCTGGTCGGACGCAAGCTCCGCAGCACCCAGCTGGGCGAGACGTTGCTGCCCAAGCGGATCGCGTTGCCGGTGTTCGCGAGCGACCCGCTGTCCTCGGTCGCCTACTCCCCGGACGAGATCTTCCTGACGCTGTCGCTTGCCGGCGTCGGGGCATACACGTACTCGTGGAAGATCGGCCTGATCATCGCGTTCGTCCTGCTCGCCGTGGTGGCGTCCTACCGCCAGAACGTGCAGGCATACCAGAGCGGCGGTGGCGACTACGAGGTCGCGACGGTCAACCTCGGCGCCAACGCCGGACTCGGTGTCGCGAGTGCGCTGTGGGTCGACTACGTCCTCACGGTCGCCGTGTCGATCTCGTCGGCCGCCCAGTACCTCGGCAGCGCTGTCTCGGTCTTCCAGGGGCACGAGGTCGCCGTCGCGGTGGCCGGCGTGATCCTGCTGTCGGCGGTCAACCTGCGTGGCGCCAAGGAGTCCGGCACCGCCTTCGCGATACCGACGTACGTCTTCATCGTCTCGATGCTCAGCATGGTGGCGTGGGGATTCCTCCGCGAGTTCTTCGGGGGTGGACTGCCGGACGCCGAGACCGCGGACTTCCAGATCCTGCCGGAGGACCCGTTCATGTCGGGCCTGGGCGGCCTGGCGTTCGCCTTCCTGCTGCTCCGGGCGTTCGCGTCGGGCTGCGCGACCCTGACCGGTGTCGAGGCCATCGCCAACGGCGTCCCCGCCTTCCGCAAGCCCAAGGGCAAGAACGCCGCGACGACGCTCCTGATCCTCGGCACCGTCGCGACGACGCTGGCGCTCTCGATCGTCGTGCTCGCCAACATCATCAACGTCCGCGTCGCCGAGGATCCCGCGGAGCAGCTCCTGCGACCGGACGGCAGCCCGGTCGGCCACGACTATCACCAGGACCCGATCGTCGGCCAGCTCGCGAAGGTGATCTTCGACCACTTCCCGCCCGGCTTCCTCATCGTCACGATCGCGACCGGGCTCATCCTGCTCCTGGCCGCCAACACGGCGTTCAACGGTTTCCCGGTGCTGGGCTCGATCCTCGCCAGGGACCGTTACATGCCTCGCCAGCTCGACACCCGCGGCGACCGTCTGGCTTTCAGCAACGGCATCGTCATGCTGGCGTTCTTCGCGATCGCCCTGATCATCGCGTTCGATGCGCAGGTGACCCGGTTGATCCAGCTCTACATCGTCGGGGTGTTCGTCTCGTTCACGCTGAGCCAGACCGGCATGGTGCGGCACTGGACCCGGCTGCTCAAGGACACGACCGACCGGTCGAAGCGGCTCCAGTACAACCGCAGCCGCGCCATCAACGGCTTCGGCCTCATGGTGACCGGGACCGTCCTGATCGTCGTGCTGATCACCAAGTTCACGCACGGAGCCTGGATCGCGATCCTGGCGATGGTCATCGTGTTCCTGCTGATGAAGGCGATCCGCGGTCACTACGACCGGGTCTCGCTCGAGCTGGAGATCGACGACTCGGACGTCACGCTCCCGTCCCGGGTCCACGCCATCGTGCTGGTCAGCAAGCTCCACAAGCCGACGATGCGCGCGCTCGCGTACGCCCGGGTCTCTCGGCCCAACTCGCTCGAGGCGCTGACGGTCGAGTTCGACCCGGCGGAGACCCAGGCGTTGATGAAGCAGTGGGAGGACCTCGAGATCCCGGTCCCGCTCAAGGTCGTCAACTCGCCCTATCGCGAGCTGGTGCGACCCGTGATCCGCTACGTCAAGGAGCTCCGCAAGTCGAGCCCTCGCGACATCATCACGGTCTACATCCCCGAGTACGTCGTCGGCAGGTGGTGGGAGCAGCTCCTGCACAACCAGACCGCACTGCGGCTCAAGGGTCGCCTGTTGTTCATGCCGGGCGTCATGGTCACGAGCGTGCCCTACCAGCTCAGCTCCGCGGGCCGCGCCAAGCAGCGGATGGGTCGCAGCCGTCCCGCACCCGGCGACGTCCGTCGCGGGTTCCGGGACTAGTCGTGCCAGACCCGATCGTCGACGTCGGGCCGATCGCGCACGGCGGCCACTGCGTCGCCCGCCTCGATGGCCAGGTCGTCTTCGTACGCCACGCGCTGCCCGGCGAGCGCGTACGCATCCACATCACCGAGCGGTCCAAGACGTTCCTGCGGGCCGACGCCGTCGAGGTGATCCAGGCGGCACCGGGCCGGGTCGAGGCGCCGTGCCCGTACGCCGGACCGGGCCTGTGCGGCGGCTGCGACTTCCAGCACGTCGACCCCGCCACCCAGCGGGAGCTGCTCGGTGACGTCGTACGCGAGCAGCTTCACCGCCTGGCCGGTCTCACCTGGGACGGCGAGGTCGAAGCGGTCGATCCCGAGGCACTCGGCTGGCGTACGCGGATGCAGTTCGCGGTCGACGACCAGGGCCGGCCCGGCCTCCGCCGGCACCGCTCGCACGAGATCATCCCGGTCGATCGCTGCCTGATCGCGCATCCGGACCTGCCCGAGGTGCTCGGCCGGACCTGGGACGCCGAGTCGGTCGAGGCGATCGTGTCGTCGACCGGCGACAAGCTGCTCATCACCGACGCGACGATCCCCGACGACGTCGAGGCTGCTGTCGACGGCGTCGTGGCGGTCGACGGCACGACCCGCGGCGGGCGAGGGGCGGTCGTCGAGCGCGTGCTCGCTGCGGACTTCCGGGTCTCCGGTTCGGGCTTCTGGCAGGTGCACCCCGACGCTGCGCCGACGCTGGTCGAGGCCGTGATCGAGGCTGCCGAGGTGGTGCCCGGTGACACCGTGCTCGACCTGTATGCCGGCGTCGGCCTGTTCACCACGTTCCTCGCCGACGAGGCGGGGGAGGAGGGCCTGGTCCTCAGCGTCGAGTCCGACCGCGTTGCCTCCCGCGACGCACGGCGCAACCTGCACGACTTCCCGCAGGTCCGGCTGGTCGGCGAGCCCGTCGAGCGGGCCCTGCGCAACGGCTTGCTGGGGGAGTCGGCCGACGTCGTGGTGCTGGATCCGCCCCGCACGGGTGCCAAGAAGGCCGTCGCCGGCATCGTCGAGCTGGCGCCCCGGCGCATCGTCTACGTCGCCTGCGACCCGGCGGCGCTGGCCCGCGACCTGGCCTCGTTCGCCGCGCGGGGCTACGTGCTGGAGGGCCTGCGCGCGTTCGCGCTCTTCCCGATGACGCACCACGTCGAATGCGTGGCGGTCCTTGTGCGGGGCTGACGCTCGGGACACAGTGAGGCCATGCGCTTCGCAGACCCGCAAGCCTGTCCCGACTGCCGGGGCGCCATCGCCGGTCAGCCGGTGTGCCCGCACTGCGGTCTGGACCTGACGTCGCCGGAGGTCAGGCAGCTCTGGCAGACGCTCCTCCAGGCCGATGAGCTCCTGGCGAGGGCAACCCTCAAGCGGGACAGCGCGGCGTCCAGCCCTCCGCCGCCGGTGGCTCCCGTACGCCAGGACATTCCGGCGTACGTCCCCCGGGTGGCAACAGCTCCGGCAGTACCGCCGAGCTCGATTTCGCCCGGTGCGATCCTCCTGGGCCTCGGGGCCGTGTGCATCCTGGTGGCCGGCTTCGTCTTCCTCACGGTGACCTGGGGATCGCTCGGTGTCACGGGTCGCGCCCTCGTCCTGCTGGCCTTCACCGCAGCGGTCGGCGGGATCGGTGCCTGGGTCACCGGCCGGAAGCTGCGCGGCTCGGCCGAGGCGCTGTGGGCCGTATTCCTCGGCCTGTTCACGTTGGACTGGTTCGCGGCTCGCCAGCAGGGGCTGTGGGGACTGGACGCGGTGCCGTTCACGGTGATCTCCGTCGTGTGGGCGGCAGTGGCGTTCGGGCTGGCGTCGCTCATCACGGTCACGTCGCGGAAGGCGCTCGGACGGAACCTGTTGACGACCATGATCGCCGCCGGTGTCGCTCCGTGGTTCGGTGCGACGGTGCTCGGCGTGAGGCTCTGGGACGAGGAGGGCTGGCGCCCGTTCTGGGCTGCTCTCGTCGCCACGGGGTTCGTGTCGGTCTTCGTGCTGCTGGCAGCACGGCTGCGCCTCAGTGTCACGGCGGCGCTGCTCGCGGGATTCGCCGCAATCGCCACCGTCCTCAGCGTCATCGCAGCGGTCGTGGAGGCCGTCGAGGCGCCGAGCCTCGCCGAGCTGACGCGCGAGGGTCACGGCGTGCCGCTGCTTCTCACGATCGCTGTCGCGGTCGCGGTGGGTCTGTTCGAGCGGCGCGCCACGATGGCTGCCGCTGCCTTCGCCGGACTCGCCGCCGTGACGTTGGTCGTGCTGCCGGTCAACGAAGCCTGGCCCGACCGGGGCGCGTATGTCCTTGGCGCCGCGCTCGTGCTGGCCGGCGCCTTGGCGCTTCGCGGCTCGGACGCGTGGTCGCGCGGCGGCCGGATCGCCACAGCTGTCGTGAGCCTCGTCCTCGGTGCGTCGGCGCTCCCGTGGGTCGCCAACCTCGGTTCCATCGCCGGCGACGGTGCCGAGGGCGGCGGCGGAGCGGACTTCTGGTCCCGCTCCACCGCGATCGCGGAGACCCCCGGGCCTTGGTGGCTCGCGGGCATCGTGTTCGGTGCTCTCACCGCAGGGGCGTTCCTGGTGCGGTGGTGGCCCGAAGTGCAGCAGTTCAAGCCCTTGGTCACGCCCGCCGCTGCCGTCCTGGGCGCCGGCGGACTCCTGTCCGCCGTCGCGGCCACCTCTCCGCCGTACGCGGCGCTGGCCATGCTCGCGATCGGCCTCGGGGCCGTGCTCGCCGAGGTGCTCGCCCGACAGCAGCTCTGGTGGGCCCTGGCCGGTCCGGCACTCATCGCGGTTGCGCCGGTGGTGCCGCTGGTGTCGACCTCGGCGTCCCTCGTCGTCTGGTTGCTCGCCGCGGCGACGCTCGCGGCCGTGGCCGTACGCTCGACCGACCGGTGGCGGACTGAGCCCAGCTCGTTCGCTGCGGCGGCATGGGCGATGGGCTCGGCCGGCATCGCAGCCGTGCTCGGCGACGCTGACGACGACCTCGTGGCGATGTCCTTGGTCGTCGCCGCGGCAGTTGGCCTGGTCCCGGCCTCGACTGTCCTGCGCGGGCGTTCCGGGCGGCTCGGCGTGGAGGCCGCGACGGCGCTCATCGCCGCGGTCGGTCTGGGCTTCGCCGCCGGGAACGCGTCGCTGGCATGGCAGGCGTTGCTGTGGACTGTCGCGGGCGCCGTGCTGGTGCTGCTCAGCTTCGTCACCCCAGACCGCCGGTTCTTCCAGAAGGTCGGTGCGGTCGCACTCGGCGTTGCGTACGTCCTGAGGCTCGTCGCCAGCGACGTCGACGTGGTCGAGGCGTACACATTGCCCTTCGGGATCGTCCTCCTCGCGGCCGGATGGTGGGCCATGCGGGGCGACGACGCGGTTGGGAGTGTGCGTGCGCTCGCGCCCGGCCTGACGCTGGTACTGCTGCCGAGCCTGCCCCAGGCGCTCGACGCCCCGGCCAGCCTGCGCGCACTGCTCCTGGGTCTCGGGGCCCTGCTCGTCCTGGCGATCGGTGCCTGGAGGCACTGGAAGGCGCCGTTCGTCGCCGGCGCCGTGGTCGTCGGCGTGCTGGTGATCGCCAACCTGGGACCGTACGCGTTCGTCGTCCCGCGTTGGGTGCTCATCGCGACAGCGGGTGCTCTCCTCCTTGGCGCCGGCGTCACGTGGGAGGACCGGGTGCGGGACGGCCGAGCCGTGGCACGGTACGTCGCCGCGATGCGCTGACCTGGGAAGACGTCGTCCACTGGCCGATTCCGGCCATGGCAGGTTGGCCGGTTCCGGCGATGTGCGACATCGCCCCGCCGCGGTTGAGTCGTGGCATGAAGACTTCCGACACCACCACCACGATTCGCACAGGCCTGCCCAACCCGGTGTGGCTGGACCCACGCACCAACGGCCCTCGGGGCAGGTCGAACGGCGGGTTCGTCGCCGGGATGCTCGCCGAGCTCGCCGGCGGCACCGCCACCGTGCGACTGCTCGAGTCTGTCCCGCTGGATGCTCCCCTGACGGTGCGCCGCAGCAGGTACGACCGCTACACACTGTCGGACGGGCGACGCGCTCTCGCCACGGCGGTGGGGGTGAACCCGTTCACCGAGGTTCCTCCGGTGATCCCGACGATGGACGAAGCCCTCGCGGCACGCGACGCCCACCCGTTTCACGGAGTGCGGCACCTGCTCTCCGACTGCGTCGTGTGCGGTCCCGACCGCGCGGACGGACTCCACGTGACTCCAGGTCCCCTCGATTCGGATCCGTCGGTCCTTGCGACCCCGTTCGTCCCGCACGAGCGGGACACGATCAGCGGCGTCGTCACGCCGTCCACCGTCTGGGGTGCCCTGGATTGCCCGAGCTATCCGGCCGCCGCCCTGCTCCGTGGACGCCTGTGCCTGCTCGGAAGCATCACGGCCCACCGACACCGCGACATCGAGCTCGGCGAGGAGCTCATCGTCGTGGGTTGGACCCGCTCCGAGGGCAACCGATCCCGCCACACGTCGAGCGCCCTGATCGACGGGGACGGACGCGTCGTCGCATCCGCCCGTGCGGTCTGGGTCGAGCTGCGACACCAGATCCTGGCCAAGCTCATCGCGCGCTGGTCCTGAGAACTCACCACCCACACCGAAAGAAGGAACATGATGACGATGGAGACACTTGCCCAGCCCACGACCGAGGAGGGGATGGCCCGCACCGAGGCGTTCGTCGACCGGCTGATGGGCTCGTACATCGCGGGCGCCGAGCTGCTGACGATCGAGCTCGGCCGCCGGCTGGGGCTGTACGACGCGCTCCGTGACGTCGGACCATGCACGTACGCAGGTCTGGCAGAGCGTGCCGGCATCCCGGCCCGCTACGCACAGGAGTGGCTCGACCAGCAGGCCGCCGCCGGGATCGTCGACGTCGTCGGCGGCCACGGTGATGAGCGGCGCTTCCTGCTCCCGGATGCGTACGTCCCGGTCCTGCTCGAGGAGGTCCATCCCGCGCACATGATGGGCCTCGCACCGGTCCTGCTCGGCGTGGCACGCGCGCTGCCCGCTGTGGCCGACGCGTACGCGACCGGACGCGGCGTGCATTTCGCCGACTTCGGTGACGAGCTGCGCTTCGGGCTCGGCTCGCTCAACCGTCCCGGCTTCGCCCATGACACCCGCGCCTGGATCGAGGCGATGCCGGACGTTGCCGCCAGGCTGGACACGGGAGGGACGATCCTGGACGCGGGCTGCGGCGTCGGCTGGTCGACGATCGGCCTCGCTCAGGCGTTCCCGCGCGCGACGATCGTCGGCATCGACCTCGATGCCGAGTCGATCGTCGAGGCACGGGCGAATGCGGTCAACGCGGGCGTCGCCGATCGCGTGTCGTTCGTCGAGGGCAATGCCGCCGACGAGCGGGCGCTTCGACCGGATCACGTCGAGGCGTACGCCCTCATCACGGTCTACCAGGCGCTCCACGACATGGGCGAGCCGATCCAGGCACTGACGGCGTTCGCGGCGGTCCTGGCCGAGGACGGTGTGGTGCTCGTCGGCGACGAGCACGGCTCCGACGAGTTCGAGGCGCCCGCGGGTGACGTCGAGCGACTGCAGCTTGCGGTCAGCGTGCTCCACTGTCTCCCGGCGACGTGGGCCGAGTCGGACCGCATCGTCAACGGCACGGTGCTGCGTGGGGCCACGATGCGCGAATGGGTGCGAGCAGCCGGCTTCGACCGCCTCGAGGTCCTCGACATCGAGCACCCGTTCTGGAGGTTCTACCGCCTGGGGTGAACCTAGGATGTCCGCATGCACGAGGACCAGGTCATCCGGCACGTCGAGATCGACGGCCGTACGGTGGCCTGGTCCTCGTCAGGTTCCGGCCCGCCGCTGGTCATCGGGGGCTGGTGGTCGAGCCATCTCGAGCTCGACTGGGGCGATCCGGCATTCCGGGCGTTCGTCGAGCGGCTCGGGGAGCACCGCACAGTCATCCGCTACGACCGGCCCGGCACGGGGATGTCCGACCGGATCGGCGGGGTCCCGCAGGGCATCGACGCGGAGCTCGTCTTCCTTGACGGGCTCGTCCGCGAGGTGGGCCTCGACCGCATCGACCTGCTGGGCGCCTCATCGGGATGCGCGGTCGCCTCGGCACTCGCGGCCCACCGCCCGGACGTCGTCCACCGACTGGTGCTCTACGGGGGGTACGCCCGCGGCGAGGAGATCGCCCCGCCCGCGGCACGCCGCTCGTTGCTGGCGACGGTCGAGGCGCATTGGGGACTGGGCTCGCGTGTGCTGACTGACATCTTCCTGCCGCAGGCTGGCCCTGCCGAGCGCGACCAGTTCGTCGAGTTTCAGCGTCGTTCGGTCACTCCCAGCGTCGCGGCCGCCTCCCTCCGCTCGGTCTATGAGTTCGACGCGACGCCGCACCTGTCCTTGGTGCGGTCTCCGACCCTGGTGCTGCATCGCCGCGACGACGGTGCGATCCCGTTCGCCCTCGGGCGGGACCTCGCCGCGCGGATCCCGGGCGCCCAGTTCGTCGCGCTGGACGGTGTCGACCACCTGCCGTGGCGCGGTGACGTGTCCGAGCTCCTGCGCCACGTCATCGGCTTCCTCGGCGGCTTCGTACCGGAGGAGCCACCCGCTCGCGTACCCCTGGCCACAGAGCTGTCGCTTCGTGAACGCGAGATCCTCGCGCTGGTCGCGCAGGGCCACACCGACGGTCAGATCGCGGCCCATCTGGTGCTCAGTGCCCACACGGTGCACCGCCACGTGGCCAACATCCGCACCAAGCTCGGCGTGAGCTCGCGCGCCGCCGCCGCGGCCTGGGCCGTCGCGAACGACGTGATCTGAGCAGGACTCGCGGGCATGGGTCCTTGTGCCCAGCGGTAGGCAGAGACACAGTGGCAATGACCTCGATGAAAGGCACTCATGGCCGAGTACAGGACGATCAAGCAGCTGAGGCGCGAGGCCCTCGGACACGACGCGCTGCTGTTCAGTGCGGCATTCTCCGCGGGAGCCCTGCT
>NZ_JAKFCB010000333.1:0-3634 GCF_036676885.1 Aeromicrobium sp.
CAGTACGTCGAGCTCTCGCAGGAGCGCGCCGACAAGATCTTCGTGATCCTGGCGGAGTTCGGCAACCAGCGTCACCCCGACTATCCCGACGTCGACACCGATCCGGACACCCCCGGGCCGACGACGTTCGAAGGGCCGCTTCACAACAAGATCCCCGAGCCGGATCGCACCAAGGACAACTCCACGATCTGGCAGGCGGACTACAACCGCCAGCACTACCAGGACCTGTACTTCAGCAGCGACGACGAGTCGGTCAAGACGTACTACAAGACGCAGTCGTCAGGCCGCTACTCGGTCGACGGCACGGTGTCGGACTGGGTCAAGGTCCCCTACAACGAGGCGCGCTACGGCCGCGAGGACGCCACGACGTGGAACCTCATCGAGGATGCCGTGACGCAGTGGGTCGCCGACCAGAAGGCGGCGGGCCGGACCGACGAGCAGATCAAGACGGACCTGCAGGCGTACGACACCTACGACCGCTACGACTTCGACGGTGACGGCGACTTCAACGAGTCCGACGGCTACCTCGACCACTTCCAGATCGTGCACGCCGGCGGTGACGAGGCAGACGGCGATCCGCAGCAGGGCGAGGACGCCATCTGGTCGCACCGCTGGTACGCCTTCCTGACCGACGCCGGCATCACCGGCCCGGCCGACAACAAGCTCGGCGGCACCGAGATCGGTGACACCGGCATCTGGGTCGGCGACTACACGGTGCAGCCCGAGAACGGCGGCCTGTCGGTCTTCGTCCACGAGTACGGCCACGACCTCGGCCTGCCGGACGCCTACGCGATCAGCGGTGGCGGCGACAACTCCAACGAGTACTGGACCCTGATGGCCCAGAGCCGGCTCAATGCCAAGGACGAGCCGCTCGGCACGCGTCCCGGCGACCTCGGCGCGTGGGAGAAGCTGCAGCTCGGCTGGCTCGACTACGAGGCAATCGGCGCCAAGGAGCGACGCACACTCGCGATGGGCCCGCAGGAGTACAACACCGCCAAGGCGCAGGGTGCCGTCGTGGTGCTGCCGAAGAAGAGCGTGACCACCGACAACGGCGCACCGGCATCGGGGGCGAAGCAGTTCCACTCCGGCTCCGGGGACGACCTGGCCAACTCCATGACGCGGGACGTCGACCTCACCGGCAAGACGGGTGCTGAGCTGACGGCGAAGATCCGTTACGAGATCGAGGAGGGATACGACTACGCGTACGTCCAGGCCTCGACCGACGGCGGCGCCAACTGGACGGCGTTGAACGGCACGATCAACGGCACGCCGATCGGGGTCGACACCTCGGGACGACCTGGCATCGACGGTGAGCAGGCCGCATGGGCCGATCTCAAGGTGCCGCTGTCGGCGTACGACGGACAGCAGGTCAAGCTGCGCATCTTCTACAAGACCGACGGTGGCCTGGCCCTCGATGGCCTGTACGCCGATGACGTCACGGTCACGGCCGGTGCCGAGACGGTGTTCACCGATGGTGCCGAGGATGGCGCCACCGGATTCACGCTCGACGGGTTCAAGATCATCGGCGCGACCACGACGGAGCAGTTCGACAACTACTACGTCATGGGCCACCGGTCATACGTGTCCTACGACAAGTACTTGTTGACGGGCCCCTACAACTTCGGCTTCCTCAACACCAAGCCGGACTGGGCCGAGCACTACAAGTACGGTCACGGGCTGCTGATCTCCTACTGGGACACCTCGATGAAGGACAACAACACGAGCCTGCACCCGGGCTCGGGTCGCAACCTGCCGATCGATGCCAACCCCAGGCCGATCATCAACATCGCGACCGGGGCGCCGTGGCGAGCGCGGATCCAGGTCTACGACGCGCCGTTCTCGTTGCACACGGCTGACTCGATGACGTTGCACACCAACGGCAAGCCGAGCTACATCCGTGGGCAGAAGGCGCAGCCGCTGTTCGACGACACCCAGAAGTACTGGTACTCCCAGTTGCCGAACCACGGTGTCAAGCTGCCGGCGGTGGGGGTGAAGGTGAAGGTTCTCGAGGAGAACGGCACCTCGCTGAAGGTCAGGTTCAACTGACCTGATCTCCCTGGACAGGGGGTCACGCATCAGGGGGTGCGTGGCCCCCGTGCCCAACGGGCCGGGACCCGGGTCGACGACGGAGTCATCCGTTGTCGGCCCGGGTCCTCGTAGGTCAGCGGAGACTCGCCACGACTGGAGCAGCACTCCCCGTGACGATCCCGAGCGCCGGAAGCGCCGCCTCCAGCGCATCGAGCTCGCCGGGGGACAGCCTCGCGAGCCGGTCGACGATGACGGCGTCCTGCGCTCCGTTCTGCCGCTCCAGGGTTCGGCGACCCAGCGGCGTGATGTCGATCAGCGCCACGCGGCCGTCGCGGGCATCCGACGTACGACTGACGAGCCCGCCGGCCTCGAGGCGCTGTACGAGTCCGGTCATGGCCGGCTGCGTGACGGCTTCGTGCTCGGCGAGCGTCGTGATCCGCAGGGCGCCTTCGCGGGCGAGCCACGAGAGCGTCGACGCCGCGGCACGGCTCAACGACTCGGTGGGCGTCGATCTCACGAGGCCGCCCGCCACCTCGCGGAGCGCGCGGGCCAGGGCTTCCAGGTCAGGTTGCGACATGCAACCAAGAGTATGACGGGGTAATGCAACGTTCAACTTGTGTTCGTTGCGTACAGGACCTCAGCGTCGCCGCACGGCGTAGAGGGCGGCACCGACGGCGACGACGGCCGCGCCGATCAGGATCGTGGAGGACGGCAGGCTCAACGCCAGCGCGGCACACCCCGCCAGGCCGAGCGCCGAGACGAGGCGCGGCAGCAGCGCGCTGGTGAGCGTCCAGGCCGAGGCGTTGGCGATGGCGTAGTAGACGAGGACGCAGAACGAGGAGAAGGCGACGCTGGTGACGAGGTCGCCGAAGCAGATCAGGGCGGCGACGACGACGCCGACGGCAATCTCGGCGATGTGGGGCACCTTGGTGCGCTGGCTGACCGCTGCCAGGCCATGAGGCAGGTGTCCGTCACGAGCCATCGCGAGGGTCGTGCGCGAGACGCCCAGCATCAGCGACAGCAGCGCGCCACCGGCCGCGAGCGCCGCGGCGATCAGCACGAGAGGCACGAGCCCGCCGGCGTCTGCCGCGTCGACGCCGGCCACGAACGGCCGGACCGAGTCGGCGAGCTCTGAAGCGCCCAGGGCGTGCAGGAGCGCGAGTGCAGCGGCGGCGTAGAGCCCGAGCACGAAGACGAACGTCACGGCGATGGCCTGCGGGATGGTGCGGGCCGGCTCCCGAACCTCCTCGCCCAGCGTCGCCAGGCGGGCGTAGCCGGCGAACGCGAAGAACAAGAGACCCGCGGCCTCGAGCACACCGCTCGGAGTCGACGGCAGGTCCGGACTGGATCCGCCCGGTCCGGAGAGCATGACGACCGCGGCGACCGCCACGATCACGACGACGCCGGTGACGAGCGGAATGCTCACCACGGCGGACTTCTCGACGCCGGCGAGGTTGACCGCCGTGAAGACGACGACAGCGGTGAGGGCACCGAGGCGCGCGTGGTCGGGCCACAGGTAGCTGCCGAGCGCGAACGCCATGGCGGCGCACGACGCGACCTTGCCGGCGACGAACGACCAGCCGGCGAGATAGCCCCACAGCGGACC
>NZ_JAKFCB010000334.1:0-6122 GCF_036676885.1 Aeromicrobium sp.
CCTGTTCAGTGCTTCTGCTGAGGAGTCCTCATGCGGTCAACTGGCGGGCTAGGTCTTCGGCGGCTGACGCGAGTGAATGACCGAGCAAGTGCCCGGTACCGACTTCGCTTTGATGACGCCCAACCAGGAAGGTGGGCAGGTCGGGCTCGGCGGCGGCGATGACGGCGACCGTGTCGCGCACGACCGGAAGGTCGTCGGTTGAAGGTACGCCGAGAACGACGGCGGCCGGTTGGCCGACGGTCACCGCGATCGCCCAGCTGTCCGGTGGCACGTCGGCGCCGATGTAGGTCACATCCAATCCGGCGCGCGCGAGCATCGTTGCGAAAGTGAGCACTCCCAGTTCGTGTCGAGATCCTTTGGCCAGACCGACGAGGACGCGGGGAGCGCCCGGCGCCGCGTGGGCGGAGTCGAAGGCTGAGGCCAGCCGGCGTTGAACGGCTGCGCTGACGAAGTGCTCGGCGGCTACCGAGACCTCGCCGCGTTGCCAAGCCGTGCCGAGCCTGGAGAGCGCAGGCATCAACCAGGAGTCCGCCATCTCCTCGAGATCTCGGCGGGTGAAGATGTCGTCCAGGGCTCGCGTCAGTCGCTCGGCGTCGAAGTCGACCGCCAGGCTGACAAGCAGGTCCAGATCGTCACCTGGTTCGGCGGCACCCTCTGTATCGAGGGTCGAGGCATCGGTGACATCCGTGGGCCCGAGGGTCGTCCCGGACGTCACCTGAACAGCGGCGCGACGCGGAGCCCACCCCGCCTTGACGAGCGCCTGCATGGCGCTCAGGCGGGCGATCGCGGCATCGTCGTACAGCCGGTAGCCGGCCGGGGTCCGCAGTGGTGTGACCACGCCGTACCGCCGCTCCCACATGCGGAGCGTGTCCACAGGGATGCCGGTCATCGCGGCGGCGTGCTTCACGGAGTACACGGGTGCAGCCTAGCCCCAACACTCGACAATCCCTGGACAAACGCTCGGAGGCGTGGTTCGATTCTCAACATTAGACAAACCCTAGACAAGGAGAGTTGCCATGAAACGAAGCACCACACGCGCGGGTCTTGGAGTCATCGGGATGGTCCTCTCCGGTGTCGTCGCAGTCACCACGGCCCCGCCGGCTTCGGCCTCGCCGGACACCGCGTGCATGCGCGCCGGAATCGCCACGCTCAAGGGCGCGGGGGCGTTCTCCGCGGTGGCCAAGGACGGCCTTCCGATCAGCACGGCCGTCGCGCTCAAGGTCGCCCCTCGTGCGGGCACCGACCTGGCGACCGTGCCCGACCCCGTGCCGTTGTCCGTGCTGCTCGCCGACCACCGCGCGGGCGCGAACAGCCTGTTCGTCTACCCCTGGTGCTGACCCTGACGATGTCGGAGACGCCTGCGACGGCAGCCGCCCCGTCGGTTGCCGCGCAGGACCTGTGCGATCTCCTCGCCCGCGCCAGCCTGGGGGATGTGGACGCGTTCATGCGTTTCTACGACGCGACCAGCGGCTACGCGTTCGCGTTGGGCGTCGCACGAGCGCGGGTGACCGGCCGGGATCGGGCGACGGTGCTGGAGGCCGCGTCGGATGCGACCGTCAGGAGGTTCACGCGAGCCTGGGAGGACGCCGCAGAGCATCGTTCGTCGGGCCTCTCGCCACTTGCGTGGCTGCTGTCGCTCCCGATCTCCGCAGCCGGTCCCAACGGGGGTTTCGACAGGCTCAACCAACGGTTCGTGGACGAGTTCGTCCGGTCGGATCTACCGTGAGGAATGGCCGACCCGACCGAGCTGAGAGACCCGCACTGCCCCACCTGCGGCCAGCCGCTGCGCCACGGTGACCACCTCCGACCCGAGAACGCCGCGCTGGTGATGGACTCCGGGAACGCCGGGATCACCTTCGAGACACAGGGCCGCTGCGAGAACGAAGCCTGCATCGACTTCGGGAGCGAGTTCGCGCCCGCTGAGTGGATCGAACCGATCCGCGGCGAGTAGCTGCCGTCCAGCGGGACGCTAGCTGGCTCCCTGCGAGGCACCGCGGAGGCTGACTAGTTCAGATGGGCCGTTCCCCTCCCTGGTGCGGCGCGGTACAACCGCCTCATGGCCGGCCGCAACACTGGTGTCCTGCTCTCTCGCGCATCGCGGATCATCGCGCTCTGCGCGCTCCTGTGTGTGGCGGCTTGCGGAAGCAGCGCCCGAGGCTCGCCTGACTCTGAGAAGGCGACGTCCGATCCGGTTCTCTCGATACCTCTCGAGGACGGTCCGCCACTCCAGGCCGGCACCTACGGCATCTCGAGCGAAGGACGCACAGGTCCGGATCCGCTGCTGTGGTCGGTCGCCGACTACACGATCGACGTCCCCGCAGGGTGGCACGGTCACACCGGCCACTACCTGTCCAAGAACGAGGACGTCGACGGAGCAGCCGGCCTTGGTGTCTACCCGGTCCTGGTCGACGAGGTCTACGCGGATCCGTGCGAGGGCGAGCGCGGCCAGACGGTGGAGGTGGGCCCGAAGGTCGACGCCCTCGTCACAGCCCTGCTCGCACAACCTGGAGCCGTTGCCGCCAAGCCGGTCAGGACCGAGATCGGGGGCCATGCTGCGACGCGAGTCGACCTCGAAGTGCCACCGGGAGCCGATCTCCGGTCGTGCCTCCTGGCTGACTACGGGCCCCCGGGGCTCCAGATCTGGTTCTCACGGCCGACGAGCAAGTACTTCGTACTCATGCCCGGGTCCCTTGCCAGCGTCTACGTCGTGGATGTGGCCGGAAAGCGGCAGGTGTTCGTGACAGAGCATGACCCCGACGCCTCGGACCAGGACCTTCGCGAGCTCCAGACGATGCTCGAATCCATTCGCTTCGAAACAGCGGCCGGCTGACGCCGCCAGTGGCGAACGACATGAGCGAACAGCACCATCCGGTCACAAGAAGGACGTGAGGAAGAGGCCATGCTCCGGCGCACGATGACCACCGCCCTGCTCATCCTGGGCTCGCTCTGCGCCGCGTGCAGTACCGCGGACGACGAGCAGACCGACGCGGCGAGCAGAGCCTCCTCGACCCCACAGTCCAACTCGACTCCCTTCCCTGCCGAGTCGTTCTCAGGGCTCACCGAACGCCGAGCACCTGCCGAGCTTGCCGCGGCGCTGCAGGCGGCACTGGTCGAGGCCGCCGGCGGTCACGGGGTGACCGCCACGGTGATGTCCCCCGAAGGAGCCTGGACCGGCGCAGTCGGGCGTGCTGATCGACAGCGGCCCATGGTCCCGAACGCCCAGATGGCGATCGGCAGCGTCACCAAGCCGATCATCGCGGCGCAGGTCATGCAGCTGGTCGAGGCCGGGGACCTCGAGTTGGACGACCCGGTGGCCGACCACCTCCCTGACTGGGTCGAGCTGGACACCAACGGGGCGACGATCCGGGATCTGATGGCCATGCGCAGTGGACTGTCGGACTACGTCGACGACGAATCGTTGAACGCGACTGCCGACCATCCGAGGCAGGGCGAGACCTGGCGCGAGGTCCTGGCCCGGGTCGAGCCGCCACACGGTTCTCCCGGGGAGACCTTCGAGTACAACAACACCAACTTCCTCCTGCTCGGCCTGGTGATCGAGCACGTTCGCGGACGCCCGCTCGCCGAAGTGCTCAGGTCGGGCGTCCTGGCCGGCGAGGGACTCGAACGGCTCATCCTCCAGCCCGACGAGCGACCCACCTCGCCGATGGCGATGCCGTCCGAGGAGACCGGCGCACTGGAGAAGGGCGGCGGCTACCTGCCGTCGTACGCCGCGATCAGCTCGGCGGGCGGAGCCGGCGCGATGGCGTCGGACTCGAGGACCCTCGCGCGGTGGTTCGCGAGGTTCTGCCGCGGCGAGATCGTCTCGCGTGACTCGTTGACCGAGATGAAGGCGAACCTCGCGTCTGACGAGGAGCGCTACGGCCTGGGCCTGATGGACGAGGACGGTGGCAGCAGGCCGGGCATGGGTCACGAAGGCCTGCAAGTGGGCTTCGCGTCCTTCGCACGGTGCCTGTACGAGGACGGGATCGTCATCGCCGTCCTGACCAACCACGAAGAGGTGGTCACCGGCGACATCGTCAACGCGCTGGCCGATGCGGTCCTGGGGACAGGCTGAGGTCCCGAGCCCGGCGGCGCAGGCAAGCTGGTCGGTGCCCCGCACTACAGTCATTCGGGTGAGCCGACGATGAGCAAGATCGATGCCATGCGCGCGATGCGCGAAGCCCGCTACAACGCTGCCCAATCGGCCAAGCCTCGTGCCGCCCGGCCCACGGCAGCGCCGACGGCGCCGACGGCTCCTCCGAAGGATTCGCAGAAGGCTCCCCAGAAGGCCGAGGATCTGGCCGAGGCTCCGAGCGAGGAGTTGTGCGGGCACCGGAACATGAGCGGCCGCACCTGCACGCGCGACAAGGGGCACGCGGCGAAGAGCCACCGCTACTCCTAGGTCACCCGCCTCCCTTCGATTCGCAGCCTGGCTGTCGTAGCCTCGCTGAAGGGGCCGAAGGGCCCAGAGGGAGCTGATCGTGACCACGATGCCGACCAACCTGCTGGAAGACCTCGAACCCGTCGTCGCAGACAACCTCGACCGCCACCTCGCGATCGCGCAGGAGTGGCACCCCCACGACTACATCCCGTGGAGCCAGGGTCGCGACTTCGCCTTCCTCGGCGGCGAGGACTGGGACCCCGACCAGTCGCAGCTCTCCGAGACGGCCAAAGCCGCGATGTTCACCAACCTGCTCACCGAGGACAACCTGCCGTCGTACCACCGGGAGATCGCGACGCGCTTCGGCCGCGACGGCGCCTGGGGCACCTGGGTGGGCCGCTGGACGGCTGAGGAGAACCGCCACGGGATCGCGCTGCGCGACTACCTCGTCGTGACCCGCGGCGTCGACCCGGTCGAGCTCGAGCGCGCCCGGATGGACTACATGACGTCCGGCTACGACTCCGGCGACAAGACTGCCCTCGAGGCCGTGACGTACGTGTCGTTCCAGGAGCTCGCGACCCGGGTCTCGCATCGCAACACCGGCAAGGTCACCGGTGACCCGATCGCCGACAGGCTGCTCGCCCGCATCTCCAAGGACGAGAACCTGCACATGGTCTTCTACCGGAACATCGTCGCCGCGGCGCTCGAGATCGCGCCCGACGCGACCATGCGCGCGATCGCCGATGAGGTGATCGGGTTCCAGATGCCCGGCGCCACGATGGCAGGCTTCCGGCGCAACTCGGTGATCATCGCGAAGGCCGGCATCTACGACCTCCGACTGCATCACGACGACGTGATCATGCCGGTGCTGCGCCACTGGGACGTTTTCGACCGCACCGACCTCGGCCCCGAGGGCGAACAGGCCCGCGAGGAGCTCAACGCCTTCCTCACGGCGCTCGACCAGCAGGCGACCACGTTCGTCGACCGGCGCGAGGAGAACCGCGCCCGGGTCGCCGCGCGCGAGGACGGCGTACCCCAGGACATCGTCGCCGGCTGATCAGGCGGTGCCGGGTCGGCGTACACGAGACGCACCGACCCCGGGGCTGTCCTTGACACCCCGGGGCCGGCGCTCGTCTTACGACGTCGAGCGGTGCACCTCCGCCGCTCCGCCGCCGCTGCCGACCGTCCCTTCGGGACCGGCAGGCGCCGGGAGGACGAAGTCCTCGGTCCCGGGCACCGGCAGACCCACGACGCCGTTGACCGATTCGGTCGAGAAGGCGTAGGTCAGCACGGAGAAGGCGACCGCATCGGCGTTGATCCCGAGCGCGTGGTTGTTGTTGTTGGCGAACGTGTCGCAGGCGGCGTGGTAGCAGGGGTCGTACTGGGCCCCTACGGTGCCGCCCCAGATCTCCGCTTGCGCGGCGGTCTTCGGTACCTCGGCTCCGGTGAAGAGGCCACCGGCCGGGATCCCGTTGTTGATGAACGCCTGGTAGTCACTGCGTCCGCTGAACTCCGCGTCGTCGTACGGCTCGCTGCGGAGCGTGTAGAACGACTCGAACAGGTCCTCGATCGCGATCGAGCCCTCCGGCACGACAACAGGAGCCTCGAAGCCGGACTCGTCGCTGTCGTAGACCATCTGGATGTAGTTCGGCGAGCCGATCATGTCGAAGTTCAGGTAGAGCGCGATCCGGTCCTTCTCCGCCTGACTGAGGCCGTTGACGTAGTTCGTCGAACCGACCAG
>NZ_JAKFCB010000335.1:0-14650 GCF_036676885.1 Aeromicrobium sp.
CCGTTGCGCAGCACGGTGATCTCCATCCGTTGCCCGATGGCATCGGCGAACAGCCTCTTCTGCAGGGACTGAGCGTCGTCGAGAGACACGCCGTCAACAGCCAGGACCACGTCGCCGTTGTACAGCCCACTGACCGCGGCCGGGCTGTCCGGCACGGCCTCCACGACGCGGAGCGCGCGGCGCTGCCCGAACCGCTCCACCTGTGCCGGTGTCAGCGGCGTCGGAGTGCTCACGAGACCGAGGTACGCCCGGCGTACCCGCCCATCGTGGATCAGCGCGTCGATGATCCGGCGCGTCGTCGTGTTCATCGGCACGGCGAGCCCCAGGCCGTACCCGGCCACCGCCGTGTTGATGCCGACGACTCGGCCGCGACTGTCGACCAGCGCGCCGCCGGAGTTGCCGGGGTTGAGCGCGGCGTCGGTCTGGATCACATCCTCGATCAGCCGGGCCGCGGTGCGCGAGCGCGCCGGCATGCTTCGTCCCAGGGCGCTCACGACGCCGGCAGTCACCGTGCCGGCCAGGCCCAGTGGGTTGCCGACTGCCACGACGAGGGAGCCGACAAGCAGAAGGTCGGCATCCCCGTACTCGGGTGGACTCGGCACGTCACCTTCAGTGCGTACGACAGCGAGGTCGGAGAGCGGATCGCGTCCGACGACCTCGAAACGGGCGACGGTGCCGTCCGCGAACTCCGCCGTACCGCCATCGGCCTCGCCGACCACGTGGGAGTTCGTGATCAGGTGGCCCTCATCGCTGAGCACGACGGCCGATCCTGCCGACTCGCCCCGAACCCGCCGGATGCGCAGTGCGGCCACCCGCGGCGTCAACTGCGCCGCGACGGAGGTGACGATCGCGGAGTATGCGTCCAAGGCTCCGCGCTCGTCGTCGGAGTCGCTGCTCACCATCGTGAGAACCGGCGGCGCACGGTCTCTATTCCCCAGCCCCACGACGCCGCGTCGTCCGCCGTCACACGCATCGTGCGATGACCCGCCACACGAACGCGCGCGAACGTGACACACACAAACCGCAGCCCGGCGGGGGAGGACCTGCCGCCGAGCGCTCGACCCCACGAAGGAATCACTCGAATGTCCACGACAGCAGAACCGTACGCACGACGCTGGCAGGCGTTGGCCGTCCTTTCGGCCAGCCTGCTCATCATCACCATCGACAACACGATCCTGAACGTCGCGTTGCCGTCGCTCCGAGCCGACCTCGGCGTCGACGCCAGCCAGTCGCAATGGATCGTCGACAGCTACTTGTTGGTCTTCGCAGGCCTGCTCCTCGTGGGCGGGACGCTGGGGGACCGGTTCGGCCGGCGGCGAGCACTGTTCCTCGGCCTGACGATCTTCGCCGGAGGCTCCTTGCTGGCATCGTTCTCCGGCAGCGCGAACGAGCTGATCGCCGCACGCGCGCTGATGGGGGTCGGAGCGGCGGCGATCATGCCCGCCACACTGTCGATCCTGACCAACATCTTCCCCGAGGAGGAGAGGCCCAAGGCGATCGCAGCCTGGGCCGGCGTCTCGGGTCTCGGTGTCGCGCTGGGCCCCGTCGTCGGCGGTCTGCTGCTCGAGCAGTTCGACTGGACCAGCGTCTTCCTCGTGAACATCCCGATCGTGGTCGCCGCGCTGATCTTCGGCAAGATCCTGATTCCCGAGTCGCGTGACCCGCTGGAGCCCCGGGTCGATGTCGTGGGCGCAGCGCTGTCGATCGTCTTCCTGACCTCTGTCGTATGGGGGCTCATCGAGGCCGCGGAGCGCGGCTGGACCGACTCGACGATCCTCGCGGCGTTCGCCCTCGGTGGTGCCGTGCTGGCCGTGTTCCTCGTCTGGGAGCGCCGTGTCAGGCAGCCCATGATCGACATCGCGATCTTCCGCAACCTTCGCTTCAGCGCGGCGAGCCTCTCGGTGACGCTGGTGTTCTTCGGCCTCATGGGCACGGTGTTCATGCTGACGACCTACCTGCAGACCGTGCTCGGCTACAGCGCGCTCGAAGCCGGCATCCGTATGATCCCGGTCGCGGTCGGCCTGGTCGTCGGCTCACGGCTTGCAGTCGCCCTGGCCGAGCGGATCGGAGCCAAGCTCGCGGTCGCGGGCGGGCTGGTCATCGTCGCGGGCGGGCTCGAGATCCTCTCGCGGGCCGATCTGGACTCGGGCTACAGCCTGGTCGCCACGGCGCTCGCCGTCCTCGGTCTCGGCATGGCGCTCGCGATGACGCCGGCCACCGAGGCGATCATGGGAGCACTGCCGAAGGAGAAGGCAGGCGTCGGCTCGGCGATGAACGACGTCCTGCGGGAGCTCGGCGGCACCCTCGGCGTCGCGGTCCTCGGCAGCCTCCTCGCCAGCAAGTACGGCGACGGCATGGAGGGCTCGGTCAGTGAGGTCCCGGATGCGGTGGCGACCGCCAGCCTCGACAGCGTGGACTCAGCGCACGTAGCGGCGGCCCAGCTCGGTGACGCAGGCTCAGGCCTGATCGCCTCGGCCGACCAGGCGTTCGTGACAGCGATGGGCTCGACCACGGACATTGCGGCCGCCGTGGCCCTGGTCGGCGCCCTGGTGGCCCTGGCGTTCCTGCCCAGCGGCCGGAAGGGCAGCGACTCGGCGCCGAGCGAGCCGGAGCTGCTCGAGCCGGAGCTGCTCGAGCCGGTGCCGGCGTGAGGCGTGGCTGGGCCGGGCACTCGCCCGGCCCAGCCATTCCTTGCTGCCCGATCGGCCGCAGGATTAGCATGCTTTCACCCTGACAAGGGGGCGAGATGTCGACCACACGGAGCGCGCCCGCCGAGCTTCTGGAGCGGGGGGACGGGGCCCGGTCGTCAGGCCTGCTCGCCCGCGAACGGCTCTTCGCGATGCTCGACCCCGGTGTCGATCGCCAGGTCACTCTCGTCTCCGCACCTCCGGGCAGCGGCAAGACGACGCTGGTGCGCTCGTGGCTGGCGGCACGGGCCGGGAGCACGGCGGTGGGATGGGTCGACGTCCGCCGCGATGAGTCGGACCCTTCCCACTTCTGGGGCCAGGTCCTCGACGCGGTCCGGTCGTCCGGGGTCGTCTCCGCAGACTCCGCTCTCGCCACCTTGGTCCCCACCACACTTGCCGAGCCTGCTGAGCTGCTGGGCCACCTCGCCACCGGTCTGCACCGGATCGAGGAGCCGCTCGTACTCGTGCTCGACGACATCCACCAGCTACGTTCGAGCGAGGCGCTCGACGGTCTCGAGTCCCTCCTGGCGGACGCTCCGCCCACCCTCCACGTCGTCCTGACGTCACGCCGGGACCCGCGCCTCGGACTGCACCGGCTGAGGTTGTCCGGTCGGCTCACCGAGATCCGGGCCGCGAACCTCGAGTTCACCGCCGCGGAGGCCGGCGAGCTCCTGGAGGAAGCGGGCGTCCGCGTCGATGACGCGGACATCGCCAGGCTGCACCAACGAACGGAAGGGTGGGCCACCGGGCTACGGCTGGCCGCGCTGTCTTTGGCGCGCCACCCCTTCCCGGGGCAGTTCGTCGCCGAGTTCGCCGGGAGCGAGCGCACCGTGGCGGACTATCTGCTGGGTGAGGTGCTGGCCTCCCAGCCCCCCGAGGTGCGGGACCTGCTGTTGCGGACCTGCATCCTGGACCGTGTCAACGGGGAGCTCGCGGACCTTCTCACCGGGCGGAGTGACGGGCACCGGCTGCTGCACGAGCTCGCCGAGGCGAACGCGCTGGTGGTCGCCGTCGATGTGGGGCGGACCTCGTTCCGCTACCACCAGCTCCTGCTCGACCTGTTGCGGCTGGACCTGCGGCGCGAGCTCCCGGAGGAGATCGAGGACCTGCACCGGCGCGCCGCGAGGTGGTACGCCGATCACGGTGAGGCGGTCGATGCGATCCGGCACGCACGGCTCGCGGGGGACTGGGACCTGGCTTGCGAGCTGCTCGGCCGGCACTGGGTGCAGCTGCTGCTGGACGGTGAGGAGGCGACCCTGAGCCATCTCCTCGACGGGCTGCCTGAGGGGCTCGCCGCGGCAGACTCGGAGGTCGCCACGATGCTCGCTGCCGATCACCTGCGCCATGGCCGTTGGGTCGAGGCGGACGCGTTGATCGACTCGGCTCGTCGGACGATCGGCGCGGTGCCCGATGCCCGGCGCAGCCGGGCGGAGGCGGCGCTGGCGACGGTGCAGCTCTTCCGCGCCCGTCAGGTCGGCGGGGTCGAGGACGTGCTGGACGAGGCCGACGGCGCGGTGGAGGGCTACCTCGGCACGGCCGAACAAGGTGGCGCCGATCTCGGGGCCCTGGCCGTGCTCAACCTTGGCATCGCCAAGGCATGGACGTTCCGTTTCGAGGCAGCCGAGCGGGACCTCCAGCGGGGGTTGGCGCTGGGTCGGTCGATCGGCCGGCCGTATGTGGAGATCGGCTGCCTGACGGCGCTCGGCAACGTCGCCACCCTGACCGAGCGGATCGAGCTGGGCGAGAAGCGCCTGCGGGACGCGATCGCCGTGGCAGAGCGCGTCGGCTGGACGACCCATCCACTGGTGGGCGCGGCGTACATGGGACTCGCCTCGACCCTGCTCGACCGGGGCATGCTGGCCGAGGGGGAGCAGTGGCTGGATCGCGCCGACCCGATCCTGACCCGAGCGCCGGAGCCCCCTGCCAGCGTGGGACTGCGGCACGCCCAAGGCATGCTCGCGATGGGCCGGGGCCGGTTCGACGACGCCCTCGCCGCATTCGAGGACGGTGAGCGTCTGGTCGACGTCCTCCACGCACCCCACGTGTTCGCGGCCGTGGAGCGACCCTGGCAGCTGCGCGCCCGGCTCGGCCTCGGCGACATCGACGCTGTCCGCGAAGCGCTCTCCGGTGCGCCGTCCACCGCTGCCGAGTGGTGCAACCTCTCCGCCCGGCTGCACCTGCTCGCCGGCGAGCCGGAGGAGGCGCTGGCGGCCGTGGCGCCGGTGCACACGGGCGAAGCCGCGGCGATTCACGTCAACTTCAACATCGAGGCCTGGCTGCTCGACGCCCTCGCACACCGTGCGCTCGGGGACCGTGCCGCCGCCGAGCGCAGCACCGAGAACGCGCTGGCTCTGGCCGAGCCGGACGGTCGCTGCGGCATGATCCTGACGATTCCCGGTGTCCAGGAGCTGCTGCGCGAGCATCCCGTCCATCGGACGGCGCACGCGTCACACCTGCAGCTTCTGTGTGATCTCCTCGCGGGCGTCGAGCCGGAGGCGACCGGCGCCCCCACCACGCTCGAAGAACCGCTCAAGGAGCGAGAGCTGGCGGTCCTGCGCTTCTTGTCCACCAATCTGACGGCCGCGGAGATCGGCAGCGAGCTGTTTCTCTCCGTGCACACCGTCAAGACGCACATGCGAAAGCTCTACGCCAAGCTCGACGTTCACACCCGGGCAGAGGCGGTGCAACAGGGACGTGCCCTGGGCCTGCTCGCGCCGGCGCGTCGGATCTCCTGAGCAGCTTCACACCCACGTCACCCGCATCGTGTGATGACGCGTCACACGCGTCTTCCGGACGCTGAGTGGCATGAAACCAACCACCTACGAAATCACCGTCCGCGGCCGCATCGGTCCGGCTCTCGTCGACGCGTTCGAGGGCATGACCGTGTCCGTCACCCCGACGAAGACGCTCCTGCGGGGTCACATGGTCGACCAGGCCACCCTGCACGGCGTCCTCGAGCTGATCGAGTCATTCGGGCTCGAGCTGCTTGACGTCCGCCGCGCCGAACTCACCACCTGACCACCTTCCCGAACCCTTGAAAGGCATCACCATGTCGAACCATCTGCACCGCCTGGCGGTGTTCTCCGCCCGCCATCGAGCCCTGGTCATCGGGACCTGGCTCGTCGTCCTCGTGGCCCTCCTGGCCGTGAGCCACCAGGCCGGCACGAAGTACAACAGCTCGGTCACCGTCTCCGGCTCGGACAGCGCTGCGGCCACCGACACCATGTCGAAGTCGTTCTCCGCCGAGCTGTCGGACACGAGCCCGATCGTGTTCCACACCGACGAAGGATCTGTCACCGATGCCGAGCACCGGGCGGCGATCGAGTCCTCCGTCCGCACGCTCTCCGAGGACCCCGCGGTCGCCTCGGTGACCGACCCGTTCGCGGAAGGCAGCACAGCCGTCTCTGCCGACGGCCACACCGCGTATGCCAACGTCGTACCGTCGCAGGCACTCGGAGAGCTCAGCGTCGAGGAGGCCGGAGACATCCTCGACACCGCCAGCGGCCCGACGGAGGACACCGGAGTCGACGTCGCCGCAGGTGGGCAGCTCGGCACCAAGATCTCCAAGACCGAGACAGGTGTCAGCGAGCTGGTCGGCATTCTCGCCGCGATGCTGATCCTGCTGCTGGTGTTCGGCACCGTGACCGCGATGGTGCTGCCGATCGCCAGCGCGATCGTGGGCCTGATGGTCGGGTTGAGCATCGTGTCCCTCCTGGGACACGCGCTCGACGTCCCCGACGTCGCCCCGACCATCGCGACGATGATCGGGCTCGGCGTCGGCATCGACTACGCGCTGTTCATCGTCACGCGGGCACGTTCCGCACGTCACGAGGGTCGCAGCGTCCACGACGCGATCGGCCAGGCAGCCGCCACGTCGGGCAGCGCCGTGGCATTCGCCGGCGGCACCGTCGTGATCGCACTGCTCTCGCTCGCGGTCTCCGGTCTCTCCCTGATCACCGTGCTCGGCCAGACGGCCGCGATCGTGGTCGTGGTGGCCGTCATCGCGTCGATGACGCTCCTTCCGGCCCTGCTCGCCCTGTGCGGCGACGGCATCGAGCGGCTGCGCATCGGCCGCGACCGCCGTCCCACCCTGGGTCACAGCCGTATGTGGCAGGGGTGGGGCCAGCGGCTGGCCGGCCGACCGGGTCTGTTCGCAGCCGCGTCCGTTGTCGTGCTCCTCGGCCTGAGCGCCCCGGTCCTGAACCTCGGGCTCGGGCTCACCGACCAGTCCAGTGCGCCCGAGTCGAGCAGCTCCCGCCAGGCGTACGACCAGCTGACCGACGGCTTCGGAGCCGGCGCCAACGCACCCCTGATCGTCACCGCCGACCTCGGCTCGGAACCGGCGACGGGGCCGGACGACCCGCGTCTGGTCGGGCTGCACGACGCGCTCGCCGCCACCGACGGCGTACAGGCGGTCAGCCCACCGCAGGTGTCCGAGGACGGCACGGCGGCGCTGTTCAACGTGATTCCCAAGGGCTCACCGACCTCGGACGTCACGAGCGACCTCGTGGACGAGGTCCGGGAGACCACGATCCCGGAGTCCGGCGTCGACGCGCATGTCGGCGGGTCCACCGCCCAACAGCTCGATCTGGCCGACCTGATCGGTGAGCGCCTCCCGTTGATCATCGGCGTCGTGGTCGCGCTGAGCATGGTGCTGCTGATGCTGGCCTTCCGCACGGTTGTCGCACCGCTCCAGGCCGCACTCGTCAACCTGCTCGCGGTCGGCGCCGCGTACGGCATCGTGACCGCCGTGTTCCAGGAGGGGATGGGCGTCACGGCGATCGGCCTCGACGGCGCGATCCCGATCGTGTCGTATGTCCCGATGATGATGTTCGCCATCTTGTTCGGGCTGTCGATGGACTACCAGGTGTTCCTGCTCAGCCGCGTGCGCGAGGAGGTCAACTCCGGCAAGACCACGCGCCAAGCGGTCATCGACGGGCTCGCCGGCACCGGCAAGGTCATCGCGTCGGCGGGAGCGATCATGGTCGCGGTCTTCGCGAGCTTCATCCTCAACGGCGACCCGACGGTCAAGGAGTTCGGTGTCGGACTGGCGTCGGCGATCCTGATCGCCGTGGGGATGGTCTGCATCCTCCTGCCGGCCGTGATGCTGCTCATGGGCAGGCACACCTGGTGGCTGCCTCGGTGGCTGGACCGGATCCTGCCGCACCTCGATGTCGAGGGCGGTGACGAGAGCCGCTCCTCGGAGGAACCGAAGGAGCTGGTGCCTGCCTGACCGCTGTCTCGACGATGTTGAGCCGCGTCCCCGACCCCGCGTGGGTGGGGGACGCGGCGCGTCAGCGGGTCACAGCCGTGGTGCGGCGCTCGACTGCCTCGATGACGGCCGGACAGACATCGACTTCGTAGAGCCGTTCGACGGCTTGCATCCCGCCAGGGCTCTCCGCGTTGATCTCCACGACCTTGTCGCCGATCACGTCGATGCCGACGAAGAACATGCCGTCGGCCACGAGCTTCTTGCTCATCGCATCGACGATGCCGCGTTCCACATCCCCGATCTCGAGGGGGACCGGGTGCCCGCCTGCGCTGATGTTGGCCCGCGGGTCGTTGCCATCGGGAATGCGACGGAAGGCCGCGTACTTCCCGTCGCGTTCGAGGATCTCGCCGTCGAGCAGGAAGATCCGCGCATCACCGTCCTCCCCGCCGTCGACGAACTGTTGGACGATCGCGTAGCCGTCCTGGAGCACTGCTTCGGTCATCTGGGCGAGGTTCGACTCGTCCTCGTCCTCGATCACGAACACGTTCCGACCCTTGGCTCCGTACAGAGGCTTGACGACCGAGTGGCCGACCTCGGCGACGAACTTCTCGATCGCCTCGGGGTCGCGCGTCACGAGTGATCGCGGCCGTACTCGCTCGGGGAACTCCTCCAGGTAGAGCTTGCTGGTGGCGCGCACGAGCGACATCGGGTCGTTGACCACTGTCACGCCTCGAGCCTTGAGCACCTGCCCGAGCACGACGCCCATGGAGCTTGCCCATGGCCGGTCCTGGATGTCCTCGAGCGACTCGTTTCGCAAGAACAGGGCATCGAGGTCGTCCATGACGATCCGCTCGCCGTCGCCCTCCTTGACGCGCTCCATGAAGCTCTCCAGCGTGTCATCTTGCTCGAGCTCCGCGCCATGAGCGCGGGCACCCAGCTGCCCGTCGCCGTCGAGCTCGGCGTCTCCCACCCCGACGTACCAGACCTCGTGCCCGAGCTGGGCTGCTGCCCTCGCCAGCCGCGTGGTCGTGTACTCATCGACCTCCGTAACCACCTCGTTGACCAAGAATGCGATCCTCATCCGCTCCCTCTCCTTCATAAAGATCCCCCACCGACGCTCCCTCGCGCAGTCGGTCGAGACGCTCCTGAGCGCCAGGTACGTCGAGCCAGCGTGGACGGACCCATGGTGCGTTGAGCACCTCGCGGTCGAGCAGGTCCTGGACCAGCGGGACGTGGTCCAACGCGAGCTTGCCGACGAACAGGGTGTCGAGGCTGCCGCCCTCTGCAAGGGCTTCGAGGAGGCGCGTGATCCCACGGAGGTAGATCGCGTCCTTCACCGAGCCGCCCCCGACGACAACCCTGATGACGATCGACCACGCGGTCCTCGGCGGAATCCGGTGCTCTGTTCGCAGCGATTCGTAGATGTCCAGGAACTCGGCGCCGTCGAGCATCTCGGCGATGGCCACGACCCGTGCCGCGAGTACGCGGAGACGCCGGGGGTCCAGTCCGCCGGTCAGGTACTCCGCGAGAACGGCCAAGCCCTCCTGGGTCTCGTCGTAGCCGGGCAGCCCCATCGTCAGCAGCGTCAGGGGCTGCCTGGCGCCGTTCAGGTAGGTCACGACATGCGTGCCGACCTCGTGGTGCAGCAACGGCTCGACGCGATCGGCCCTGAAGGTGGCGGCTTCGGGGATGAGCAGCCGACCGAACGACACCATCAGCTCCGAGATGTCGTCGCGTACCTCGATGTTCGACGGGAAGCCTGGATACGCGGCGCGGTATCGGTCGCACTCCTCACGAGCCGCCTCCGCGAACACGCCGGCCGTGACGCTGCGGGAGCTGGGAGCCTGTACGGGGATCGTCTCGAGCAGCTCCTCCGCGGCGGACACGAGAGGCTGGGCGATCCCTCCGTAGAGCTGCAGCGACCCGTAGACGAACCGCGCGGTGTCGCGATCCTCCAGGGTCGTGATCTGTCGTGCTATCTCATCTCGCTTCGCCCGGAACAGCGTGTGCAGCGCAGGGTCGGTGACGTCTTCGATCTCGAGGTCGTAGAGCTTGCGGCGCAGCAGATCCGGCTCGAAGTCGAGTGGTCGGAGCTGGAGGGTCGGGGCCGTGCCGTAGTCACTCCGCTCGAAGTCCGCCCATGCCTGGGTTGCGTTGACCGGCGTGAGATTGAGCAGCAGGTTCAGGCTGCGCTCGATCTCGGTGAGGCCGGCGTCGATGTCCAGAGCGGGTGCAAGCTCCTGGGTGGGCGAAGTCACCTGGTTGCCCTACCCACCAATGCGTACGCGCAACCGTTCAGGCCGCTACGAGAGGCTCATTCGACGCTTGAGGCAGACACCGGATGACGGTCGACGAGGCGTACGCCGAGCCCACCCGGCAGCCACTCGACCGGCAGCGGATCAGTGATCCCCCCGACAAACTGCCCGGCGGTGTCGAGGTTGCGGAACGCGAGGAACCGGCTCGACCCGTCGCGGCGGGTGATCAGCTTGCCGACGTAGAGCTCCTCGTCGGTGACGCGCGTGGCGAGATCGAGATTCACCGGTGCCCCGGGCCCGTCGACCGGCACGGCCCACACGCCACCGGCACCCGGTGGATCAAGCGGCATGTGCTCGGCCAGGCACGAGAACAACATCACCCATCGCCCGTCGAGCTGGTGCAGCCTGATCACCTCCGCCCATGCGAAGCGCTTGCTCGGTGCGCTGAGCGGCGGCTGCACGGTCCAGGCCTGCAGGTCGTCGGAGGCCGCGTGGGCCACGACCGCCTGAGTGGTCCCGGCGGCCTGCGCCGTTGCGTAGAGGTGCCAGGTGCCGGACTCGTCACGGCAGACCCACGGGTCGCGCCAGTGGGTCTCCGCGGCACCGTTGTCGCGGGTGGCGTACCACCTCGGGTCGGCCTCGAGGAGCGGGCGCGGGTCGCGCTGCCACGTCATGAGGTCAGTCGACGTCGAGGCGCCGATCCGCTGGACCAGGCCTTCCTCAGCGCCCGACAGCCCGGTCGTGAACATCCGCCAGGTGCCGTCGTCGGCTCGCACCACGCAACCCGTCCAGGTCGCCAGGTCGTCGAAGGCCGGAGCGGGCTGGGGATCGAGCGCGTCCGCGACCCGGGTCCAGGAGGTGAGGTCGGTCGAGACGGCATGGCCGACCGACGCGTTGCGGTGGCGCAGCTCGGGATCACCGAGTGACCGCGGCGCCTTGAGGAAGAACAGGTGGTACGACGTGCCGTCGTCAGCCACCCAGAAGTCCCACACCCAGTCGTCGGACAGGTCAAACATGAGGCTGCTCTTTCGTCGGAGGTAGGGCCGGGACTGAACCGCCCGGCATCAAGGGCATCGGGAGCCGGACCACTCCCGGCGCGAGTGCGCCTGGCTCGAGCAACGACTGCACCGCCCGTGCTCCGAGCTCGACGAACGGCAGGGCCACCGAGATCACCCGCGGTCGCAGCCAGGTGGCCAGCTCGGTGCCGTCGAAGGACACCACCGAGACATCGCCCGGAATGTCGAGGCCGTGCTCGGCGAGCGCCTGGTAGACGCCCATCGCGACCCGGTCGTTGAGGCAGATCAGCCCGCCCGGCCGGGCCCCCGTCGCCAGCCACGCGTGTGTGGCCTCGTACGCCGCTTCCACTGCCCAGGGACACGGCACGACGCTCGTCACGGATCGACCGACTTCCGCGAGCCGGTCGTTGATGCCGGCGAGTCGCTGGGGCCCCGCGAACGTGTGGGGAGGGGTCTCGCCCACCACATGGATGTCGCCGGTCACGTCGGCGTCGAGCAGGACGCTCGCGGCGGTGCGTCCGCCGCCGAACTCGTCCGGTACGAATGCCGGCAGGGGGGAGTCCGGGTCGAAACAGTTCACGAGAACCGTGCGGGTCTCGGCCAGCTTCTCCGGAACCTGGATCTCCATGCCGGTCCGGGTGACGTAGAGGATGCCGTCGACCTGCCGATCGATCATCTCCTCGATCAGCAGCCGCTCGACCTCGGCGTCGCCGCTGGTCTCCCCGATCACCAGCAGGTGGTCCCGCTGCAATGCCGCCTCCGATGCGCCGGCGAGCATCTGGCTGGAGAAGTGCCCGCTCGCGACGAAGTCCGAGATCACGCCGACCGTGCTGGTCCTGGACGTACGCAGGTTCTGGGCGCTGCGGTTGGGGCGGTAGCCGAGCTCGGCGACAGCCTGGCGCACCCGCTGCTCGGCGCTCTCGGAGATCCTCATCTCCGTCGCTCGACCGGTGAGGACATAGGAGGCGGTCGTCGCCGACACGCCGGCACGGGTCGCGACATCGCTCAGCTTGGCCTTGCTGCGAGGAGACACGCGATCACCCTTCCCGACCGACGACCCCGACACGTGTGCGCCACGCGCGGAGTGAATGGCGAATTCTGCACTTCTTGGCATTGTTCCTTGACAGTGACGCAGGACACAGTCATGATCGTGCTGATTCGATTCAGCATGTGTACCACAAATCGTATCCAGTTCGTCCGCCAGACATAGCGCTACCCAGAAATAGCGCGACAACCGCGAGGAGATCCCCCAAGATGCGAACCCACATGCGAGGACGCACAGCCCTGTTGACGTGCCTGGCGCTCAGTGCCATGGGCCTGTCCGCCTGCGGCGGCGGTGGTGACAGCAAGGGCGACAGCAAGACCGTCACCATCTGGTCCAGCATTGACCAGCCGGTGCAGGACGGCCTCAAGAAGTCCCTGGTGGCGAAGCTGACGGCCGACGGCTCGGACATCAAGATCAACTGGCAGAAGGTCGAGAACATCAACCAGCTGATCATCACCAAGATCCAGGCCGGCGACGCGCCCGACATCGCGCTCGTGCCGCAGCCCGGCGTGGTGCAGCAGATGAACAAGCTCGGCGCGATCAAGCCGCTCGACGACACGCTCGACATGACCGCGCTCAAGGCGAGCATGGTGCCGGGCTCGCTCGACGCCGGCACCGTCGACAACAAGCTCCTGGGCCTGCTCGTCAGCGCCAATGTCAAGGGTCTGGTGTTCTACCCGAAGAAGGCATTCGAAGCGGCCGGCTACCAGGCGCCCACCGACATCGCCGGGCTCGAGAAGCTGACCGAACAGATCAAGTCCGACGGTGAGACGCCGTGGTGCATGGGCATCGAGTCCGACACCGCAACCGGATGGCCGGCCACCGACTGGTTCGAGACGCTGATCATGAAGTACCACGGCGTGGACGCCTACAACAAGTGGGTCAAGCACGACCTGCCGTTCGATTCGGACGAGGTCAAGCAGGCCGCGGACGAGTTCTCCAAGCTGCTCTTCACCAAGGGCAACACGCTCGGCGGTCAGAAGGCCATCGCCAGCACCAACTTCGGTACCGCCGGCACCCCGATGTTCGACGCCAAGGGTCCGAAGTGCTGGCTGTACAACCAGGGTTCGTTCATCACCGGCTTCTTCCCGAAGGCCGTCACCAAGGACCTCGACGCCAACGTCGGCGTCTTCGGCTTCCCGGCGGTGACCGCCGGCGGCGACAACCCGGTGGAGGGTGGCGGCGACATGCTGACGATGTTGAACGACAGCGACAACGTCAAGACCGTCGTCAAGGCCATGGCGACGACCGACATCGGCAATGACGCCGCAGCGGGCAGCTCGTTCATCTCACCGCACAAGGACTTCGACGTCTCGCACTACCCGAACGCCCTCACGAAGCAGGTCGCCCAGGTGGCATACGACTCGACGGCCTTCTTGTTCGACGGCTCTGACCAGATGCCGGCGGAAGTCGGAACGGGTTCGTTCTGGAAGGAGATGACCGCGTGGATCAGCGGTCAGCAGGACATCGACAAGGCGCTGAAGAACATCGACTCGAGCTGGCCGAGCTCGTAGTCCGACCGCGTCACGTTCGGGGGGCGCGGGCCCCATCGCCCGCGCCCCCAACCCACCCTTTAGACCAGTTCGATGTGAAAGCGAGGCCGGCCCGTGGGATTCAAGGCACTGAGCGCCCTACTTACCGTGATCGCGGGAGTCGGAGGGGCCGTGGCAATGTTCTGGCTCCTCAACAAGCTTGCCGAGCTGCTCCCAGGCAAGCTGGAGCACCGCGTCAAGCCGTACCTGTTCATCCTCCCGGCGTTCCTGGCCATCGTGGTGTACCTGATCTACCCGGCGGTCCTGACCGTCATCAACAGCTTCAAGGACAATCTGTCCCTCAACTACGTGGGCTTCCGCAACTACACGGATCTGTTCAAGTCGCACGAATTCATCCAGACCCTCATCAACACGTTGCTCTGGATCATCATCGTGCCGACGGCGACAGTCCTCGTGGGGCTCGTGGTCGCGGTCCTTTCCGACCGATTGGGACCGTCGAGCGAGAAGATGACCAAGACGATCATCTTCCTGCCGGTCGCGATCAGCAGCATCGGTGCAGCGACCATCTGGCGCTTCATCTACGCCGCGGAACCCGCGGGACAGCCGCAGATCGGTCTCCAGAACGCCCTCATCGGCGTCTTCGACTGGGGTCCGATCGCGTGGCTCCAGCAGACGGATTTCCGCTTCAACAGCATTCTCCTGATGGTGATCCTCATGTGGGCCCAGGTGGGCTTCTCGATGGTCCTGCTCTCTGCCGCGGTCAAGGGCGTTCCTCTCGACACGCTCGAGGCGGCTCGCATCGACGGCGCCAGCGAGCGACAGATCTTCGGACGGATCATCGTGCCGCAGATCAAGGGCACGATCATCACGGTCTTCATCACGGTGACCATCGGCGTGATGAAGGTGTTCGACATCGTCTACGTCAACACCAACGGTGACTTC
>NZ_JAKFCB010000336.1:0-4582 GCF_036676885.1 Aeromicrobium sp.
CCGCAGTGACCTCAACGTGCCGCTCGACGGCACGACGATCACCGACGACGGTCGCGTACGCGCGAGCGTGCCGACGATCAAGCGTCTTGCCGACGCAGGTGCCCGCGTCCTCGTGACGGCCCATCTGGGCCGTCCCGACGGCGTACCCAACCGGGACTACTCGCTGGCGCCGGTCGCCGAACGGCTCGCAGAGCTGCTCGGCGCTCCGGTGCTGTTCGCCAACGACACCGTTGGCCCGGAGGCCGCGCACATCTCCGCGGCGCTCCAGGACGGCCAGGTCGCGGTGCTGGAGAACGTCCGGTTCAACCCGGGCGAGACCAGCAAGGACGACGCCGAGCGTGGCGCGTTCGCCGACCAGCTCGCAGCGCTCGCCGACGTGTTCGTCTCCGACGGCTTCGGCGTCGTGCACCGCAAGCAGGCCAGCGTCTACGACATCGCCACCCGGCTTCCGGCCGCGGTCGGCGAGCTCGTGGAGGCGGAGGTCGAGGTGCTCAAGCGGCTGACCGAGAGCCCCGAGCGCCCCTACACCGTGGTGCTCGGCGGCTCCAAGGTCTCCGACAAGCTCGGGGTCATCGACAACCTGCTCGACAAGGCCGACAACCTGCTGATCGGTGGCGGGATGGTCTTCACGTTCCTCAAGGCGCAGGGCCATGAGGTCGGCAAGTCCCTCCTCGAGGACGACCAGCTCGACATCGCCCGCGGCTACATCGCGCAGGCCGAGGCCCAGGGCGTACGCCTGGTGCTGCCGACCGACATCGTCGTGGCACCGGAGTTCAAGGCCGATGCGCCCGCGACGACCGTGGCCGCCGACGCGATGCCGGCCGACCAGCTCGGTCTCGACATCGGCCCGGACTCCTCGGCGGCGTTCGCCGAGATCATCCGCGGCTCCAAGACGGTGTTCTGGAACGGCCCCATGGGCGTTTTCGAGATGGCGGCGTTCGCGGCCGGCACCAAGGCCGTCGCCCAGTCGCTCACCGAGGTCGACGGCCTGTCGGTCGTCGGTGGTGGTGACTCGGCCGCGGCCGTACGCCAGCTCGGCTTCGCGGACAGCGACTTCGGACACATCTCCACCGGGGGAGGCGCGAGCCTCGAATACCTCGAGGGCAAGACGCTGCCCGGCCTAGACATCCTCGAAGACTCAACCCAATCTGGGGGAACTGCATGACCGACCGCAAGCCACTCATGGCCGGCAACTGGAAGTCCAACCTCAACCACCAGGAAGCGGTGGTGCTGGTCCAGAAGCTCGCCTGGACGCTGCAGGACAAGAAGCACGACTTCGACAAGTCCGAGGTCGTCGTGATCCCTCCGTTCACCGACATCCGCAGCGTGCAGACGCTGGTCGACGGTGACCACCTGGCGATCGGCTACGGCGCCCAGGACGTCTCGGAGCACGACGGTGGCGCCTACACCGGCGAGATCGCCGCGTCGATGCTGGCCAAGCTCGGCTGCTCCTACGTCGTCGTCGGTCACTCCGAGCGTCGTGAGTACCACGCCGAGAGCGACCAGCTCGTCAACATCAAGGCGGCCAAGACGCTTGCCGCCGGCATGAGCCCCATCGTGTGCGTCGGCGAGGGTCTCGAGATCCGCCAGGCCGGCGACCACGTGGCATACACGCTGGCGCAGGTCGACGGCTCGCTCGCCGGTTTCACCGCCGAGCAGATGGCCTCCGTCGTCATCGCCTACGAGCCCGTGTGGGCGATCGGCACCGGCGAGGTGGCCACCCCGGAGGACGCCCAGGAAGTCTGCGCAGCGATCCGTTCGCGCGTCGAGGAGACCTGGTCGCCCGAAGTCGCGGCGGCATTGCGTATCCTTTACGGCGGATCAGTGAAAGCGGCGAACATCGCCGCCATCATGGCGAAGTCGGATGTCGACGGAGCCCTGGTTGGCGGTGCAAGTCTCCAAGCGGAGGAGTTCGCCGGGATCGCTCGGTTCTACGCCATGCCGGACCTGTCCGGCGCCTGACAACGAAGGCCCCAACTCGTGATTGTGACGTTCTCCGTAATCCTGGCGATCAGCAGCCTGCTGATGATCGTCCTGGTTCTCATGCACAAGGGACGCGGGGGCGGTCTCTCCGACATGTTCGGTGGCGGCGTCTCCAGCTCGCTCGGCGGCTCCTCGGTCGCCGAACGCAACCTCGACCGCATCACGGTCGGTATCGCAGTCGTCTGGGTCGTGTGCATCTTCGCGCTCGGCCTGCTACTGAAGGTGAGCAACTAGTGGCAGCAGGTGCTATCCGGGGCAGCCGTATCGGCTCAGGCCCCATGGGTGAGGCAGAGCGTGGCGAGGCCGCCCCGCGGCAGTTCGTGACGTTCTTCTGCATCAACAACCACACGACCGAGCTGCAGTTCGCGATCGAGGCCGAGGTGCCGGAGTCGTGGGACTGCCCGCGGTGTGGCATGCCGTCGAGCGTCGACTCCGACAACCGGCCGACCGCCAAGAAGATCGAGCCCTACAAGACGCACCTCGCGTACGTGAAGGAGCGTCGCTCCGAGACCGAGGCCGACGAGATCCTCAAGGAAGCCATCGAGCTCCTGCGCACCAAGCGCAAGACCGGCGAAGTCATCTTCTGAGCCTGTCCGCCATGGGGCGGTGAGCTGGGCACCTGTCAGCAGTGCTGACACGTGCCCAGCTCACCGCCTTTTGTCATTGGGTCACCGCGCGGGCGGCTCACTCGTTGGCGCAGCGGGGGAGAGTGCCACCGTTCTCGAGCCAGCCGGCCGCGGCGTCCGCCGTGCTGACACAGCGGTCAATCGTCGGATCGTCGCTCGACGAGCCCGAGCTTGCCGAGACCGTGGCGCCGAGGAGTGCAGCCGCCGCTGCCGCTGCGAACGCGAGCAGGATGTTTCCGCCGAACCGGCGGGGGTTGGGAGTCTTCATGATCGTTCCTTTCTCGTCACGCCGCCCGTTTGCGGCGTACGTGGAGAGGATGTGTGCGGGCGGTATCGTTCCGCGTTCGGCCTGGTATCAGTGGGGTATCGGCCCCGTTGACCCCGGTGATCCGGCGGATCACGATGAGGCATGGACGTCGACGTGCTGGGCTCGCTGCGGGTTGACGCCGGGGGCGTCAGCCTTGCGCCGCGCGACCGGATGGTCCTGACGGCACTGGCCGTTCGCGTCGGCTACGTGCTCACGATCGATGAGCTGACCGACGTGCTGTGGCACGACGACCCGCCGGCGTCGGCAGCCAAGGTCGTGCAGGGGTGCGTGGCTCGCTTGCGCAAGGTGCTAGGGGCGAGCGCAGTGGAGACGACATCGGCGGGATACCGGCTGACCGGTGACGGGATCCAGCTCGACTGCGGCGTGTTCGTGTCGTTGCTGGCTCAGAGCCGCGAGCAGAAGGTGGCCGGCGACCTGGCGCAGTCGGCCGGCACGCTGGCCGCTGCGCTCAGGTTGTGGCGGGGACCGCCGTTCGCCGACATCACGGACTGGGCGCCCGCCGAGGCCGAGGCCGCGCGTCTCACCGAGCTGCGTCTGGTCGGCGAGGAGGACCTGGTCGCTCTTCGCCTGGACCTCGGTGACCATGAGGGCGTCGCGGCCGATGCGCTGACCCTGTCCGCGGCCGAGCCCTGGCGCGAGAAGCGATGGGTGCTGCTGGCCCTGGCGCAGTATCGCAGTGGTCGCCAGACCGACGCGCTCGCCACGATCCGTCGTGCGGGGTACGCCCTCCGCACCGAGCTCGGCGTGGATCCGGGACCGGAGCTGACCTCGCTCGAGGAGTCGGTGCTCAAGCAGGACCCGAGCCTGCTCGTTCCCGAAGCGCTCTCCGGGCCGTACGACGACAGCTGCCCCTACAAGGGCCTCGCCGCGTACGGTGTCGACGACGCGGCGATGTTCTTCGGGCGCTCACGCCTGGCGGTCGAGCTGGCGCGCCGACTCGAGGCGGCGCCGCTGCTGGTCGTGGCGGGCGATTCAGGCGCGGGGAAGTCGTCGGTGATTCGCGCAGGTCTGGTGCCTCTGCTGAGTGACCAGGGCCGTGAAGCCGCCATCCTGGTGCCGACGCACGATCCGCAGACGGCCGTCGTGGCTGCGTTGGGCGCTGCGTCCGGCGACGACCCGGTCGTCGTGATCGACCAGTTCGAGGAGATCTTCACCCAGGAAGCCGACGTGCCGGCGTGGTTGTCGTGGGTCGTTGACTACGCCACGACCCGAGCGCCGGTCGTGCTGGCCATCCGCGCGGATCACCTCGGGGACCTCGCGCAGGACGCGGAGCTCGCTCGCCTGGTCGAGAAGGGCATGCACCTCGTACGCCCATTGGCGGGCGATGAGCTGCGTGAGGCGATCGAGGGTCCGGCCCGCGCGGCGGGACTCACACTCGATCCCGGGCTGGTCGACCTGATCGTGCGAGACGTCGAGGGGGAGCCGGGCGGGCAGCCTCTGATGTCGCACGCCCTGATGGAGACCTGGCATCGTCGGGCTGGCCGCACCATGACGCTTGAGGGCTATCGGGCGTCCGGAGGCATCCGCGGGGCCGTGACGCGCTCAGCGGAGCGTCTCTACCGCGGGCTCGGTGAGGAGGACCAGGACGCCGTACGGGCGATCATGGTGCGCCTGTGTCCCGTCGACGACGACGGTCGACCGGAGC
>NZ_JAKFCB010000337.1:0-1684 GCF_036676885.1 Aeromicrobium sp.
CACCTACGCCGTCTCCGACGGCAACGGCGGGACCGACCAGGCCACGCTGGCCATCACCATCACCGGCGCCAACGACGCACCGGTGGCCACGGACGACGCCGGCTCGGCGACTGAAGCTGGCACTGCCGCCGGCGCCAACGCCAGCGGCAACGTCCTGAGCAACGACAGCGACGTGGACAACGGCGACACCAAGTCCGTCGCGAGCGTGCGCACCGGCACGGAAGCCGGCAGCGGCACGGCCGGCACGGTGGGCGCGGCCTTGGCCGGCGCCTACGGCTCGCTCACACTCAACGCCGACGGCAGCTACAGCTATGTGGTCGACGATGCCAACGCCACCGTCAACGCCCTGAATGCCACCCAGAGCCTGACCGACAACTTCACCTATGCCGTCTCCGACGGCAACGGCGGCAGCGATACGGCCACGCTGGCGATCACCATCACCGGCGCCAACGACGCGCCGGCAAGCGGCGGCTCACAATCGGTCAGCGGGTCCGAGGATGATGCCTCGATCGGCGGCACCGTTCCTCCCGCCAGCGACGTCGACGGCGACAGCCTGACGTATGCGCTCGTTGCCGGCTCGGTCCAGATCAACAGTGCGACAGCGCCCGATGGCTCGGTGGCATTCGACGCCGACGGCAGCTACTCCTATGCGACGGGTGCTGACGACCAGGCACTCAACAATGGCGAGTCCCGGACGATCACGTTCCAGTATGTCGCCAGCGACGGCAGCAGCCAGTCGGCTCCGGCCACGGTGACCATCACGGTCAACGGTGCAGACGACAATCTTCGCCCCACGGCCCGCGACGATTCGGCAACGACCGACGAGGACACTGCGGTCGTGATCGATGTCCTCGCCAATGATTCAGACCCGGAGGGCGAGGCGCTGACGCCGCAGCTCGTTGCCGGACCTGAAAACGGCGCGGTCGCCTACGACGCCTCGAGCAAGAAGTTCACCTATACGCCTGGCGCCAACTTCAACGGAACCGACAGCTTCACCTACAAGATCAGCGACACCGCCGGGGGCGCCAGCAGCCCGGCAACGGTCGCAATCACCGTGAACCCGATCAACGACCGGCCGGTGATCAGCTCCGGTGCCCAGGCCGCCACGGTCAACGAACTTGCCGACGGCGCTGCGGGAGAGGACGCCACGCTGAACCAGCGCAACGGCGCCATCACGTACACCGATCCCGACGCGTCGCAGACGCACAGCGCCAGCTTCACCCCACAGGGCACCGGCTATGTCGGGACCTTCAGCCTCGGCGCAGTGAACGACGCCACCGACAGGGTCGAGTGGAGCTTCGAGGTCAATGACTCCGCGCTGAATTACCTGGCCGCAAACCAGACGCTCACGCAGAACTATCTGGTGCTGGTCACGGACAGCGCGGGCGCGTCCGCCTCCCAGACCGTGACGATCACGCTGCGCGGTGCCAACGATCCCGTGACCAATCTCGCCCTTTCGGGTCAGACCGCGCCGGAGAATGTGCCAGGCGCCGTCGTGGGAGTGCTGAGCGCGACCGACCCGGACACGGCCGACACGCTCACCTACAGCATCCTGCCCGGCGCGGACGGCGCCAAGTTCACCATCGTCGGCAACGAGCTGCGGGTCGGCTCCACCGCGCTCGACTACGAGACGGCGGCAACCCACACGGTGAACGTCCGGGTGACCGACGGCGGCGGCGCGTCG
>NZ_JAKFCB010000338.1:0-19600 GCF_036676885.1 Aeromicrobium sp.
GCAAGACCGTCACGATCGGCTGAGCCGGGTCAGGCCGCGGAGTCGAACACGACCTTCCACCGGTCGCCGACCTTCTGCACGTCGTACGACTCGGTGGGATAGCCATTGCCCCAGGTGATGCTCACCGTGGCGCTGGTGTCGTGCACCGCGCCAGCACGATAGGTCACCTCGTCGAGGTCGATCCCCTCGAGAGCGAACGAGCCCTTGGACTGCTCGACGACATCACACCCGAGCTCCGACGGCGTGACGACGAGCTTCTGCGCCGCCTTGCAGTCACCCGCGTCGAGCGCGCGCATCAGGCCGTCGACTGCTGCCTCGGCCGGCGAGAGCGCGCGAGTCGACGGCGTCACGCTCGACGGCGTCGCGCTCGGCGGCGTCGAGGATCTCGACGGCTCTGGCGGATCCGAGGTGCCGCAGGCCGCCACGATCAGCAGTGCAGCAACCGCGACCGACCGCCTCATCCGTTCAGTGTCCCCCATAGGGCACGCCGAGCTCGGCGAGTCGCGCCTCACCGCCGTCGATCGCGGTCAGCACCCAGACGCCGGTGTCGGTCAGCGTGAAGGTGTGCTCGTAGTGCGCCGCCCAGGACCCGTCGGTCGTCACGACGGTCCAGTCGTCGGCGAGCGTACGCGTCTCCGGCGAGCCGAGCGTGACCATCGGCTCGACGGCCAGCGCCAGGCCCTTGACCAGCTTGGGGCCGCGACCCGCCTTGCCGTAGTTGGGGACATTCGGCGGCTGGTGCATCGCCGAGCCGATGCCGTGTCCGGTGTAACCCTCGACGATGCCGTAGTCACCTGTCGCGTCGACGGTCTCCTCGACCGCGTGGCTGATGTCGGAGACCCGACCGCCGAGGCGCGCGGCGGCGATGCCGCGCCACAGTGCCTCTTCGGTGACGCGCATCAGCTCGGTGACCTCCTCGGGCACCTCCCCGATGGCGACGGTTGTCGCCGCGTCGCCGTGCCAGCCGTCGACGATCGCACCGCAGTCGATCGAGATGATGTCACCGTCGCGGAGCACCCGCGTGCCCGGGATGCCGTGCACGACCTGGTCGTTGACCGACGTGCAGATGACGCCGGTGAAGCCGTGGTAGCCGAGGAAGTTGGACGTCGCACCCTGCGAGCGGATGTGGTCGTGGGCGATCGCGTCGAGCTCCGCCGTGGTGATGCCCGGCGCGACGACGGATCGCAACAGCTCCAGGGTTGAGCCGACGATCAGGCCTGCAGCCCGCATCGACTCGATCTGAGCCGGCGTCTTGATCTCGATGCCGCGTTCGAACATGGCTGCGGGCTCGCCTTCAGGCGGGCAAGGCGGCGTTGATCCTACGAGTGATCTCGTCGACATCACCCATGCCGTCGACCTCGATGACGAGTCCGCGAGCGCCGTAGACCTCCAGCAGGGGTGCCGTCTCGGCGGTGTAGACCTCCTGGCGGTGCCGGATGACCTCTTCGGTGTCATCGGCCCGGCCGCTGGTCTCCGCACGCTTCAGCAGGCGCTGGATCAGCTCCTCGGGATCGACCACGAGCTCGAGCACTCCGTCGAGCTTGGTGCCGAAACCGTCGAGGATGCGATCGAGGGTGTCCACCTGATCGACGGTACGCGGGTAGCCGTCGAGGATGAACGCCTCACGCGCGTCATCCTGGGAGAGCCGGTCCTCGACCATGGCGTTGGTGACCTCGTCAGGGACGTACTCGCCGGCGTCCATGTAGCGCTGCGCGACCTGGCCGAGCTCGGTCTGCTGCTGCACGTTGGCCCGGAAGATGTCTCCGGTCGAGATGTGCGCACCACCGATTCGCTTCGCCAGCGCGACAGCCTGGGTTCCCTTGCCCGCACCTGGTGGGCCCATGATGAGCAGTCGCATTACTTGAGGAACCCTTCATAGTTGCGCTGCTGCAGCTGGCTCTCGATCTGCTTGACCGTGTCGAGACCCACGCCGACGATGATGAGGATCGTCGTGCCGCCGAACGGGAAGTTCTGGCTCGCATTGAGGACCGCGATGGCGATCATCGGGATCAGGGCGATCAGGCCGAGGTAGAGCGCGCCGGGTGCCGTGATGCGGCTCAGGACGTACGCGAGGTACTCCTGCGTCGGGCGGCCGGCCCGGATGCCGGGAATGAAGCCGCCGTACTTCTTCATGTTGTCGGCGACCTCTTCGGGGTTGAACGTGATCGACACGTAGAAGTACGTGAAGAACACGATCAGGAGGAAGAACGTCAGCATGTAGAGCGGGTGGTCACCGCGGACGAAGTTGTCGTTGACCCAGGTGGCCCAGCCTGCGCCTTGGTTGAACTGGGCCATCAGCGCCGGGAGGTACATCAGGCTCGAGGCGAAGATGACCGGGATGATGCCGGCCTGGTTGACCTTGAGGGGGATGTACGTCGAGGAGCCGCCGAACATCCGCCGGCCGACCATGCGCTTGGCGTACTGCACCGGGATGCGGCGCTGCGCCTGCTCGATGAAGATCACCGCTGCCACGATCACGAGACCGATCAGGACGACCAGGCTGAACGTCGTCCAGCCCTTCTGCTCCTTGATGAGCCACATGGCGCCGGGGAACGTGGCGACGACCTGCGTGAAGATCAGGATCGACATGCCGTTGCCGATGCCGCGGTCCGTGATGAGCTCGCCGAGCCACATGATGACGGCGGTGCCGGCGACCATCGTGAGGACGATCAGCAGGAAGGACAGGATGCTGTCCTGGCGGTAGAGCAGGTCGAGGTTGCAGGAGCCGCCGAAGAGGTTGCCGCTGCGGGCGAGCGCCACGATGCCGGTCGCCTGCAGGATCGCCAGGCCCAGCGTGAGGTAGCGGGTGTACTGCGTGATCTTGGTCTGCCCGGCCTGACCCTCCTTCTTGAGGGCCTCCAGACGGGGGATCACGACGACGAGCAGCTGCAGGATGATGCTCGCGGTGATGTACGGCATGATGCCGAGCGCGAACACCGTCAGCTGGAGCAGCGCTCCGCCGGAGAAGACGTTGATCAGGGCGAACAGGCTGCTGTTCTCGCCGCTTGCGGCGTTGTCGACGCATTCACGGACGTTGGCGACATTGATGCCGGGGGCCGGCATGGTCGAGCCCAGCCGGAACAGCACGATGACGAACAGGACGAAGAGGATCTTCTTCCGCAGGTCGGGCGTCCTGAATGCATGGACGAAGGCGCTGAGCACCGCGATCCTCCTCGTGCACCACTGTGCATGTTAAAAAGCTGGCGTCGGTATGACGGACAAATGCGGGCGAATCCGCCCGCAGGGTGACTCTAACAGTCACCAAAGCAGCCGGGGCAGGACATGTGTCCTGCCCCGGACAGCATCAACCGAGAACGGTGACGCTGCCGCCGGCTGCTTCGATCTTGGTCTTGGCCGACCCGGAGAACTTGTTCGCCGTGATCTGGAGCTTGACCGTGATCTCGCCCTGCCCGAGGACCTTGACCGGTCGGCCCTTGCGGACCGCGCCGTTGGCGACGAGCGACGCGACGTCGACGTCACCACCCTTGGGGTAGAGCTCCTCGAGACGATCGAGGTTCACGACCTGGTACTCCTCGCGGAACGGGTTCTTGAACCCCTTCAGCTTGGGCAGTCGCATGTGGATCGGGACCTGGCCGCCCTCGAAGCCCGCGGGGACCTGGTAACGAGCCTGGGTGCCCTTGGTGCCTCGACCGGCGGTCTTGCCCTTCGAGCCCTCACCGCGACCGACGCGGGTCTTGGCGGTCTTGGCTCCCGGGGCGGGACGCAGGTGGTGCAGCTTGAGCGCCATGTCAGTCAACCTCCTTGACGTCCACGAGGTGCGAGATGGACTCAGCCATGCCGCGGATCTCGGGACGATCTTCCTTGACGACGACGTCGCCGATGCGCTTCAGACCGAGCGTGCGCAGGGTCTGCCGGTGATTGGGCTTGCGGCCGATGCCGGACTTGACCTGGGTGACCTGGATCTTCGCCATCACGCACCCACTCCGGCTTCCGCCTTGGCCTTGGCCTCGGCGATGCCTTCCTTGCCGGCGCGCAGGAGCGCCGCCGGAGCGACCTCCTCGACCGTCAGGCCGCGACGTGACGCCACCATCTCCGGCGACTCGAGCAGCCTGAGGGCTGCCACGGTCGCGTGGACGATGTTGATCGCGTTGGACGAGCCGAGCGACTTGGACAGGACGTCGTGGATGCCTGCCGCCTCGAGCACGGCGCGCACCGGGCCACCGGCGATGACGCCGGTACCGGGCGATGCGGGACGCAGGAAGACGACGCCAGCCGCCTTCTCGCCCTGCACCGGGTGCGGGATCGTGCCCTGGATGCGCGGGACGCGGAAGAAGGACTTCTTGGCCTCTTCAACGCCCTTCGCGATCGCGGTCGGGACTTCCTTCGCCTTGCCGTAGCCGATGCCGACCTGGCCGTCACCGTCGCCGACGATCACCAGGGCGGTGAAGCTGAAGCGACGACCACCCTTGACGACCTTGGCGACACGGTTGATCGTGACGACCTTCTCGATGTAGTTGGACTTCTCGGCTCCGCGATCGTTTCCACGACCCCGGCCGCCTCCGCCTCCGCGGCGCTGCTGCCCGCTCATGCGGCACTCCTCTGGTTGTTAGTCTTCATCAGAACTCCAGTCCGCCCTCGCGCGCGCCGTCAGCCAGGGCTGCGACACGGCCGGCGTACTTGTTGCCCGCGCGGTCGAAGACGACGGTGGCGACACCGGCGGCCTTGGCGCGGTCGGCGACGAGCTCGCCGACCTTGCGGGCCTTGGCGGTCTTGTCACCGTCGGACGAGCGCAGATCGGCTTCCATCGTCGACGCGGAGGCCAGCGTGCGGCCCTCGAGGTCGTTGACGACCTGAGCGACGATGTGCTTGCTCGAGCGAGTGATGACGAGACGCGGACGCTCCGCCGAACCCTCGATCTTCTTGCGTCCTCGCACCTGACGGCGCAGACGCGAAGCCGTACGGGGCGACGTGTGCTTGGCGTGCTTGATCGAGATAGCCATGACTACTTACCAGCCTTTCCGACCTTGCGGCGGACATGCTCGCCGGCGTAGCGGACGCCCTTGCCCTTGTAGGGCTCGGGCTTGCGGATCTTGCGGATGTTCGCTGCGACCTCACCGACGGCCTGCTTGTCGATGCCGTGCACGGCGAACTTGGTGGGCGACTCGACCGAGAACGTGATGCCCTCGGGCGCCTCGACCGGGACGGGGTGGCTGAAGCCGAGCGCGAACTCGAGCGCAGCGGGACCCTTGGCCTGGACGCGGTAGCCGACGCCGACGATCTCGAGCTTCTTCTCGTAGCCCTCGGTGACACCCGTGACCATGTTGGCGATCAGGGTGCGTGAGAGGCCATGAAGGGCCTTGCTGCGACGCTCGTCGTCGGGACGCTCGACCGAGAGGCTGCCGTCGTCGGCCTTGGAGACCGTGATGGGCTCCGCGACCGTGTGCGACAGCTCGCCCTTGGGGCCCTTGACGCGTACGTCCTGGCCGTCGATCGTGATCTCGACACCGGAAGGGACCGGGACGGGAATCTTGCCAATGCGTGACATGTGTTCAGACCCCTCTCACCAGACGTAGGCGAGGACTTCTCCGCCTACGCCCTTCTGGTTGGCCTGGCGGTCCGTGAGCAGACCCTGGCTCGTCGAGATGATCGCCACGCCGAGTCCACCGAGCACCTTGGGCAGGCCGGTCGACTTCGCGTAGACGCGAAGGCCCGGCTTGCTGATGCGGCGGATGCCGGCGATGGAACGCTCGCGGTGCGGCCCGTACTTGAGCGTGATCGTGAGCGTCTTGCTCACCTCACCCTCCTTGGGCTCGGTGACCTCGATCGCGGTGATGTAGCCCTCCTGCTTCAGGATCTCGGCCACGCCGGCCTTGAGCTTGGAGTAGGGCATCGAAACGCTGTCGTGGTACGCCTGATTGCCGTTGCGGACACGCGTCAGCATGTCGGCGATCGGATCGGTCATTGTCATAGTTCGTGTGTTCCATTCCTGCCGTGGTTTCCTTGCCCTCGAGGTGAGGAGCCGAGGACCTGCGGCTTTCAGAGGTAGGTGATTACCAGGAGCTCTTGGTGATGCCCGGCAGCTCGCCGCGGTGTGCCATCTCGCGAAGGCAGATGCGGCAGAGGCCGAACTTCTTGTAGACCGACCGGGGTCGGCCACAGCGCTGGCAACGGGTGTAGCCGCGTACCGCGAACTTGGGCTTGCGGGCGGCCTTGACCTTGAGTCCAGTCTTCGCCATGTCAGTTCTCCTTGTACGGGAAGCCGAGCAGCTTGAGCAGCGCGCGACCCTCGTCGTCGTTGGTGGCCGTGGTGACGATCGTGATGTCCATGCCACGCGACCGGTCGATCTTGTCCTGGTCGATCTCGTGGAACATGACCTGCTCGGTCAGACCGAACGTGTAGTTGCCGCGGCCGTCGAACTGCTTGGGCGAGAGCCCACGGAAGTCGCGGATGCGGGGCAGCGCGAGCGTCAGCAGACGGTCGAGGAACTCCCACATGCGGTCGCCGCGCAGCGTGACGTGCGCGCCGATCGGCATGCCCTCACGCAGCTTGAACTGCGCGATGGACTTGCGGGCCTTGGTGACCTGCGGCTTCTGTCCCGTGATGGCGGTGAGGTCGCGAAGCGCGCCCTCGATCAGCTTGCCGTCGCGGGCAGCCTCGCCGACGCCCATGTTGACGACGATCTTGGTGAGGCCCGGAACCTGCATGACGTTCTGGTAGTCGAACTGCTCGCGCAGCGCGGGGAGGATCTCCTCGCGGTAACGCGTCTTCAGGCGGGGGGCCGCCGTGGTGGTCGTGTCACTCATGCTCAGATCTCCTTTCCGGTCTTCTTCGCGATGCGCACGCTGCGCTGCGCGGTGTAGGTGGAACCGTCGGGACGGTTCTTGGTGACGTCGTCGCGGCGGTAGCCGACACGCGTCGGCGTCTTGTCCGCGAGCAGCATCACGTTCGAGATGTGGATCGGGGCCTCGCTGGTGATGATGCCGCCCGAGCCTGCGCCACCGGCCTGTGAGGGCTTGGTGTGACGCTTGACGCGGTTGACGCCTTCGACGATGACGCGGTTCTGGTCAGCGATCACTTCGATCACCGAGCCAGTCACGCCCTTGTCCTTGCCAGCGATGACCTTGACCTGGTCACCCTTGCGGATGCTGATGGTGCCTTTGCGGGCCATCTCAGAGCACCTCCGGTGCGAGAGAAATGATGCGCATGAACTTCTTGTCGCGAAGCTCACGCCCGACGGGACCGAAGATGCGCGTACCGCGCGGGTCGCCATCGGCCTTGAGGATCACGGCTGCGTTCTCGTCGAACTTGATGTAGGAACCATCCGGACGACGGCGCTCCTTGACGGTGCGCACGACGACAGCCTTGACGACATCACCCTTCTTGACGTTTCCGCCGGGGATGGCGTCCTTGACAGTGGCGACGATCGTGTCGCCGATGCCCGCGTAGCGCCGACCTGAGCCACCGAGGACACGGATGCACAAGATCTCCTTGGCACCGGTGTTGTCGGCGACCTTGAGTCGCGACTCCTGCTGAATCATCTGTCGTCTCCTACTTGGCCTTCTCGAGGATCTCGACGATGCGCCAACGCTTGGTGGCGGACAGTGGACGTGTCTCCATGATCAGGACACGGTCACCGATGCCGGCGTCGTTCGCCTCGTCGTGAGCCTTGAGCTTGATGTTGCGACGCAGGACCTTGCCGTAGAGCGCGTGCTTGACGCGATCCTCGACGTTGACCACGACGGTCTTGTCCATCTTGTCGCTGACGACAAGACCCTCGCGGGTCTTGCGCGCGCTGCGTTCGGTCACTGCCTCGTCCTTCGTCTTCTTGTCGGTCATGCCTGGACCTCCTCGACGATGCCGAGCTCGCGCTCACGCATGACGGTGTAGATACGGGCGATGTCCTTGCGCACTGCCCGAAGCCGGGCGGTGTTGTCGAGCTGACCGGTGGCGTTCTGGAAGCGCAGGTTGAACAGCTCTTCCTTGGCCTCTGACAGCTTGGCCGCCAGGTCGTCGGAAGCGACGCTGCGCAGCTCTGCTGCGGTTGTGTGCTGCGCCATCACAGCTCACCTGTCTCTCGGGTGATGAATCGTGCCTTCATGGGGAGCTTGTGGATCGCGCGGCGCATGGCCTCGCGTGCCACCTCTTCGGAGACGCCCGACAGCTCGAACATGACGCGTCCGGGCTTGACGTTGGCGACCCACCACTCCGGAGAACCCTTACCGGAACCCATGCGGGTCTCGGCAGGCTTCTTGGTCAGCGGGCGGTCCGGGTAGATGTTGATCCAGACCTTGCCGCCACGCTTGATGTGACGCGTCATGGCGATACGAGCGGACTCGATCTGACGGTTCGTCACGTAGGCGGCGGTCACGCACTGGATGCCGTAGTCACCGAACGCGAGCTCGGTGCCACCCTTGGCCGCGCCGCGACGCGTGGGGTGGTGCTGCTTGCGGTACTTGACCCTGCGGGGCATCAACATCAGCTTTCCCCTCCTTCGGGTGCTGCAGCGGCGGCGGGCGCGGCAACGGTTTCGGCGGCGGCCGGAGCCGCAGCGGCGGCGTCGGCTGCCGGAGCAGCGTCCTCACGGGCGGGACGCTCGGGGCGACGAGCGCCACCGGCGGCGCCACCACGGGCGGGACGACGGCTGCCGGGAGCTGCCGCACGCTTGGCCGCCTCGGCCTCGCGCTCGGCGCGGGTGCCCGCGACCTCGCCCTTGTAGATCCAGACCTTCACGCCGATGCGGCCGAAGGTCGTCTTGGCCTCGTAGAAGCCGTAGTCGACGTCAGCGCGGAGCGTGTGCAGGGGCACGCGGCCCTCGCGGTAGAACTCCGAGCGGGACATCTCGGCGCCGCCGAGACGACCCGAGCACTGGATACGGATGCCCTTGGCACCGCTGCGCATCGTCGTCTGCATGGCCTTGCGCATCGCGCGACGGAACTGCACGCGACCCGACAGCTGCTCGGCAACGCCCTGGGCGACGAGCTGCGCATCCATCTCGGGGTTCTTGACCTCGAGGATGTTCAGCTGCACCTGCTTGCCGGTGAGCTTCTCGAGGTCGCCGCGGATGCGGTCGGCCTCGGCGCCACGGCGGCCGATGACGATGCCGGGGCGAGCCGTGTGGATGTCGACACGTACGCGGTCACGCGTGCGCTCGATCTCGACACGGCTGATGCCGGCGCGGTCCATGCCCTTGGTGAGCATCTTGCGGATCTTGACGTCCTCACCGACGTAGCTCTTGTAGAGCTTGTCGGCGTACCAACGGCTCTTGTGATCCGTCGAGATGCCCAGTCGGAACCCGTGCGGGTTGATTTTCTGTCCCACTATCGGTTCCCGCCCTTCTTCTTGGAGTTCTTGATGTTGGCCGCGTCCCGCTTGGCCTGCACGATGTCGGCAGGCTGAACGACCACGGTCAGGTGGCTGCTGCGCTTGAGGATGCGGTTGGCCGCACCCTTGGCGCGGGGGCGCCAACGCTTCATCGTCGGGCCCTCGTCAACCTGGACCACCGTGATGATCAGGTCGGAACGGTCGAGCCCTTCGGTCGTCTCCGCGTTGGACGCGGCACTGTCGACGAGCTTGTAGAAGTTCTCGGCGACGGCCTGCGGCGCGAACTGCAGGGTGGCCAGCGCGTTCTCGACGGACTCACCGCGGATCAGGTCCGCGATACGACGCGACTTCTGCGCGGTGACGCGTACGAAGCGAGCGACGGCGAACGCGCCGGGCTCGTCGCCCAGCAGTCGCTCGCGCCGAGCGCTCACGCTCTCACGGGTAGCTGCACTCATCGCCTCTTCGCCTTCCGGTCGTCCTTCTCGTGACCGCGGAACGTGCGGGTCGGGGCGAACTCGCCCAGCTTGTGACCCACCATCGAGTCCGTGATGAACACGGGCACGTGCTTGCGGCCGTCGTGCACGGCGATCGTGTGTCCGATGAAGGACGGCAGGATCATCGAGCGACGCGACCAGGTCTTGATCACGGTGTGAGTGTCGGCGGCGTTCTGCGCGTCGACCTTCTTCTCGAGGTGCCCGTCAACGAACGGGCCCTTCTTCAAACTGCGTGGCATCTGTTAACCAATCCTTCTCAGCGGCCGGACTTGCGGCGGCGGACGATCATCTGGTCGCTGGCCTTGCGCTTGCGCGTACGGCCTTCCGGCTTGCCCCACGGGGAGACGGGGTGACGTCCACCGGACGTCTTGCCCTCACCACCACCGTGCGGGTGGTCGACCGGGTTCATGGCGACACCGCGGACGGTCGGGCGCTTGCCCTTCCAGCGGCTGCGGCCGGCCTTGCCCCAGTTGATGTTGGACTGCTCGGCGTTGCCGACCTCGCCGATCGTGGCGCGGCAGCGTACGTCGACGTAGCGCATCTCACCGGAGGGCAGACGCAGTTGCGCCTTGTTGCCCTCCTTGGCGACGAGCTGGACCTTGGTGCCGGCGGAGCGGCCCATCTTGGCGCCACCGCCCGGACGCAGCTCGATGCCGTTGATCAGCGTGCCCACGGGGATGTTGCGCAGGGGCAGGTTGTTGCCGACCTTGATGTCGGAGCCGACACCGGACTCGACCGTCATGCCCTGCTTGAGGCCCTCGGGCGCGATGATGTAGCGCTTCTCGCCGTCGGCGTAGTGCAGGAGCGCGATGCGCGCGGTGCGGTTGGGGTCGTACTCGATGTGAGCGACCTTGGCCGGCACGCCGTCCTTGTCATAGCGACGGAAGTCGATGATGCGGTAGGCGCGCTTGTGACCGCCACCCTGGTGACGCGTGGTGATGCGTCCCTGGTTGTTGCGGCCGCCCTTCTTGGGCAGCGGCTCCGTCAGCGACTTCTCCGACGTCGTGCGGGTGATCTCGGCGAAGTCGGCAACGCTCGAGCCACGACGGCCCGGGGTTGTCGGCTTGTATTTGCGAATTGCCATATGTCTTCAGTCCTCGTCTCAGGCGCTCGGGCCTGCGAAGATGTCGATGCTCTGGCCTGCGGCGACACTCACGATGGCTCGCTTGGTGTCCTTGCGCTTGCCGAGACCCGAACGCGTGCGGCGGGTCTTGCCCTTGCGGTTGAGCGTGTTGACCGCGGTGACCTTGACGCCGAAGATCGTCTCGACGGCGATCTTGATCTCCGTCTTGTTGGCGTCCGGGTGCACCACGAAGGTGTACTTGTTGTCATCGAGCAGGCCGTAGCTCTTCTCGCTGACAACCGGCGCGATCAGGATGTCGCGGTGGTCCTTGTGGATCGTGCTCACTTGTCATCGCCTCCGGGTGCAGCCTTCTTGGCAGCGGTCTTCTTGGCCGGCGCCTTCTTGGCCGCGGCCTTCTTGGCCGGCTTCTCCACGTCGGCGTCCGCCTTCTTGGCCGGGGCCTTCTTGGCGGTTGCCTTCTTGGCCGGGGCCTCGTCGGCAGCCTTGGCAGGCGCCTTCTTGGCAGGAGCCTTCTTGGCCGGCTTCTCGTCGTCGGCGACGGCCTCGGTGGCCGCTGCCTTCTTGGCGGGGGCCTTCTTGGCCGGAGCCTTCTTGGCGGCCGGCTTGGCGTCGCGGTCGTCGACCTCGGTCGCGGCTGCGCTCAGGGCGATCGTCTTGGCACCCTCGGCGGAACGCGCCGCCACGAAGGCGTCGAACGCTGCCTGGGTGAAGACGATGTCATCGCTGAGCAGCACGTCGTAGGTGTTGACCTGGTCGAACGTCAGGATGACGGTCTCGCCGACGTTGCGCAGGCTGAGCGACGTGATCGTGTCGTCACGGTCGACGACGAGCAGCACGCGGGGGCGCGGCGTGAGCTCACGCAGCGTCGCCAGTGCCAGCTTGGTCGACGGCTTGTCGCCGGGGACGATGCTGTCGACGACGTGCAGGCGACCCGAGCGGGCCCGGTCGGAGAGGGCACCGCGCAGGGCGGCGGCCTTCATCTTCTTGGGCGTGCGCTGGTCGTACGAGCGCGGCGTCGGGCCGTGGACGATGCCACCACCGTTGTACTGGGGTGCGCGGATCGAGCCCTGACGAGCGCGACCGGTGCCCTTCTGGCGGTACGGCTTCTTGCCACCACCGGACACCTCGCCACGCGACTTGGTGCTGTGCGTGCCCTGGCGAGCCGCGGCGAGCTGCGCCACGACGACCTGGTGGATCAGCGGGATGTTGACCTGCACGTCGAAGATGTCGACAGGCAGCTGAGCGTCGATGCTGCCCTTGGGAAGTGTCAGTGCCATGAGGTCAGGCTCCCTTCACTGCGGAACGGATGACGACGAGTGCGCCCTTGGGGCCGGGTACGGCGCCCTTGATGAGGATGACGCCCTTGTCGGTGTCGACGGCGTGAACCTTGAGGTTCTGCGTCGTGACCTGCTCGGCGCCCATGTGGCCCGCCATGCGGAGGCCCTTGAAGACACGACCCGGGGTGGCGCAGCCACCGATCGAGCCGGGCTTGCGGTGGTTGCGGTGCGCACCGTGCGAGGCGCCGACGCCGTGGAAGCCGTGACGCTTCATGACTCCGGCGAAGCCCTTGCCCTTGCTGGTCGCGGTGACGTCGACGACGTCGCCGGCGGCGAAGATCTCCGGGGAGACCTCCTGGCCCAGCGTGTAGTCCGAGATGGCCTCGGTGCGGATCTCGACGATGTGGCGACGAGGAGTCACGCCGGCCTTGGCGAGGTGGCCGGAGACCGGCTTGTTGACCTTGCGGCCGTCGATCTCGCCGAAGCCGAGCTGGACGGCGGAGTAGCCGTCGGTCTCACGCGTACGGATCTGCGTGACGACGTTGGTGTCGGCAGCGATCACGGTGACGGGAACGATCTTGTTGTCGGCGTCCCAGACCTGGGTCATGCCGAGCTTGCGGCCGAGGAGGCCGCGCGTGGTGGCAGTGCTGCTGGTGCTCATGGTCGCTGTCCCCCTCAGAGCTTGATCTCGATGTCGACGCCGGCAGGCAGGTCGAGGCGCATGAGCGAATCGACTGTCTTCGGCGTCGGGTCAATGATGTCGATGAGGCGCTTGTGCGTGCGCATCTCGAAGTGCTCGCGGCTGTCCTTGTACTTGTGCGGCGAACGGATCACGCAGAACACGTTCTTCTCGGTGGGCAACGGCACCGGTCCTGCGACCTTGGCACCCGTGCGCGTCACCGTGTCGACGATCTTGCGCGCCGACGAGTCAATGACCTCGTGGTCGTAGGCCTTGAGCCGGATACGGATTTTTTGTCCCGCCATGCTCTCGCTTGTCCTTTACGTTCGTTTCGCTTCGCAGTCTCGCCCCGGATCGAGGGAGAAAGGCTCCTCCCTCCCGCCGACCCCCGAGGTCGGGCGTGTCGCGGCCACATGGGCGCATACGTCACACACTTGTCGAGTTAGGTGGTTGGACCCGCCTTCAGCGGGACAAGCTCGATCTCAGGTTCGGCACCGGCGTCGTGATCGGCGTGAGAGGCCGGACGGTCGGCGCCCCAGCGATCAAGCCGGAGCAACCGAACTATTCTGACAGACCCGTCGCCGTAATGACAAATTGGCCAGACTGAGCGAGCTGTGCTGGCGAACGTCGAGTCAGGTTTGGGGTCCCCCACGATGCCGACGATGCGGGGCGACCTGGTGCCGGCCACTCACCCGGCCTAGAGGACTGCCATCCCCTCGATCGGCGACGACGCGTGCGCGTGGTCCCGTCGGGGAATCCGGCCGGCGAGCCTCGCCAGCCTTCCGGCGACCACGGCGTTGCGCATCGCCTCGGCCATCACGGCCGGCTGCTGCGCCCGGGTCACGGCCGAGGCCAGGAGCACGCCGTCACAGCCGAGCTCCATTGCGAGCGTGGCGTCGGATGCCGTGCCGATGCCGGCATCGAGGAGCACCGGCACCTGCGCCTCGGCGACGATCAGGCCGATGTTGTGCGGGTTGCAGATGCCAAGGCCGCTGCCGATCGGCGATCCCAGCGGCATGACAGCCGCACACCCGGCCTGCTGGAGCCGGCGGGCCAGGACAGGATCGTCATTCGTGTACGGCAGCACGACGAAGCCGAGCGAGACGAGCTCGTGTGCCGCATCGAGCAGCTCGACGGGATCGGGCAGCAGGGTACGTTCGTCGGCCACGACCTCGAGCTTGACCCAGTCGGTCTCGAGCGCTTCCCGCCCCAGCTGAGCCGTGCGTACCGCCTCCCTGGCCGTGCGACAGCCCGCGGTGTTGGGCAGCACCCGGACGCCGGTGGCGTCGATGACGTCCAGGACCGACCCCGGGCTGGACGGGTCGACCCGGCGCAGCGCCACGGTGCACATCGCCGTGCCCGAGGCGACGATCGTGTCCTCGATCACGCGCAGGCTCGGTGCGCCGCCGGTGCCGAGGATCAGCCGGGAGCCGAGCTCGACCCCCGCGATGACGAATGGATCTGACATGTCAGCCTCCTTGTACCGCAGTGATGAGCTCGACGACCTGTCCTGGCCGCAGCGACGTGCGGGGCCACTCGCCGCGCGGAACGACCGTGCCGTCGACCGCGACGGCGGTGCCGCGGGTCGAACCCACGACGCGCTCGATCAGCGCAAGCGCCGTCGTGTCGTCGGCCACCTCGAACGGCTCGCCGTTGAGCTCGATCCTCATGCGCTCGCCACCTGCCTGAGGCGACCGGGTGCGCATGGTTCGAGGACGTCCGGCAGTGAGCCACCCGAGAGCACGTCGGCGACACCGTCAGCGGTGATCGCGCTCAGCAGGATGCCGTTGCGGTAGTGACCCGACGCGAGCAGGAGCCCGTCCAACCCACTCGGCCCCACGATCGGCAGGTTGTCGGGCGTACCCGGACGGAAGCCGACGGCGACCTCTTCCAGAACCGCCTCGCCGAGCTCGGGAAGCAGCGTCTGTGCGTCGCGCAGGCTTTCGTAGACCGCTCCCGCGCGTATCGACGCGTCGTACCCGGCTTCCTCGCTGGATGCGCCGACGACCAGACGCCCGTCGGCTCGCGGCACGAGATAGACAGCAGAGCCCCGGACGACGCCGCGGACGACACGGCTCAGGCGGGGTGCTCCCGGCAGCCTGAGCCGCAACGTCTGGCCCTTGACCGGGCGTACGGCCGGAAGCAGGTCGCGTGGGACTCCCCCGACCCCGCCGGTCCAGGCACCCATGGCCGCCACGACGGTGCCCGCGCCGAGCTGCGTGCCGTCGCTGAGGCGGACTCCGGCGGCGCGTCCGCCCCGCGCCACGACCTCAGCCGTACCTCGCACCTGCACGACACCCTCCAGTGCGCCGGCCGCGAGCAGCGCCTGGTGAAGCAGCCGCGGGTCCACCTGGTGGTCGTTCTCCGCCAGGAGCCCGCCGGGCAACCCGGTCGCCAGCGCGGGCTCGAGCGATCGCAGCTCTCGCCCGGTGACCATGGACGCATCCAGGCCCAGCTGCTGGGCGAAGGCCTGGACGTCACGAAGCCCTGCGAGGTCGGCGCCGTCCCACCCGACGGTGACGGTCCCGCACCGACGAAATCCCGTCGCCACACCCGTCAGCTCGGTCAGCTCGCTCACGAATCCCGGGAAGCGCTCGAGCGACTCGAGGCTGAGTCGCAGCAGTCCCGTCTCGCAGTAGTGGAGCTCACTCAGGGGAGCAAGCATGCCGGCAGCTGCCCGCCACGCGCCGGCATCGGTCTGCGGATCGACGAGCGTGACCCGGAGGCCGCGTTGCGCACTCCGCCACGCGACGGCCGCGCCGATGACACCACCACCCAGGACGATGACGTCACTGGTCTCTGGTTGATCGCCCATGTGCTCCCTCGCGCCGGCATGACCCGGATCAGGTTCGACGGTCGGCTGCTGCCCTCTCAGCCCGATCCGACGCCGGGCTCCCGTGCGTCAGCGATCCTACCCGGGTCGATAGGTTGATCCCCGTGCCGACCCTCGCCGATGCCCGGCTCTACCTCTGCACTGATTCCCGCTCTCGGACCGGTGACCTCGAGGGCTTCCTCGACGCCGTGCTGTCTGCGGGCGTCGACATCGTGCAGCTGCGCGAGAAGGGCCTGGAAGCCCGTACGGAGATCCGGCTGCTGGAGGTGTTCGCAGCCGCGGCAGAACGCCACGGCGCGTTGTTCGCCGTCAACGATCGTGCGGACATCGCTCGTGCCGTCAGTGCGCCCATCCTTCACCTCGGCCAGGAGGATCTGCCGGTCGCGGCAGCGCGCGAGATCGTGGGTCCCGAGGTCCTGATCGGCCGCTCCACCCACGATCCCGAACAGGCCGCCGCAGCACGGGAGCAGGACGGCGTCGCCTACTACTGCACCGGACCGGTCTGGGAGACGCCGACCAAGCCCGGGCGTGCCGCAGCCGGGATCCCGCTCCTCGACTTCGCCACCGCGCAGCAGGACACCAGGCCGTGGTTCGCGATCGGTGGCATCGAGTCACTCGCCCGCCTTGACGAGGTCATCACCCACGGGGCACGCCGCGCGGTGGTCGTGCGGGCCATCACCGAGGCCGAGGACCCCGGAGCCGCGGCAGCGGCCTTCGCGGCCCGGCTGAGGACGGCCAGCTCTCAGGACTAGTGATGCACGTGGCGCTCGGACTCGACGTGGCCGTCCGGCTCGATCTGGAACGTCGAGTGCTCGACGTCGAAGTGGTCCGCCAGGCAGCCTCGCAACCGGTCGAGGACGCCGTGCGCATCGTCCATCGCGGTCACCGAGTCCTCGACCACGACGTGCGCGCTCATGATCGGCATGCCCGAGGTGATGGTCCATACGTGCAGGTCATGCACGTCCTTGACGCCGTCCATCGCGAGGATGTGCTCGCGCAGCTCGTCGAGGTCGACGCCGCGGGGCGTCGACTCCAGCAGCACCTCGGCGACCTCCCTGAGCAGCGAGACGGCCCGCGGCACGATCATCGCGGCGATCACCAGGGACGCGACGGCGTCGGCGGCGTACCAGTCGGTCAGCAGGATCACGGTGGCCGAGACGAGCACCGCGACCGAGCCGAGCGCATCGCCCAGCACCTCCAGGTAGGCCCCGCGGACGTTGATGCTCTCCTGCGCCCCGTGCCGCAGCAGCAGGAGACCGATGAGGTTGACGACCAGGCCCACGGCACCGGCGACCAGGATCAGGCCGCCCTCGAGCTCCGGCGAGTCGCCGAAGCGGCGTATCGCGCTGTAGACGACCCAGCCGGCCAGCCCCAGCAGGACGAGCCCGTTGATGCCGGCGGCGAGGACCTCGGTGCGGGAGTAGCCGAACGTGCTCCGCGACCCGGGGCCGGTGCCGCGCTGTCCGACCGTGATCGCAACCAGCGCCATGGCGATGCCGAACGAGTCACCCAGCAGGTGCCCCGCGTCGGCCAGCAGCGCGAGGCTGCCGGTGATCCAGGCGACGACCGCCTCGACGACCAGGACCCCGAGCGACAGGGCCAGGACCAGAGCGAGCCGGCCGCGGTGAGCCGCGCCGGCGCCATGCGCGTGATCGTGTCCCATGGCAATAAGGATATGGCCGCGTTGCATAAACAACGAGTCGCCGTCCGCCAAAAGGACGCCACCGGGAACCAGTGTCAGAAGCGCCCGGACATACGGCGAGAGCCCCGCCCTGCCGAAGCAGGACGGGGCTCTCGCTGAGCTGGTGTGGCTAGCTCACTTGTTGATCTTCGTGACGCGTCCGGCGCCCACCGTACGACCACCCTCACGGATGGCGAAGCGGAGGCCTTCCTCCATGGCGATCGGCTGGATCAGCTCGACGCTCATCTCGGTGTTGTCGCCGGGCATGACCATCTCGGTGCCCTCGGGCAGCGTGACGACGCCGGTGACGTCCGTGGTGCGGAAGTAGAACTGCGGACGGTAGTTGTTGAAGAACGGCGTGTGACGGCCGCCCTCTTCCTTCGACAGGATGTAGACCTGGCCCTCGAACTCCGTGTGGGGAGTCGTGGAACCGGGTGCGATGACAACCATGCCGCGCTCGACGTCCTCGCGCTTGGTGCCGCGGAGGAGCAGTCCGACGTTCTCGCCGGCCTGGCCCTCGTCGAGGAGCTTGCGGAACATCTCGATACCGGTGACCGTCGTGGTCTGCTTGGCCTCACGGATGCCGACGATGTCGACCGTCTCGTTGACCTTGACGACGCCACGCTCGATGCGGCCGGTGATGACCGTGCCGCGACCCGTGATCGTGAAGACGTCCTCGACGGGCATGAGGAACGGCTTCTCGGTCTCGCGAGGAGGCATCGGGATGTAGTCGTCAACAGCCTGCATGAGCTCGAGAATCGACTCGCCCCACTTGGCGTCGCCCTGGAGCGCCGGGTGAGCGGCGACCTTGACGACGGGGACGTTGTCGCCGTCGAACTCCTGATCGCTCAGGAGCTCACGGACCTCGAGCTCGACGAGCTCGAGGATCTCTTCGTCGTCGACCATGTCGCACTTGTTGAGCGCGACGACCATCGCCGGCACGCCGACCTGGCGGGCGAGCAGCACGTGCTCACGCGTCTGGGGCATGGGGCCGTCGGTGGCGGCGACCACGAGGATGGCGCCGTCCATCTGGGCCGCACCGGTGATCATGTTCTTGACGTAGTCAGCGTGACCCGGGCAGTCGACGTGGGCGTAGTGACGGTTCTCCGTCTGGTACTCCACGTGCGCGATCGAGATCGTGATGCCGCGCTGCTTCTCTTCCGGCGCCTTGTCGATCTGGTCGAACGCGTAGTCGTCGTTCAGATCCGGGTACTTGTCGTGCAACACCTTGGTGATCGCCGCGGTAAGAGTCGTCTTACCGTGGTCGATGTGACCGATGGTGCCGATGTTCATGTGCGGCTTGGTCCGCTCGAACTTCGCCTTAGCCACTTGGGGCTCCTTCTTAGAATTGGTTGCTGTTGAACGCCGTTGGGTCCCGCTGTACGAGAGCCTCAGGCCATCTTATGAGATGGTCCGCTGCTACTCGCCGCGGGCCTTTTTGATGATCTCTTCCGCGACGTTCTTGGGAACCTCCGCGTAGGAGTCGAACTGCATCGAGTATGACGCACGGCCTGAGGTCTTGGACCTCAGGTCGCCGACGTACCCGAACATCTCGGAGAGGGGGACGATCGCCTTGATGATCTTGACGCCGCCCATCCCTTCCTCCATGGCCTGAACCTGACCACGGCGAGAGTTGAGGTCGCCGATCACGTCGCCCATGTAGTCCTCGGGCGTGGTGACCTCGACCGCGAAGACGGGCTCGAGGATCACCGGATCGGCCTTGCGCGCGGCTTCCTTGAAAGCCATCGAGCCGGCGAGCTTGAACGCGAGCTCCGAGGAGTCGACGTCGTGGTAGGCGCCGTCCTCCAGAGTCACCTTGACGTCGACCATCTGGTAGCCGGCGAGGACACCGAACTGCATGGCGTCCTGCGCACCCTGGTCGACCGACGGGATGTACTCGCGCGGGACGCGACCACCCGTGACGGCGTTGTCGAACTCGTAGCCGCCCTCGCCACCGGAGATCGGGCCCGTGGGCTCGATGCTGATGATGACCTTGGCGAACTGGCCGGAGCCACCCGTCTGCTTCTTGTGGGTGTAGCTGACGTTCTCGACCTTGCGCTTGATGGTCTCGCGGTAGGCGACCTGCGGCTTGCCGACGTTGGCCTCGACGTTGAACTCGCGCTTCATGCGGTCCACCAGGATGTCCAGGTGGAGCTCGCCCATGCCGGCGATGATCGTCTGACCGGTCTCTTCGTCGGTGTGGACCTGGAACGTCGGGTCCTCCTCGGCGAGCCGCTGGATCGCGGTGCCGAGCTTCTCCTGGTCGCTC
>NZ_JAKFCB010000339.1:0-19601 GCF_036676885.1 Aeromicrobium sp.
GCGGTCATGAGGATGCCGTCCTGCTCGAGCATCTCCCCCGCACTGGTGCGGGTCAGCATGTTGAGCGCGGCCTTGGCCATGTTGGTGTGCGGATGCCCGGGCCCCTTGTAGCGGCGGCTGAACTGGCCCTCCATCGCCGAGACGTTGACGACGTACGTGCGCCGCGACTCCGACGCCGCCATCGAGGGCCGCAACCGGCTCACCAGGATGAACGGTGCCGTGGTGTTGCAGAGCTGGACCTCGAGCAGCTCGAGCGCATCGACCTCGTGCACGCGCTGGGTCCAGCTGTTGACGTCGACCGTGTCGGGCACCAGCCCGCCGGCATCGATCCGCGCGAGGTCTGCCGAGCCAGCGGTCAGCGCCATCGAGGTCAGCTCCTCGGCGGTGTGCGCGTCGCGGGCCAGGACCGGGTGCGATGACACCGAGCCGACGAGCGCGGCAGGATGCGCATCGCTCGTGTGCCCGAACGTCAGGAGCTCCGGCAGCGGCCCGTCCGGCAGTGGCGCGGACTCCGCCTCTGCCAGTGGCGCGTACGCCCCGGGGGTACGGCGCACGGTCTGGGCGGCGTTGTTGATGAGGATGTCGAGGGGTCCCTGCTCGGCGACCGAGTCGGCGAGCCCCACGACCTGGGCAGGATCGCGCAGGTCGATCCCGACGATGCGGAGCCGGTCGATCCACTCCGCGCTGTCGGGCATCGCCGTGAAGCGACGCACCGCATCGTGCGGAAAGCGGGTCGTGATCGTCGTGTGGGCGCCGTCGCGCAGCAGCCGCAACGCGATGTACATCCCGATCTTGGCGCGGCCTCCGGTCAGCAACGCCCGCTTGCCCGTCAGGTCCGTACGCGCGTTCCGCTTGGACCGGTTGAGCGCGGCGCAGTCCGGGCAGAGCTGGTGGTAGAACGCGTCGACGACGGTGTACTTCTGCTTGCAGATGTAGCAGGGCCGGGCCACCAGCAGGGTGCCCGCAGTCGCACCGTCGGCGTTGGAGACGAGCGGCAGGCCCTCGGTCTCGTCATCGATGCGTCTCGGCGATCCGGTCGCGGTCGCGGCGACGACGGCCCGGTCCGCGGCAGCGACCTGCGCGCGCTTGTCGAGGCGACGGTGCTTCTTGACGTTCTTGTAGAACTTCCCGCAGGCACGGCGCAGCGCGACGTAGTCCGGATCGTCCTCGGCGAGCCGTTCGGCGGCGGCCAGGACCTTCAGCGCGACCGCCAGCTCGTCGGGATCGATGGAGTCGCCCTGGGCCTGGAGAAAATCGGACGAATCAGCGCTCATGACCCACCCATCGTAGTCGGCGCGGCCCGACGCCCAGGACGTGCTGGCCTCCGGACAGGTGCGGACATCCTCACCCCGACGTGCGGCCAACGCCATGTCCCGCGCGGTCGCGCGCTCCTAGCGTCGATGGCATGACCATGAACTCGCTCATCCGGCCGGCCGAGACCGGCGACCTGGCTCCGTCGACGCACGTACGCCCGGAGTCCGTCATCCGCCGGCACTGGCTCTTCTTCGCCGCCACCGCAGCCGTCATGCTCCACATCGCCGACGACAACTTCTTCCAGCCCAATCCCGGCGTCTCGCCTGCCGACCACCTGGTCAGCGGGCTCGTCCCGCTGGGTCTCCTCGGCCTCGGCGCCTGGACGTACGACCGGGTCCGCGCCGGCAACCGGGCGCTCATCGCCTCCAGCACGGGCCTCACCGGCCTCGTGGTCGGCCTCGTCGAACCGATCAGCCACCTGGGGAGCGTCGGGCTCCGCAACGACGACTACACCGGCCTCGTTGCCGCCGTCGCCGCGCTCGTGCTGCTGGCCATGTCGGCGGTGACCCTGTGGCGCTCTCGCCGTCTGGACGACGGTCGGGCCCGCCGGTACGTCAGGCGTACCGTCAAGGGCGTCGTCGCGGTGGTCGTGCTGACGCAGGTCGTGGCGATCTTCGGCTTCACCTACGTCATCACTCACGTCTCGCGTGCCGAGCTCCAGACTCCGCACCTCGGGACGCCGCATGAGAACGTCACGCTCACGACGAGCGACGGCCTGCACCTCGAGGGCTGGTACATCCCGTCGCGCAACGGTGCCGCCGTCATCGCCTTCCCGGGGCGCAAGGGCCCCCAGGCACACGCGCGGATGCTCGCGAAGAACGGCTATGGCGTGCTGTTGTTCGACCGTCGCGGCGAAGGTGCCAGCGAGGGCGACGGCAATCTTCTGGGCTGGGGCGGCGCGCGCGACATCGACGCCGCAGTGGACTTCCTCAAGCAACGCGCTGACGTGGACCCGGGCCGTATCGGCGGCATCGGCTTCTCCGTCGGCGGCGAGCTCATGCTCGAGGCCGCGGCCGGCAACAAGGACATCACCGCGGTCGTCTCCGAAGGGGCGGGGACGCGTACCCTCAGCGAGCAGCTGCAGGAGTTCGACGGGTTCACCCTCGCCCGGGGCTTCCCCCAGATGGTGGCCTTGACTGCCGGGACCGCACTGTTCTCCGGCGATGCGCCCCCGACGAGCCTGGTCGACCTCGCGCCGCGCATCGCGCCGCGGCCGGCTCTCATCATCTGGGCGCCCAACGGCGGCAACCAGGAGACGATGTCGCCGAAGTACGCGCGCCGCATCGGCGCCTCGGCCGAGGTCTGGGCGATGGACGACGTCAAGCACATCAAGGGCCTGCAGACGCACCCCGAGGAGTACGAGCGCCGGGTCGTCGGCTTCTTCGACCGGGCCCTGCCGGCCCACCCGTGACGGTCAGCCGCAGACTGCGCCGTCAGCGGCGGAGCTGACGAGCTTGCGGTACTTCGCGAGGACACCGGTCGTGTACTTGGGCGGCATGGGCTCCCAGCCGACCTTGCGGGCCTCGAGCTCCTCAGCCTCGACCTCGACCTCGAGCGTGCGATTGGCCATGTCGAGGACGATCGGGTCGCCGTCCTTGACGAACGCGATCGGTCCGCCGTCGACGGCCTCGGGGGCGACGTGGCCGACACAGAGTCCGGTCGTACCGCCGGAGAAGCGGCCGTCGGTCAGCAGCAGGACGTCCTTGCCGAGCCCCGCACCCTTGATCGCGCCCGTGATCGCCAGCATCTCGCGCATGCCGGGTCCACCCTTGGGACCCTCGTTGCGGATCACGACGACGTCACCGGCGACGATCGTGCCGTCCTCGAGCGCATCCATCGCGGCGCGCTCGCCGTCGAAGACCCGCGCGGTGCCGCGGAAGACGTCGGAGTCGAAGCCGGCGCTCTTGACGACCGCACCGTCGGGAGCGAGTGAACCCTTGAGGATCGTGAGGCCGCCGGTCCTGTGGATCGGGCGGTCCATCGTCCGGATGACGTCGCCGTCGAGCTTCTCGGTGATGCCCGCGAGGTTCTCAGCCATGGTCTTGCCGGTGACGGTCATGCAGTCACCGTGCATCAGCCCGGCGTCGAGCAACGCCTTCATGATGACGGCGGTGCCACCAGCCTTGTCGACGTCGTTCATGACGTAGCGGCCGAACGGCTTGAGGTCGCCCAGGTGCGGCACCTTGTCGCCGATGCGGTTGAAGTCCTCGAGCGTCAGGTCGACCTCGGCCTCGCGGGCGATCGCGAGCAGGTGGAGCACCGCGTTGGTCGAACCGCCGAGCGCCATCGTCACGGTGATCGCGTTCTCGAAGGCCTCCTTGGTCATGATCTGTCGTGCCGTGATCCCCTTGCGAAGCAGCTCGACGACGGCTTCGCCGGAGGCGACCGCGAACTCGTCGCGCCGGCTGTCGATCGCCGGCGGGGCGGCCGAGCCGGGCAGGCTCATGCCCAGCGCTTCAGCGGCAGTCGCCATGGTGTTGGCGGTGAACATGCCGCCACAGGCACCCTCGCCGGGGCAGATGGCACGCTCGATCTTGTCGACCTGCTCGCGGGTGATGAGGCCCTTGATGCACGCACCGACCGCCTCGAACGCGTCGATGATCGTGACGTCCTTGCCGTCGACGTTGCCTGGCATGATCGAGCCGGCGTAGAGGAACACGCTCGACAGGTCGAGCCGGGCAGCGGCCATGAGCATGCCCGGCAGGCTCTTGTCGCAACCGGCGAGCAGGACCGAGCCGTCGAGGCGCTCGGCCATCATGACGGTCTCGACCGAGTCGGCGATGATCTCGCGGCTCACCAGCGAGAAGTGCATGCCCTCGTGGCCCATCGAGATGCCGTCAGAGACCGAGATCGTGCCGAACTCGAGCGGATAGCCGCCGCCGCTGTGCACACCGGTCTTGACGGCCTTGGCGAGGCGGTCGAGGGAGAGGTTGCACGGGGTGATCTCGTTCCAGCTGGACGCGACACCGATCTGGGGCTTCGCCCAGTCGTCGTCGCCCATGCCGACCGCGCGGAGCATGCCTCGCGACGCGGTGGCCTCGAGGCCATCGGTGACGGTGCGGCTGCGGGGCTTGATGTCGATCTGGTTCTCGGAGGCCATGCCCCAAGATTACGGCTCAGTCCGTGACGCCCGTCGAGCAGGACCGGTATCAGCCACGGGCTTGATTGCGGCCGATATCAGTCCTGCGCTACAGCAACGGCACGAAGATCAGGGCGACGGCCCAGCTCACGAAGCTGCCCACCAGGACGTACTCGGCCTTGCGGCCCGCGACGTCGCGGGAGATCTCGGGGAATCGGAGGATGCCCTTGGCCGCGACGACAGCGGTCAGTGCGGCGAACTGGCCCGAGAGCGCCATCGCGAAGATGAAGATCCGCTCGATCGGCCCGAGCACCCGGCCACCCTTGAGCGTCTGCTCGCTCGCCATGACCCCGGCGTCGGTGCCGGCGAGGACCATCCGCACGATGATGTTGGCCGACTCGACCAGGAACACCAGGCAGCCGACGGCCAGGGCGAAGCGCTCGAACGAGATGCCCCGCAATGCCTCGAGCTCGAGCGAGTCGTACCAGTCGGTGAGCCAGCCGTCGGGCGCCGGCAGCTCAGCGCTGCCGGCCAGGATCGCGGCCACCACGAGGCCCAGTCCGACCAAGGGCCAGGGGTATGCCCGGTCGACCGGTGTCGAGGCCGCCCAGGCGATGACCGCGGCGATGCCGATCGGCGCCCACCACCAGTCGACGCCGGTGCCCCACAGGACGAGCACGACGACCGCAGCGCCGACGACCGACGCACGCACGAGCGCACGTCGATCGGCCGGGCGGTCCTGGGGACGTGCGAAGTCGGCGAGGCCGAGCGCAAGGAGGAGGGCTGCGAGCAGGATCAACGCAGGACCTCGGTCGTGCCGAGCAGCGCGAAGGCGCCGTTGCGCTGGAGGTTCTGGGACACCGCTGACTGCGAGATGCCCTCCGCCTTGGCAAGCTCCACTTGTGTCCGTCCCTTCAGCAGTCCCAGCGCGAGTCGCCGGCTCCGGTCGTTCATGCCGCTCACAATCTCGTCGCGGCACATCAACAAGGCATTCGTGAGGCCGGTCGGCGGGAAGTCCGCCGCTCTCCCCTCGGCCACGCCGTACCAGCTGCGCAACGACCTGTGCCGCCGCACCTCACGGGCCTTGGCCTCGACGATGGCGTCACGGGCCGCCCACCACGCGGGACCGTCCTGCATATGACCGTAGTCGCTGCTGCCGACGAATTGCCACGTGCCCGCGCCCAGGCCGAAGCGGCAGTCGAGCGGGTGCGGCAGGGCCAATCGCAGGAGCAGGGTGGCCAGCAGCGCCCCCGACAGATCGGCGTATGCTCCCTGGCTCTCGTCCCCGATCGTGGGCGCAAGCGGCTGCAGTGCTGGAACATCGGCGTTGACCTCCGCAAGGGCGTCGACCAGGTGCTGCTGGGCGGCGGCGCGGTCGACCTGTCGGCGGGAACCGACGAGGTCCACGATGACGGCGATGCCTGCGTGCTCGGTCATGGATATAAGGCTATCACTGAACTCACTGTGATATAAGCCATGATCTACGCCCGTGCGGGTCGGCAGTCGCCGGCTCCGCCCGGCTGCCTAGGGTGGAGCCGTGACCATCACGTTCGTCAGCAGCCCCATCGCCCTGGACCGCGACGCCGACCTGCCGCTCCTTCTAGAAGCCGCCCGCGAGCGCGGCATCGATGCCGAGATCACGATCTGGGACGACCCTGCAGTGGACTGGAAGGCGTACGACGCCGTGGTCGTGCGGTCCTGCTGGAACTACACCACACGACGCGACGAGTTCCTGGACTGGGCAGGATCGGTCCCCCGCCTCCACAACAGCCCCGAGGTGCTGGCCTGGAACACCGACAAGGTCTACCTCCGGCAGATCGAGGCCGCCGGAGTGCCGATCATCGAGACCCGCTGGAACATCGCCGACGGCGAGGACATCGGCGACCATGCCGAGTGGGTCGTCAAGCCCACGGTCTCGGCCGGGTCGATGGACACCGCACGGTGGGAGTCCCCCGCCGATGTCTACGCCCACAGCGCCGCTCTCGTCGGCGCCGGGCGTACGTCGATGACGCAGCCCTACGTCTCGTCGGTCGACGAGGAGGGCGAGACCGCGATGCTGTTCTTCGGCGGCGAGTTCTCCCATGCGATCCGCAAGGGCCCCATCCTGGCCCGCGGCGAGGGCATCCGCCAGGATCGTGACGGCCGCGGCGAGAACCAGGTACGCACGCCGACCCCGGCCCAGCACGAGGTCGCGGCTGCCGCCCTGGCGGCGGTCGACGAGGTCCTCGGACACCCCGCCGACCTCCTGTATGCCCGGGTCGACCTGGTGACCGGCGCCGACGGATCGCCGCTGGTCATCGAGCTCGAGCTCACCGAGCCGTACCTCTTCCTGGTGCTGGCCGACGGCGGCGCCGGACGGCTCGTCGACGCCGTCGCCGCACGCATCTGACGAATCGATTGCGGCCGGACCCACGGCCGTGGACAATCAGCGCTTGTGAAGCCACCCACGGCCGCCTTCGTCCGCTACTACGACGTCGAGAGCGCCGACGGCACCCGCCTCAGGGCGTGGACGAATGACGCCGAGGGGCCGACGGTCTTCCTGTCGAACGGCCTCGGCACGAACCCGCACGCCTGGCCCGCACTCCTGCGGCCCGACTGCGGCGTGCACGTCGTGTCGTGGAACCACCGCGGTGTCGGCGGCTCGGAGCGACCGGCGAACGGCCGGGTCGACCTCGACGCGTTCATCGAGGACGCGCTCGCGGTGATGGACGACGCCGGCATCGACTCTGCGGTCGTCGCGGCCTGGTCGGCGGGTGTCACGATCGCGTTCGAGCTGGCTGGTCGTCATCCCGAGCGCGTCAAGGGCATCCTCGCTGTGGCGGGGGTCCCCGGCAACACGTTCGCCACGATGCTGGCTCCCCTGCGCATGCCGCCGGTGGTGTCGAAGCAGCTCATGGTCGGCCTCGCGCGCACGGCATCGGTGTCCGGGCGTGCGCTGGCGCCGCTGACCCGGCGGATCCCGTGGACCAACGCGACGGCCAACATGCTCCGGATGACGCGGATGATCAACCCGGCGGCCGACACCGCCGAGCTGCGGACGCTGATGCAGGAGTTCTGCACGACGCATCCGTCCTGGTACGCCAAGCTCGCCCTCGGGGTGTCGGAGCACCGACGCGTCTCGCTGTCGAACATCACCGTTCCGGTGACGTTCATCGCCGGCAAGTGGGACATGTTGACCGGCGCGCGCGACATGCTCTCGGCGTCCGAACGACTCGTGGAGTCACGGTTCCGCGAGCTCGACGCCACGCATTTCATCCCGATCGAGTTCCCCGACGTCGTGCTCGACGAGCTCAAGCACCTGATCGCACGTACGAGCTGAACCCCGCTGTCAGGTCAGCTTTTCGAGGATCAGCTCGCGGACCCGGCCGGCGTCGGCCTGGCCGCGCATCTCCTTCATGACGGCCCCGATCAGCGCGCCCGCGGCAGCCTGCTTGCCGTCGCGGATCTTCTGCGCCGCGTCGGGGTCACCCGCGATTGCGCGGTCGACCGCTTCGCCGAGCGCACCGTCGTCGGAGACGACCTCGAGCTTGCGCCCGACGATGACCTCCTCGGGAGTGCCCTCACCGGCGATGACGCCGTCGAACACCGAGCGGGCCAGCTTGTCGTTGATCCGGCCGGCGTCGATCAGTGCCTGGATCTCGGCGACCTGCAACGGGGTGATGCCGAGGGCGTCCAGATCGGCGCCCTGCTCGTTGGCACGTCGAGCCATTTCGCCGAGCCACCACTTGCGGGCGGCCTGCGGCGACGCGCCGGCCTCGATCGTCTCGGCGACGACCTGGAGCGCTCCGGCGCCGATCGTGTCGCGCATCTCCAGGTCGGTGAAGCCCCAGTCGGTCTGCAGACGCGCACGGCGTACGGCCGGCGGCTCGGGCAGCGTGGCCCGCAGCTCTTCGACCCACTCACGCGACGGCGAGACCGGCGCGAGGTCGGGCTCGGGGAAGTAGCGGTAGTCGTCGGCGTCGGACTTCTCGCGACCCGATGACGTCGTGCCGGTGTCCTCGTGGAAGTGGCGGGTCTCCTGGAGCACCGAGCCACCCGCGTCGAGGATGCCCGCGTGGCGCGAGATCTCGTAGCGGACGGCGCGCTCGACCGAGCGGAACGAGTTGACGTTCTTGGTCTCCGAGCGGGTGCCCAGCGTCGTCGAGCCCTTGGGCTTGAGCGAGAGGTTGACGTCGGCACGCAGCGACCCCTGGTCCATGCGTACGTCCGAGACGCCCAGCCCGCCGATTAGGTCGCGCACATAGGAGACGTACGCCCGGGCGACCGCGGGAGCCTTGTCGCCGGGAACCTCAATCGTGCGGGTCACGATCTCGATCAGCGGGATGCCGGCGCGGTTGTAGTCGACCAGCGAGAAGTCAGCACCGTGGATGCGGCCCGTCGAGCCGCCCACGTGCAGCGACTTGCCGGTGTCCTCCTCCATGTGCGCCCGCTCGATCTCGATCCGGTAGGTCTCGCCGTCGACCTCGACGTCGACGTGCCCATCGAACGCGATGGGCTCGTCGTACTGCGAGGTCTGGAAGTTCTTGGGCATGTCCGGGTAGAAGTAGTTCTTGCGCGCGAACCGGCACCACTCGGCGATCTCGCAGTTGAGCGCGAGGCCGATGCGGATCGCCGACTCGATCGCCTTGGCGTTGACGACCGGCAGCGCCCCGGGCAGCGCCAGGCACACCGGGCACACCTGGGTGTTGGGCGCGGCGCCGAACTCGGTCGGGCAGCCGCAGAACATCTTCGTCGCGGTGTTGAGCTCGATGTGGATCTCGAGGCCCATGACCGGGTCGTAGCGGGTCAGGGCGTCGTCGACGGGAACCAGCGTCTCGGTGGTCATCGCGCTACCTCCAGATCGGGTGCCTGGGCAAGCATGGGGCCGCCCCACTTGTCCTCGAGCAGCTTCTCGAGGGCAGCGGCGGCGTTGTAGAGCCGGTCGTCGGCCTTCTGCGGCGCGAGGAACTGCAGGCCGACCGGCAGGCCGTCCTCCTCCGCGAGCCCCACGGGCAGCGACAGGCCGGGGATGCCGGCCAGGTTGGCCGGGATCGTGGCGACGTCCTGGAGGTACATCGACAGCGGGTCGTCGAGCTTGTCACCGAGCGTCCACGCCGTCGTCGGCGAGGTCGGCGAGACCAGCACGTCGACCTGCTCGAACGCCGACGCGAAGTCGCGGGCGAGCAGCGTACGTACCTTCTGGGCCGAGCCGTAGTAGGCCTCGTAGTAGCCACTCGACAAGGCGTAGGTGCCGACGATGATGCGGCGCTTGACCTCGTCACCGAAGCCGGCGTCACGGCTCGAGGCCATGACCTGCTCGGCGCTGGGGTCGTCGGCACCGGCCGGCGGCACACGTACGCCGTAACGCATCGCGTCGAAGCGGGCCAGGTTGCTGCTCGCCTCGCTCGGCATCACGAGGTAGTAGGCCGCCAGGGCGTACTCAAGGCTCGGGAGCGACACCTCGACGACCTCGGCGCCTGCGGAGGTCAGCAGCTCGACGGCCTCGTGGAATCGCGACATGACGCCGGGCTGGAAGCCCTCGACGCCCATGCCCCCACCATTCAGTTCAGAGACGATGCCGATCCTGAGTCCCTTGACGTCGGCGCGGCGGGCGGCCGACACCACGAGCGGTGCGGGCGCGTCGATGCTGGTCGAGTCCATCGGGTCGTGGCCGCCCATGAGCTCGTGCAGCAGCGCGGCGTCGAGGACCGTACGCGTGACGGGCCCGGCCTGGTCGAGGCTGCTGGCGAGCGCCACGAGGCCGTAGCGGCTGACGCCTCCGTAGGTCGGCTTGACGCCGACCGTGCCGGTCAGGGCGCCGGGCTGGCGGATCGAGCCGCCGGTGTCGGTGCCGATCGCGAGGGCGGCCTCGTACGCGGCGACGGCAGCGGCCGAGCCGCCTCCCGAGCCGCCGGGGATGCGGGTGCGGTCCCACGGGTTGCGGGTGGGACCGTACGCCGAGTGCTCGGTCGACGAGCCCATCGCGAACTCGTCCATGTTGGTCTTGCCGAGGATCGGCAGGCCCGCGGCCTTGATGCGCTGCGTGATGGTCGCGTCGTAGGGCGGGATCCAGCCGTCGAGGATCCTGGAGCCGCACGTCGTGGGCATGCCCTTGGTCGCGACGATGTCCTTGACCGCGATGGGTACGCCGGCGAGTCCGTGCAGCCCTTCGCCGGCCGCGCGGCGGGCGTCGATGTCGGCGGCCGTCGCGAGCGCACCTTCGGCGTCGACATGCAGGAACGCGTGGATGTCGCCGTCGACCGCCGCGATGCGGTCGAGCTGGGCCTGGGTGGCCTCGACGCTCGAGACCTCCTTGCGGGTGAGCCTGGCCGCGAGCTCCGCGGCGCTGAGGCGGGTCAGATCAGTCATGTTCAGTCCTCCCCGAGGATCTTGGGGACGAGGAAGCGCTGCTGGTCGGACGCCGGGGCGCCGGCGAGCGCCTCTTCGGGCGTCAGGCACGGGACGACGACGTCCTCGCGGAAGACGTTGTTGACCGGCAGGGGGTGGCTCATGGCCTCGACGTCGTCGCCGGCGGCCTGCTGGACGACCGCGACGTGCTCGAGGATGGCGGGCAGCTCGGCGGCGAGGTGGTCGAGCTCGGCCTCACTGAGGTCGATGCGGGCGAGGCCGGCCAGATGGCTGACGTCAGCTCGCGAAATACCCTTGACGGGCTCAGACATACGGATCCTTGCGGGTGGAGGAGGGGTACCGATCCATCCTAGTGACCACCGCGGCGCGCTCCGCCCGGGGCGACCATCGCGCGTACGCCCACCGGCTCAGGCGCGAGCGAGCGGTTCCCCGCGCAGCGGTCGGGCGCCCAGGGCGCGACTCTCGTTGTCGCGGACCCTCGGCTCGTAGTGAGAGAAGAACACCTTGCCGACGAGGTCGCGGCGACTATGCACGCCGGTCTTGTCGAACACGCTCTTGAGATGCTGCTGCACGGTCTGTGTCGAAACCCGGAGTGCTGTCGAGATCTCGGTCGTCGCGTCGCCCTTGAGGACGAGCCGGGTGACGTCCTGCTCGCGATCGGTGAGCCCGTACGCCGCCATGAGCAGCGAGGCGATCCGCGCCGGATGCGCAGGCTCGGCGATGACCGCCACCCGGCGAGGGCCGTCCGTGACGAGGGTGGCCCCGTGCAGGACGATCCAGACGCCGGACTTCGCCAGCACGCGTGACACTGCGGCAGGCGCCTCGGGTCGGTCGGCCTGACGGAGGGCCTGTCCGGCAACCGCCAGCACCGCGTGCGGCAGGATCCCGGCGTCCCAGTCCCCGTCAGGCAGGTCCGACAGCCAACGCGCCACCCCCGGGGTCATCGAGTCGACCTCCCACCTGTCGGTGAGGACGATCAGGCCCGGGCCGTCTGGCGACTCAGGGTCGGTCGCCTGGCCCACCAGCAGCGCGCGGCGCGCCCCTTCGGCCAGCAGCGGCGAGACCGTCTGGATGAACGCGAAGTCATCGGCATCGAACGACGGCTGGCCAACCTCTCGGTAGAGACCGAGCGCTCCCCACACCGCGCCGCGGTCCGAGCGCAGCGCCGCGATCAGCTCCTGGTCCCCGCCATAGACCATGTTCTCGTGCCAGCGCGGGCTGCTGGCCGGGTTGCCTCCGGTGGCCTCGAGAAGCGTCGAGACCCCGCGTGCGGAGCGCGCCACATCGGCGAGCTTGTTGACGTCGTCCTCGTAGTACTCCGCCGCGAGCCACTCCGGCGGCACCTCGGGGACGTCCTCACTGAAATGGCTGGTGACCAGCAACGATGCCGGATCCATGGTGTACCAGCACGGCGCCATGTAGTGCGGGACCGCCGTGGCGAACACCTCCGACGCGGCGCGCCAGAACGACACCAGGTCGAGACCCTGGCCGGAGAGCCGCACGAGGCGATCGACAGCCCGCTCCTTGGCGTACCCGTTCATCTCATCAGGCTAGGCGTGCCGACGCCCAGCACCTACCACTTTTGTGGAATGGGCAGGGGCGGGCCGCCGACCCTACCGTCGAGATCGACCGACCCACCTGAGGAGACGACGATGACGACGCACACGGAACGCGGCGCGCTGGCCCGCATACTCGGACCGCACGACGGGCAGACGCTCGGCTCACCTGACGGGGTGAGGGACCGCTTCATGGTCGATGCGACGGACTCCGGCGGCGGCTTCTCGCTCGTCGAGCACTTGATGGCACCCCGATCGCTCGCTGCCCCCGTGCACCGCCACTCTCGCGAGGACGAGTACACCTTCGTGCTCGAGGGGCGGCCCGGCATCCTGCTTGGCGAGCAGGAGGTGTTCCCCGGCGTCGGCGACCTGGTCTTCAAGCCCCGCGATCAGTGGCACACGTTCTGGAACGCGGGAGATGCGCCCGCGCGAGTCCTGGAGATCATCTGTCCGGGCGGTCTGGAGGAGCTCTTCAAGGTGCTCGATCTCATGACCCACGAGCCCGAACCGGAGGAGATGGCCTCCCTGGCCGCGAGGTACGGCTGTGACATCGACCTCGACGCCACCGGCCCGCTCATGGAGCGCCACGGCCTGAGCTTCTGAGGGCCGGCCGTCCGGATAATCACGTTCTCTGGGAGGATGCAGGGGTGACCGAACCACGGCTGACCCAGTTCCGCAACGGCCCCTACACGTTCGACGTCATCGACAGCGGCCCGCTCGACGGAGTCCCCGTCGTGCTCCTGCACGGGTTCCCGCAGCGGGCCTCGTCATGGAACACCGTCGCGGAGCACCTGCACGAGCGAGGCCTGCGTACGTACGCGCTGGACCAGCGGGGCTACTCCCCCGGAGCTCGGCCCACGTCACGGTTCGCCTACGGCATGGCGGCTCTGGTGTCGGACGTCGTGGCGCTGATCGACGCGATCGGCGCACCGCGTGTGCACCTGGTGGGCCACGACTGGGGCGCGGCCGTCGCCTGGTCCGTGGCGGGCAGGCACCCAGACCGGCTCGCGACCTTGACCGCGGCCTCGGTGGCCCACCCGGCAGCATTCGTGCGGTCCTTGCTGACCAGCCGCCAAGCCCTGAAGTCGTACTACATGGCGCTGTTCCAGCTCCCGGTCCTGCCTGAACGCATGCTCGCCAGCGGCCGTGCCGATGCCTCGCTCCGCAGGGGCGGGATGAGCCGCGAGATGGTCAAGCGGTTCCACACCGAGATCGTCGACCACGGCGCCCTGCGGGGCGGGCTCGGCTACTACCGCTCGATCTTCCGCGCTCCTGGCGGGCAGCTCGGCAAGAAGATCACCGTGCCCACGACGTACGTGTGGAGCGATGACGACGTGGCGCTGGGCCGCAAGGGTGCGGAGATCAATCACCGGTGGATGAGTGGGCCGTACGAGCTCGAGATCTTCGAGGGCGCGAGTCACTGGCTGCTCGACGAGCGGCCCGCCGAGCTGGCCGCCAGCATCATCAAGCGAGTCGGGATCCAGGGCGTGTCTGCCACGCCCTAGGCTGCTGCGCATGCCTCCTCCGCAGCGACCTCAGGACGTCGGACCATGGGATCTGCTCGCGTTCGTGTGCGAGCTCGCGATGATCGCGCTGCTCGTGGCCGCCGGCCGCGGAATGGTCGACGGATGGCGGGGGTGGGCGCTGGGCGGATTCCTCGCATTCGTCGCGATCGGCATCTGGGCCCAGTGGATGGCACCGACCTCGGACAAGCGTCTGGTCAATCCCACACGGTTCATCGTGCAGGTCATGCTGTTCGTGACCGTCGCGCTGTATGCGGCTGCCGGCGGGCTGGTCTGGTGGGGCATCGGCTTCGCCATCGTCTCGATCATCGCGTTCGCCGCCCGCATCCGCGCCGATCCCTGAGCCGCTGGTTCAGAGCGGCAGTGAGCGTACGCTCTCGAATCGGCGGTTCTTGCCGTCGAACGGGTCCGTGAGCTCGAGCTCGGCGGCCAGCAGCTGCAGTGGCCGGCTGAAGTCGTCGACCGCGATGTCGTGCACGGTCGGGTAGAGCGGGTCGTCGACGATCGGGATGCCGAGCCCGTGCATGTGCAGGCGCAGCTGGTGCGTCCGGCCGGTGCGTGGGGTCAGCCGGTAGACGCCGGCTTCGCCCAGCCGCGACTCGAGCTCGACCAGGGTCTCGGCGTTGACCGGGGCGTCCGGGACGACCTCGGACTGCCAGGTGCCGCGACGCTTCGTGATGTGGTCACGCACGACCACCGGCAGCTCGAGCCCGGACCGCACCGGGGCGAGCGCCCGGTACGTCTTGCGGACCTCGCCCTCCTGGAACAGCGTCTGGTAAGCACCTCGCCACCGCCGCTCGGTCGCCAGCAGCAACAGGCCGGAGGTCACGCGATCCAGCCGGTGCAAGGGCGACAGCTCGGGCAGCCCCAGCTCGTCGCGCAGGCGTACGACGACGCTCTGCCGTACGTGCCGGCCGCGCGGGATGGAGGAGAGGAACGCCGGCTTGTCGACCACGACGAGCCGGTCGTCCCGGTGGAGCACGTGGATCTCGCCGGGCACGTCGACCTCGTCGGGCAGATCGCGGTGGAACCACACGAAGGTGTGCGGCGCGTAGGCATGGTCCTCGTCGACGGCGTTGCCGGTGTCGTAGACGAAACGCTCATCCGCCAGCATCCGGGCGACGTCGACCCGTTCGGGCAGCCGGTCACGCAGCCAGGCGCCCATCGTCGGCCACGGATCGGGCCGCGGTTTGTCGCGGTCGGGCGTACGCAACCAGGCCGCGCCCAGCCCGTGTCGCGGCGGCAGCGGAGAGCGAGGAGGCACCTCTCGATGTTACGGGCCCAGCCGATCCGGTCAGGAATCAAGAAGCGATGGACGCCGCGCCGACCCTACGCTCGGCGACATACCCACTCACCGGAAGGACAGGAACCATGGCCAAGAACGCATCGTACGAAGGATTCACCGAAGAGGAGCGCGCCGCGATGAAGGATCGCGCGTCTGAGCTCAAGGGCGCCGCTCGTGGAGGTTCGGCCGCCAAGAAGGCCGAGGCCGACGACAAGGCTGTGCGCGACGCGATCGCGGCGATGCCCGAGGCCGACCGGGTCATCGCCGAGAAGCTGTACGACATCGTCAAGGAGCACGCCCCCGACCTCGCGCCGAAGACCTGGTACGGCATGCCTGCCTATGCACGGGACGGCAAGGTCGTCGTGTTCTTCAAGCCCGCCGCGAAGTTCAAGGTGCGGTACGCCGAGGTCGGGTTCAACGAGTGGGCGCAGCTCGATGACGGCGACATGTGGCCGACGGCGTTCGCCGTCATCGCGATGAACCCCGGTATCGAGAAGAAGCTCACCGCCCTCGTCAAGCAGGCCGCAGGGTGATCCGGCCCGATTCGCCTACCAGCTGACCGGCTTCTCAGGCGTGTAGATCCATGCGTCGAAGAACGCCTCGAGGTCCTGGCCCGACACCTCCTCCGACAGGGCGATGAAGTCCGCCGTCGAGGCCGTGCCGCCCCCGAACCGCTCCACCCACGTCTGCGCCAGCTCGAAGAACTCCTCGTCGCCGATCTTCACCCGCAGCGCGTGCAGGGTCGCGGCGCCGCGGTCGTAGACGGGGTTCGCGAAGAGTCCGAGCGGCCCCGGGTCGGCGATGGCGAGATCCCACTCGGGGTCATCGGCGGGGATCGTGAGGTAGTCGGCGAAGGACACCTGGGCCGTGTCGCCGCCCCGATGCTCGGTCCACATCCACGTCGAGTACGTTGCCCAGCCCTCGTTGAGCCAGATGTCCGCCCACCGGTGAGGGCTCACGTGGTTGCCCATCCATTGGTGGGCGAGCTCGTGCGCGACCGTCCCCTCGGATGCGGTCCGCGAGAAGAACGAGCGGGTCTGGGTCTCGAGTGCGTAGCCGACCGAGTCGTCATCGACGATGGCCCCGTAGGAATTGAAGGGGTACGGCCCGTAGAGGCTCTCGAAGAACACGAGCATGTCGCTCGTCAGGGCCAGGTCCTCCGACGGGGCCCCGAGCCGGGCCGGATCCACGGCATCGAAGATCGGCGTGCCGTTCTCGGCGACGTACTCGTCCACCACGTAGTCGCCCACGCTCGCCGTAGCGAGATAGGCGGCCATCGGGTCGGGTGCGTCCCAGTACCACGTCGACTTCCCGTCGACCGTGGTCGCGGGATCGCTGGGCAGGCCGTTGGCGACCGCGACGAGGCCTTCGGGCACCGTGATCTCGAACGAGTACGTCGCCTTGTCGGTCGGGTGGTCGTTGACGGGGAACCACGTGCCCGACCCCTCGGGCTCGTTCACCACCATCGCGCCGTCACGGGTGGTGACCCAGCCGTACAGCGCACCTTCGATGTCCGTCGGCCGAGTGGTCGTTCCGCCGTACGTGACGACGACCTGGGTCTTCTTGCCGGCCTTGAGCTTCTTGGTCGGCGTGATTGCGAGCTCGTTGTCCGTCTGCGTGAAGGTCGCGGGCTTGCCCGACACCGTCACCACCGTGGCGGTGAGGCCGCGCAGGTCGAGGTTGAACCGGCTGAGATTCTGAGTCGGGACGAGGTCGATCGTGGCGACGCCGTCGAGGTGGCCCTCGATCGGCGCCGGATCCGGCGGCGCCGGCGTGTAGTCGAGGTCGAGGTCGTAGTGCAGGACATCGGTGCCACCGTTGCCGGCGAGCGGGAAGTACGGGTCCCCCGCCCCGTCGGCGCCTGTGGTGTATGGCGACGGCTCGGCGGTCGCGCTGATTGGCGCGGCCAGGAGGGCGATCGCGGCGACCGCCGATCCGAGGGCCAGTGCGGTGCGACGACGGGACGGCATGGATCCTCCAGCGCTCAGTGGTGCGATCGACGACGCTGCCGGCGGTGTGACACGCCGTCCGGAAGCGAGTGCAGTCACCATAAGGGTGCGCGCACGCGACCGCCAGAGCCTTACGGCCTTCAGCTTCGTGCTTCCTGATCGTCAGTCGACGCGCGTCCAGCTCAGCGGGAGGGGTGGGCGGCGAGGCAGTCGGGGTTGAAGACCCGAGTGGTCGAGGGTGGGTCGCTGGCGAGCCGCACGGCGGACGGGACGGGACGGCGTACGAGCTCCCCGCCGCAGTTGGGGCACACGCCGCGGAGGACATTGTCGGCGCAGTCGCGACACCAGGTGCACTCGTAGGTGCAGATCAGGACGTCGGTCGAGGTGGGTTCGATGTCGCGATCGCAGCACTCGCAGTTGGGACGGATCTCCAGCATGCGAACAGTATGGCCGTCAGGAAGCCTCGTCAGCGGGCTGTTCGGCAGGTCCGTTGGCGAGGAGCGCCTCGAAGCCCTCCTCGTCGAGCATGGGTACGCCCAGCTGCTCGGCCTTGTCGGCCTTGGAACCGGCGGACTCCCCCACGACGACGTAGTCGGTCTTCTTGGAGACCGAACCCGACGCCTTGCCGCCGTGGGCGATGATCGCCTCCTTGACCGAGTCCCGGGTGAAACGCTCGAGCGACCCGGTGACGACGATCGTGAGCCCCTCGAGGGTGCGCGGCACCGACTCGTCGCGCTCGTCCGCCATGCGTACGCCGGCCGCCTGCCACTGGTCGACGATGCCGCGGTGCCAGTCGACACCGAACCACTCGACGACGGCCTCGGCGATCGTGGGTCCGACGCCGTCGACCGCGGAGAGCTCGTCGACCGACGCCTCGCGGATGCGGTCCATCGACGCGAAGTGCGTGGCCAGCGCGCGAGCCGCGGTGGGCCCGACATGGCGGATCGACAGCGCCACGAGGACGCGCCACAGCGGCTGGGTCTTGGCCTTCTCGAGGTTGTCGAGCAGCGCGATGCCGTTGGCGCTGAGCACGCGTTCGTCTGCTCCGTCGGCGAGCTCGGACTTCTTGGCCGCCCGGGTGTAGAGCGGCACCTGCAGCAGCTGCTCGGCGGTCAGCGCGAACAGCCCGCCCTCATCGACCAGCACACCGGCGTCGAGCAACGCCGTGGCGCCCTCCCAGCCGAACACCTCGATGTCGAACGCCCCGCGGCCGCCCACATGCGTCAGCCGCTCGCGCAGCTGCGAGGGGCATGATCGGGTGTTGGGGCAGCGGATGTCCTTGTCGCCCTCGCGGGCCGGCGCCAGCGGCGTGCCGCACGACGGGCACTCGGTCGGCATCACGAACTCGCGCTCGGTGCCGTCGCGCAGGGCAACGACCGGACCGACGATCTCGGGGATCACGTCTCCGGCCTTGCGCAGCACGACCATGTCGCCGATCAGGACCCCCTTGCGCTTGACCTCGTGCTGGTTGTGCAGCGTGGCCATCTCGACCGTCGAGCCCGCGACGCGGATGGGCTCCATGACGCCATAGGGCGTCACCCGGCCGGTGCGGCCGACGTTGACGCGGATGTCGAGCAGCCGGGTGTTGACCTCCTCGGGCGGGTATTTCCACGCGATCGCCCAGCGCGGTGCCCGTGACGTCGAGCCGAGCCGGCGCTGGAGGTTGACCTGGTCGACCTTGACCACGACGCCGTCGATGTCGTGGATGACGTCGTGGCGGTGCTCGCCGTAGTAGTCGATGAACTCCTCGACCGCCCCGAGGTCGGGCAGCACCTTGGCCCGGTCGCTCGTCGGCAGGCCCCACCCCTTGAGCGCGTCGTATGCCTCGCTCTGCCGCTTGGGCTCGAAGCCCTCGCGGTAGCCGAGCCCGTGGCACACCATCGACAGCGGCCGGCTCGCGGTGATCGACGAGTCCTTCATGCGGAGCGACCCCGCGGCGGCGTTGCGCGGGTTGGAGAAGGGCGTCTTGCCGGACTCGGCCCACGCGGCGTTGAACTCCTCGAACGCCTGGGTCGGGAAGAACACCTCGCCGCGCACCTCGACGTATGAGGGGATCGGGTAGTCCTCCGACGCCGCCAGCCGGTGCGGGATGACGCTGATCGTGCGGACGTTGGCCGTGACGTCCTCGCCGACCCGGCCGTCACCGCGCGTGACGCCGCGAGTCAGGACGCCGCCCTCGTAGGTCAGCGAGATCGCCAGGCCGTCGACCTTGAGCTCGCAGAGGAACTCGGCATCGTCGACGCCCTCGCGGAGGATGCGGCCGTGCCAGCTCTCGAGCTCCTCGATCGAGAACGCGTTGTCGAGGCTGTAGAGCCGCTCGCGGTGCTCGTACGCCTCGAACGTGGACGAGATCATGCCGCCGACCTGCTGCGTCGGCGAGTCCGGTGTGCGGAGCTCGGGGAGCTGCTCCTCGAGGGCCTCGATCTCGCGGATCAGCTGGTCGTAGTCGTAGTCGGAGATGACCGGGGCGTCGTCGCGGTGATAGCGCTGCCGATGCTCCTCGATCGTCTCGGCGAGCTCCTTGTGCCGCTGCCTCAGGTCGTCATC
>NZ_JAKFCB010000340.1:0-7166 GCF_036676885.1 Aeromicrobium sp.
CAGGAAGAAGCCCTGGAAGCCCAGCTGCTCCGGCTCGGAGTCGGTGACCTTGACGACGCCGTTCGACGTGTACGTGGCGTCGGCCGGCAGGAACGGCACGGCCTCGTTGAACACGACGTCACCACCGGCGTCGGTGACCTTGAGCACCGGCGCATACCCCTGGCCGACGAGGAACACCGAGGTGCCGTCGATCTCGAGCGGGTGGTTGACCGTGATGTCGAACGTACGCTCGCCGGCCCCCGGCTTCGACGTGTAGGTCCCCTCGGCGCGGAACAGCCTCGGAGCACCGGCCTGCTGGCTGCCCAGCGGCTGGAACTTGGCGGTGAACGTGTCCAGCTTGAGGGAGAACGGCGGCATCTGGTCGGCGTCGAACAGCGATCCGGACCCGAACTCGTCGTACTGCGTCAGCGAGTTGGAGAAGCCCTGGCCCTCCGTCACGATCGCCGAGCCGCGATAGCCGAACAGCGTGCCGACCGCCACGCCGATCAGCACCACGACGACGCTGATGTGGAAGACCAGGTTGCCGGCTTCGCGCAGGTAACCGCGTTCGGCGCTGACCTCACCGTCCACCACATCGACCCGGGCCCGTCCCAGGGCCCTGCGGCCGGCGGCGACGACCTCGTCGACCGACGCGGACGTCTCGAACGTCGCAGAGGCCGGCAGGCGCGAGAAGTTGCGGGGGGCCTTGGGCGGCCGCGCGCGCAACGCCCGGAGGTAGACGAACGACCGCGGGATGATGCAGCCGATCAGCGAGATCATCAGCAGCAGGTAGATCGCGCTGAACCACGGCGACGTGTAGACGCTGAAGAAGCCCAGGTTGTCCAGCACCGGTGCGCTCTTGGGGTGGTCGATGAAGTACGCCTCGACCGCCCGGGCATCGACCCCGCGCTGCGGCACGAGCGATCCCGGGACCGCGGCGATCGCCAGCAGCAGCAGGAGGAACAGCGCCGTACGCATCGAGGTCAGCTGGCGCCAGAACCATCGGGTGAACTCCCGGCGGCCCAGCGCGCTGACGGCATTGCTGCTCATGCCACCGCCTCACTCATACCGGCGTCTCGAATCCGCTGACCCACGTCTGCATCTCGCCCACGAGGTCGGCCCACCAGCCGGTCAGCAGCATGACGCCGACGGCGATCAGCAGCACGCCTCCGACGATCGAGACCAGGCGCTGGTTGCGCCTGAACCACGACACCGCGCGCATGAACTTGCCGAAGCCGAGGGCCGCCAGCACGAACGGGATGCCGAGGCCCAGGCAGTACGTCAGGGCGAGGAACGCGCCACGCGCCGCCGAGGCGTCGTCGGTCGCGAACGAGAGCCCCAGCACCGCAGCCAGCGTCGGGCCGATGCACGGCGTCCAGCCGAGCCCGAAGAACACCCCGAGCAGCGGCGCGATCGCCAGGCCCACGGTCGGGACGGCGTGCACGCGGGTCTCGCGCTGCATGAACGGGATGAAGCCGATGAAGACCAGACCCAGGGCGATCACCATGATGCCGGTGACGATCGAGAGCTCACGCTGGTACTTCTCCAGCTCGAGCCCGACCGACCCGAACAGTGCACCGCCGAGCACGAACACCGAGCTGAAGCCGAGGACGAACAGCAACGACCCCGCGAGCAGGCGGCCGCGGCGGGCCGACTCGAGGTCCTGCGCGGCGACGCCCGAGACGTACGACAGGTAGCCCGGCAGCAGCGGCAGGACGCACGGCGAGAAGAACGACACCAGCCCGGCGAGGATCGCAACGGGAACCGCGAGGAGCAGGTTGCCGGAGTAGATCGTGTCCTGGAACCAGTCCGTCACGACGTGCTCTTCTGCACGTCGTCGATCACGCCGGCCAGCGTCGAGGCGCGCAGCTTGGGGTCCATGATGCGGGCTGCGACCCGCCCCTCGGAGTCGATGACCCACGTCGTCGGGATCGCCTGGGTCGGCAGGCTGTCGACGAACTCGAGCTCGAGGCTGCCGCCCTCGTCGGCGAAGCTGGGATAGCTGATGCCCTTCTTGCGGTTGAACGCGATCGCCGATGACGGATCCGGCGTACGCGTGAGCATGCCGATGAACTGCACGTCCTTGTCGGCGTACTCCTCCGAGATCTCCTTGAGCACCGGCGCCTCGGCACGGCACGGCGGGCACCACGGACCCCACAGGTTGATGACGATGGTCTTGCCGGCGAAGTCCGCGGTCGACAGCGGCTTGCCGTCGAGTCCCTCACCCGCGAGCTTCGGGGCCGGCTTGCGGTCGGCAGCCGGAACCAGCGTGATGAGGTCGTTCTTGCCGTCGGCGCCGACGTATCCGTCAGTCGTCCGGTCCCTGCCGCCACCACTGCACGCGGCGACAAGGGCCAGCGCCCCGATCGCCACCGTGACGCGGAGAGTGCGGCTCAAGAAATGCACGTTAGGCGCCGCCGACGAACTTGTTGCGCAGCGCGTCCGGGATCAGGTCGCCGGCCGGCTCGCTGTAGGTCAGGCCCACGAAGTGGTCGTCGTCGAACGTCAGCGTCGTGAGGCTCGCGAGCGAGCACTGGCGCTTGCGCGGGTCGTGGGCGAAGCGCGCCTTCTCGTACGACCGGCGGGCCGTCCAGACCGGCAGCTGGTGCGAGACGATGACGGCCTCATGGCCCCGAGCGGCCTCGCGGGCGTCGTTGATCGCGGCGCGCATGCGGGCCGCGATCTCCTTGTAGGGCTCGCCCCATGACGGCTTCAACGGGTTGCGCAGGTGCCACCAGTTCTGCGGCCGGCGCAGCGCACCGTCGCCGACGCCGAACGTCTTGCCCTCGAACTTGTTGCCGGCCTCGATGACCCGTTCGTCCGTCACGATGTCGAGCTTGAGGATCTCCGAGAGCGGCCCGGCGGTCTGCTGCGCGCGCTCCAGCGGCGACGCCACGAGGTGGGTGATGTCGTTGCCCTTGAGCGAGTCGGCGACCTTGGCGGCCATCTCGTGCCCGAGCTCGGAGAGGTTGTAGCCCGCGATGCGGCCATAGAGGACGCCCATCGGGTTGTGGACCTCGCCGTGCCTCATCAGGTGCACGGTGGTTCGAGTCGTCATGGTCGTCGTCCTTGTCAGCTGTCGGATGTCGCAAGGGCTGCGGCGCGCGCCGCGGCCGGCAGCGCCTCGGCAATTCTAGAGAGTGCCTCCGAGTCGTGCGCCGCCGAGACGAACCAGCACTCGTACGCGCTCGGCGGGAGGTAGACGCCGGCGTCGAGCATCGCGTGGAAGAACGGCCGGTAGCGCCAGGCCTCCTGCGCCTGCGCGCCGGCGAAGTCGGTCACGGGCTTGTCGACGCCCCAGAAGACGCTGAACATGTTGCCGGCGTTCTGCAGCGCGTACGTGACACCGGCGGCATCGAGCGCATCGGCGACGAGACCCTGGAGCTGGGCCGAGGCGTCGTCGAGCCGGGCGTACGCCTCGGCGTCGGCCAGCCGCAGCGTCGTGAGGCCCGCGGTCGTCGCGATCGGATTGCCCGACAGCGTGCCGGCCTGGTAGACCGGGCCGACCGGCGCGAGCTGCTCCATGACGTCGCGGCGGCCACCGAACGCCGCGGCCGGGAAGCCACCGCCCATGACCTTGCCGAACGTCAGCAGGTCGGGCCGCCAGCCCTCCGGCTCGCCGTCGACACCCCAGTGTCCCGAGCGGGTGACCCGGAACCCCGTCATCACCTCGTCGCTGATGAACAGCGCGCCGTGGCGCGCGCAGGTCTCGGCGAGGAAGCCGTTGAAGCCCGGCTCGGGCGGGACGACGCCCATGTTGCCGGCGGCCGCCTCGGTGATGAGGCAGGCGATCTGGTCGCCGTACGCCTCGAACGCGGCCTCGACGGCTGCGCGGTCGTTGAAGGGCAGCACGATCGTGTCGGCCGTGACGTGTGCCGGTACGCCCGGCGTCTCCGGCAGGCCCAGCGTCACGACGCCCGAGCCGGCCTCGGCCAGCAGCGCGTCGACGTGGCCGTGGTAGCAACCGGCGAACTTCACGATCTTGTCGCGCCCGGTGAACCCGCGGGCCAGCCGGATCGCCGACATCGTCGCCTCGGTGCCCGATGACACGAGGCGCACGGAGTCTGCCGGTGTACGCCCGACGATCTCCTCGGCGAGCAGCACCTCGGGCTCGCTGGGCGTGCCGAAGGACGTACCGCGGCCGACCGCGTCGGACACCGCGGAGAGGACCTCGGGGTGAGCGTGGCCCAGGAGCATGGGACCCCACGAGCCGACCAGGTCGACGTAGCGGTTGCCGTCGACGTCCGTCAGCCAGGCTCCGGATCCGGATCGCATGAAGATCGGGGTCCCTCCGACGGCCCGGAAGGCGCGCACCGGGGAGTTGACGCCTCCCGGCGAGACAGCGCGGGCACGGTCGAACAAGCCTTGCGAAGCGGGGTGGGAAGTCACGTGTTCCATTGTCCTCAATGGGATTCTCAGCTCGTCGGCGGAGTCGACCGACCGTAACCAACAGGCTGTCAACCTCGTTGTGAAGGTGTTCACTGCTTTGCGGCGCGTCCCGGCTGGCAGTAACATCGGTTTACGCTATGTCGCACTTCTCGCGACAGCATGGAGGGCACGTTCTTATGGGAGCTCGCAAGCTCACGCGTTGGCAAAAGGCCAGCGCCCTCGTTCCGATGGCGGTTCTCGTCGGAGCATGGGGCGCCATGGTGACCAGCGGGGGCCTCGCGACGGCGTCCGGTGGCAGCAGCGGTTCCGACATCCCGTCCGTGCCCGCCACGGCATTCGAGGACCCCGCCAGCGTCCAGCCGACGCCCGCCGGCATCGACGAGAAGGCCGGTCTTGCCGGCACCGTGTCGACGCTGTCGACCAACGGCATCCCGTCGTCCGCCCTCTACGCCTACCGCCGCGCCGAGACCCTGCTGGGCAAGGCGGACGAGTCCTGCAAGCTCCCGTGGAACCTCGTCGCCGCGATCGGCCGCGTCGAGTCCAACCACGGACGCACCAACGGCAACTCGCTCAACGCCGACGGCATCGCGACGCCCGGCATCTACGGCGTCGCCCTTGACGGCAACGACGGCCGCGCCCGGATCACCGACACCGACTCCGGCTCCCTCGACAACGACCCGGTCTACGACCGCGCGGTCGGACCCATGCAGTTCATCCCCGGCACCTGGAAGTCCGTCGCGGTCGACTCCGACAACGACGGCAAGAAGAACCCCCAGGACATCGACGACTCCGCGACCGCGGCCGGCATCTATCTGTGCGCCGGCACCGACGACCTCTCGACGCACTCCGGCGCCTCTGCTGCGGTCATGCGCTACAACCACTCCTCGTCCTACGTCGACCTGGTCCTGGCGATCTCCGCCCGCTATGCGCAGGGCGACTTCACGCAGTCGCCCAACGGCTACTCGACCTCCTCGGTGCTGACCTCGTCCTCCAACGACCAGACCCTCAGCGCCAGGCAGCGCGAGCGGGCCAGGGCGGCTGAGGAGGAGGCCAGCAGCGGCGGCACGAGCTCCGGCGGCGGCAGCACGGGTGGCGGCACGAGCACGGGTGGCGGCACCGGCGGGACCGATGGAGGCACTGGTGGCGGCACCGGCGGCACCGACGGCACCACGAGCGGCGGCGTCACCGGCCTGGTCGACGGCCTGGTCACCGATCTCGGCGGCACCACGGGGGGCACCGACGGTGGCACCTCGGGCGGCACCGACGGCGGCGGCTCGGCGACCCTGACCTGGGCCGAGGCCAAGACCCAGTGCATCGCCAGCGGCATCTCCGCCCTCGACCTGGTCAAGCTGACGAACTGCATCACCTCGCTGCTCAGCTGACTCAGCGACATACGCAGAAGGGGCCCTCCGGTGGAGGGCCCCTTCTGCATGTCAGCGTCAGCGGGTGAGGCGGGTGGCGAGCTCGGCGGCCCAGTAGGTCAGCACGATGTCGGCGCCGGCCCGGCGGATCGACAGGATGATCTCGTCGATCGTGCGCTCCCGGTCGATCCAGCCATTCGCGGCGGCGGCCTCGACCATCGCCATCTCGCCGGAGATGTTGTAGGCCGCGACCGGCACGCTGACCGTCGCGCGTACGTCGGCGATCACGTCGAGGTAGGACAGCGCCGGCTTGACCATGACGATGTCGGCGCCCTCTTCGATGTCGAGGAGCACCTCGCGAATCGCATCGCGGGCGTTGGCCGGGTCCTGCTGGTACGTCTTGCGGTCGCCCTGCAGCGACGACGCGACGGCCTCACGGAACGGACCGTAGAAGGCGGAGGAGTACTTCGCGGCGTAGGCCAGGATCACGGTGTCGTCGAGACCTGCGGCATCGAGCGCCGCGCGGATGACGCCGACCTGACCATCCATCATGCCGCTGGGACCGACGACGTGCGCCCCGGACTCGGCCTGCACGACACCCATCTGGGCATAGATCTCGAGTGTCGCGTCGTTGTCGACCCGGCCCTTGGCGTCGAGGACCCCGCAGTGGCCGTGGTCGGTGAACTCGTCGAGGCACAGGTCCGACATCACCAGCAGGTCGTCGCCGACCTCGGCCCGGGCGTCGGCCAGTGCGACGTTGAGGATGCCGTCGGGGTCGAGCGCACCGGATCCCTGTGCGTCCTTGTGCTCGGGTACGCCGAACAGCATGACGCCGCCGAGCCCGAGGGCGGCTGCCTCGGCGTACGCCTTGCGGGCCGACTCGCGGCTGTGCTGCACGACGCCGGGCATGCTGGCGATCGGCCTGGGCTGGCTGAGGCCCTCCGCGATGAACATCGGGAGGATCAGCTGGGACGGCTGGACGTGCGTCTCCGCCACCAACCGCCTCATCGCCGGCGACTGGCGCAGGCGACGAGGACGGTCAGCGGGAAAGGGCATGCGTGTTCCTAGGCCTTGCGTCGCGTCGAGGGACGCTTCTGCGAGGGCTTGGTGACCGGCTCGCCCGCGTCGAGGAAGGCGAGGCGACGAGCCGCACCGAACTCCGCGAGCGCATCGGCCAGCACCTCGACCGACGGGGACTCGGCGAGGACGTCGACCCGCAGGCCGTGCTCCTCGGCGGTCTTGGCAGTCGCCGGGCCGATGCACGCGATGATCGTCGACGTGTGCGGCTTGCCGGCGATGCCGACGAGGTTGCGCACCGTGGACGACGAGGTGAACATGACCGCGTCGAACTTGCCGGTCTTGATCGCCTCGCGCGTCGGCGCTGGCGGCGGGGCCGCCCGGACGGTGCGGTAGGCCGTGACGTCGTCGACCTCCCAG
>NZ_JAKFCB010000341.1:0-10684 GCF_036676885.1 Aeromicrobium sp.
CCTTCATCTGCGGGCGACCAGCGCCGTTGGCGTACCGGATGTGCAGCTCGGTGCCGATGACCTGCCACCGGTCGTCGCCGGTCTCGTACGTCTCGGCCTTCGCGATCGCGTCGGCGGTCGGCCTGCCGGCGAGGAAGGAGACGTATGAGTACTTCGGCTCGACGACCTCGAACGGGTGGGCATCGAGGGCCTTGCCGACCTGCGCCGGCGTGCGGGAGATGACATCACGGAACCAGCCGTAGCGCTGCTCGATCGCCTTCTCGAGGGCACGGTCGAAGTCGGCGCCCTTGCCGGGGACGTCGGCGATGAGATTGCCGGAGGCGATGTACGTCGACACGTCTGTCGCTCCGAGGTCGGTGGCGATCTCGCGCAGCTCGGCCATGGGCAGCTGCGTCCCGCCCACGTTGACGGCGCGCAGGAGGACGATCCGGGTGCTCACCGGATCAGTATGCCGCTCGGCCGGAGCGCGGTCACAACCTCGCGGCGAGCTCCGTGGCCTGCTTGATGGCGCGCTTGGCGTCGAGCTCGGCGGCGACATCAGCGCCGCCGATGACGTGCACCGGCTTGCCGAGCGCCTCGAGCGGCTCGATGAGATCGCGTACGGACTCCTGCCCCGTGCACAGCACGACCGTGTCGACGTCGAGGACCCGTGACTCGCTGGTGTCCCCGACAGCGACGGTGATGTGCAGGCCCTCGTCGTCGATCCGGTCGTACGTGACGCCCTTGACCATCTCGACGCCGGAGTCCTTGAGGGTCTGCCGGTGCACCCAGCCCGTCGTCTTGCCGAGGCCCTTGCCGAGCTCGGTGGTCTTGCGCTGGAGCAGGACGACCTCGCGCTTCGGCGGAGCCTTGAGCTTGGTCGCGAGCCCGCCGCGCTCGAGCTCGGGATCGGTCACGCCCCATCGCTGCATCCAGTGCTCGACGGACTCGTCGGGCTCGTGCAGCAGGAACTCCGACACGTCGAACCCGATGCCGCCGGCCCCCATCACCGCGACGCGGCGGCCGACGGGAGCGCGGTGCCGGATGACGTCCTGGTAGTTGACGACCTTGGGGTGATCGACGCCGGGGACGGACGGGATGCGTGGCTCGACACCCGTCGCGATGACGACCTCGTCGAAGCTCGCGAGCTCGTCGACGGTGGCCGTGGTGTCGAGGTGGACCTTGACTCCGCCGAGCTCCAGGCGCCGGGAGTAGTAGCGGATGGTCTCCTTGAACTCCTCCTTGCCGGGGATCTGCATCGCCAGCCGGAACTGGCCGCCGACCTCCGGCAACGCCTCGAACAGCTCGACCGTGTGCCCGCGCCCCGACAGCTCGGTCGCCGCGGCGAGCCCCGCAGGCCCGGCGCCCACCACGGCGATTCGCTTGGACGTACGGGTGGGGGACAGCACGAGCGACGTCTCGTGACCCGCACGAGGATTGATCATGCAGCTCGCGCGCTGGTTCTTGAACGTGTGATCGAGGCATGCCTGGTTGCAGGCTATGCACGTGTTGATCTCGTCGGCGCGGTTCTCCGCAGCCTTGGCGACGAAGTACGGGTCGGACAGCAGCGGTCGCGCCATCGACACGAGGTCGGCCTGGCCCGACGCGATGATCTCCTCGGCGATCTCGGGCGTGTTGATGCGGTTGGACGCGACGACCGGCACCGACACCTCCGGCCGCAGCTTGCCGGTGACCCACGAGAACGCGCCGCGGGGCACCGACGTCACGATCGTCGGGATGCGGGCCTCGTGCCAGCCGATGCCGGTGTTGATGATCGAGACGCCGGCCGCCTCGACCTTCTTGGCGAGAGTGACGGTCTCGTCCCAGCTCTGGGCGTCGTCGACGAGGTCGAGCAGCGACATCCGGTACATCACGATGAAGTCGTCGCCGACGGCCTCGCGCACCCGCTCGACGATCTCCACCGGGAAGCGCATGCGGTTCTCGGCGCTGCCGCCCCACCGGTCCGTACGGTCGTTGGTCCGCGCCGTGAGCATCTGGTTGATCAGGTATCCCTCGGACCCCATGATCTCGACGCCGTCATAGCCGGCCCGTTGTGCGAGCTTGGCGGACCTGGCGAAGTCGGTGATGGTCTGGTCGACCTCCCTGGTCGACATCGCCTTGGGCTTGCCGAGTGGGGTGATCGGTGACGGCTTGCTGGACGCGGCGCGCTTGAACGGGTGATAGCCATAGCGTCCGGCGTGCAGCAGCTGCATCGCGATCTTGCCGTCGTGCTCGTGCACCGCGTCGGTGACGATCCGGTGCTTGTCGGCGAGGCGCTTCGACGTCATGAGCGAGCCGAACGGCAGTAGCCAGCCGTGCCAGTTGGGCGCGTAGCCGCCGGTCACCGACAGCGCCACGCCACCCTTGGCCCGCTCGGCGAAGTACGCCGCGAGCTCCGGCAGGTGCTTGGCGCGGTCTTCCATGCCGGTGTGCATCGAGCCCATGATGACCCGGTTGCGCAGGGTCGTGTGGCCGAGGTCGAGCGGCTCGAGCAGATGCGGATAAGGGCTGGTCATCGAGTTCACTCTCCGGCCATCGCAGCGATGGCCTCTTCCTGGATCTGGGGGAACTGCTTGCCCATCGCCTCGGCGAGGGCATTCGCGCCGGACAGCGGGCGCACCATCACGGTGAGCTCGCTGATCAGGCCGGCTTCGTTGACACGGATCAGATCGATCCCGTTGACGCTGACCCCGTCGACGACGGTCTCGAACACCAGCGCTGAGCCGCCCTGGTCGTCGTCGGTGAGCTCCCGGACGTACCGGAAGTCGCTGAAGACCCGACCGACGCCGCGCAGGATCGCCGAGACGATGGCGCGCCCTTCGTACGGCTTGAAGGCGACGGGGCTGCGGAACACGACGTCCTCGGCGAGCAGGTCGCCGAGCGCGGCGAAGTCACCCGCCTCGACGGCAGCGCGGAAGGCTTTCATGCGGACTCCTGTGATGGGATGGTCACGTGATCTCGAAGCTGGCTGCCCGGTTCCTCATCGTCGCGGGCGTGTTCAACGTCGTGATCTGGCCACGGTTCGCCAAGGCGGTCGTCGACGACGACCGGGCGTGGGACGGCGCGCACTGGGACAGCGCGCCGACGGCGTTCTTCTGGGTGCATGCGGTGCTCATCACGACGGCGGTCGTGATCGGCCTCGGCGTGCTGCTGGTGGGCATACGCGCTCATCGCTCGGCCACCCCGAAGGCCTGAAGGATCTCGTCGCACCACGCGATGCCGGTCTGCTCCTGCATGAAGCCGGCGCGCAGCACGAGATAGGCGCCGAGCTCGTCATCACCGACGGCAGAGGGGTCGGGATAGTGCTTCGCGGCGCTGGCTTCGTAGTACGCGAGCTGCGCGACGTGGGCCTCGCGGCGAGCGCGTACGTCTGACAGCACGGCGTCGCGATCGCCGAACCGCAGCCCGCGGAGCTTGACCGCGAACTCGCTGCGGTACGTCTCGATCGGCGTGGGCGTCGACGACCAGCGCATCAGCTCCGCGCGCCCCTCGCCGGTGATGGCGTAGACCTTCTTGTCCGGTCGGCCGGACTGCTCGACCAGGTGCGCCTCGACCCACTTGTCGGACTCCATGCGGCCCAGCACCTTGTAGATCTGCTGGTGGCTGGCCTTCCAGAAGTGCCCGATCGACGCGTCGAACCGGCGCGCGAGGTCATAGCCCGACGCGGACTTCTCCGCGAGGGACACCAGGATCGCGTGCTCGAGCGCCATGCCCGCGACCGTACTATGCAACGAGTTGCTATGCAACGGGTTGCAACCCAGATCACGCCGAGGCGGCAGCCTCGGCCTGGCGCTGGTCGAAGGCGATCCGGGCACGGATGATCGCCTCCTGGTTGCTCTCGGTCCACCGGACGAGCGACTGGATCGTCTCGATCAGGCCGCAGCCCAGGTCCGTGAGCTCGTAGTCGACACGCGGCGGCACGACCGGGTGCACCGTGCGCTGGATCAGGCCGTCGCGCTCGAGGTGGCGCAGCGTCACGGTCAGCATGCGCTGGCTGACGCCGTCGATCTCGCGCTTGAGCTCCGTGAAGCGCAACGTCCGGTGGCCGAGCAGCGAGATGACCATGAGCGACCACTTGTCGGCGACGCGGTCCAGGATCTGCCTGACCTCGCAGTCCTCGCGGGTGTCCCACTGGAACGCATCGGTCTCGCCGGTTACGTCGCAGGAACCGGGTGACGTTGAAGTGCCTTCTTCCATAGTTCCCCATAGTGACGCACGATGGGGTCAGTTACAAGAGGTAACCACGAAAGGACACCATGACGACGTCGACCCAGCCCTCCGAGCCGGAGATCAAGCGCCTCGATGCACGGGGCCTCGGGCTCCTGCTCGTGCTGAGCGGAGCGCTGTTCCTCGAAGGCGCGGACATCGCGATGCTCGCTGTCGCGCTCCCGTCGATCGGCGCCGAGTTCGACCTGAGCGCCGGCGGACTGCAGTGGGTCATGAGCGCGTACGTCCTGGGCTACGGCGGCTTCCTGCTCCTGGGAGGTCGCGCGGCGGACCTGCTCGGGCGCCGCCGGATGTTCCTGATCCCGCTGGCGGTGTTCGTCGTCTTCTCCGGCATCGGCGGCCTCGCCACCGAGTCGTGGATGCTCATCGTGGCGCGCTTCGTGACCGGGGTGGCCGCGGCGTTCATGACACCGGCCGGCCTGTCGATCATCACCACGGGGTACGCCGAGGGCGCCGCCCGCCAGAAGGCGCTGCTGATCTACGGCGCCGCGGGGGCCGCCGGCTACAGCCTGGGCCTCGTGCTGGGCGGCCTGCTCACCCTCGCGGACTGGCGTTGGGTGTTCTTCGCTCCGGTCATCATGTCGGCGGTGATCCTCGCGTTCGCGGTCCGGCTCGTCCCGGCGGACACCGTCCAGGCGCGACGTGTCCTCCGGCAGCTCGACCTCAAGGGCGCGGTCGCGCTCGCGACCGGACTACTGCTGCTCGTCAACACCCTCGAGCGGGCGTCCCACACCTCGCTGACCATGACCCTGGTCAACGGGGTCGCTGCGGCCGCGGCCCTCGCTGCCTTCGTCGGCATCGAGCGGCGGGCGAGTGAGCCCCTCGTGCGCCTCGGCATCTTCCGGGTCGGGACCGTGATCCGGGTCAACCTCGTCGCGCTGCTGTTCTCCGCGGCATTCTTCAGCTTCCAGTTCGTCATCGTCCTGTATCTCCAGGAGCTGCGCGGCTGGTCGACCCTCGAGACGAGCCTCGCGCTGCTCATCATGGCGATCGACGGCGTTCTGGCGCCCACGCTGACGCCCTGGCTCGTGACGCGGTTCGGGCACGCTCCGGTGCTGACCGCGGGAGTGCTGGCCCAGGCGGCGGCGTTCCTGCTGTTCCTGCCCATGACCGCGGACTGGTCCTACTTCGCGATGCTGCCCAGCCTGGTCGCGATGGGCCTGGCGTTCACCCTTGCGTACGGGACGCTGGCCATCGCGGCCACGGATGGCGTCGACGACTCCGAGCACGGTCTGGCCGGCGGCCTGCTCTACACCGCGTTCCAGGTGGGTGCCGCTCTCGGGCTGGCCGTGGTGTCCGCGCTGCTGGTGGCGGTGTCGGCCGGTGGGACGTACGCGCTCGAGGACTATCGGACCGCGCTCCTCGTCCCGTTGGTCGCCGCGCTGGTCGCCGTCGGGGTGAGCCTGGTCAACGCGCTCGTACGTCCGCAAAGTGGTGGCGAGAGCCGGTGATTCACGAGAGGCTGTGACCATTCCGTCTCGATGGCGCCAGCAGGGGCCGCCATCCCACAGGAGATCACGATGCGCATCCGTACTCGCCTTTCAGCCCTCGTCGTCGCCTCGACGTTCGCCCTCGTCGGATGCGGCTCCGACGGCGGGGGCTCGGACGACGGCATTGCCGACCTTTCCGCCGACAAGATCCTCGCCGCAGCCGAGAAGCAGCTGGCCAAGGAGGACTTCGTCACGATCGAGGGCAAGGGCACCGACGCGGAGTCCGACAGCGAGATCGAGGTCGACCTCGCCTTCGCCGGCGAGACCGCATCGGGCTCGGTCGGCGTCAGCGGTATGCAGCTGGAGCTGCTCAAGGCTGACGGCAAGTCGTACTTCAAGGCCGACAAGGCGTTCTTCGAGTCGACCGGGGCGCCGGCCGAGGCGATGAACCTCATCGGTGACAAGTGGGTGCTGATCGACCCCAACAACCAGAGCTTCGCCGCGCTAGGCAACTTCGTGTCCAAGGACAAGTTCGTCGAGGAGCTGCTCGACCCGGAAGGCAAGGTCACCAAGGGCAAGGAGAAGAAGGTCAACGGCGTCGACTGCGTCGCGCTCAACGACGGTGAGGGCACGCTCTACGTCGACAAGGAGGACGGCAAGCCGGTGAGCCTCGTGTCCGGGGATGCCGAGGGTGAAGGCACGCTGAACTTCTCGTACGACAAGGTCGACGAGGCAACGGCGCCCTCCTCCGACGAGGTCGTCGACCTCGCCAGCCTCGGGTCCTGAGAGTCCTGCAGCGCCCGGGCGCGGCCGCGTACGGTCAGGCGAGCTCGCCGACCACGTCTGATGCCAGCCAGCCGGCGACGCCGCGCGCCGCGGACCGGCCGGCCCGGTTGGCGCCGATCGTGCTCGCGGACGGCCCGTAGCCGACCAGCTGGATCCGTGGGTCGGCGACGGCCGTCGTCCCGTCGAGCTGGATCCCGCCACGCGGGCTGCGCAGCCGCAGCGGGCCGAGGTGCTCGATCGCCGGCCGGAAGCCGGTGGCCCAGAGAATCACGTCGACGGGCTCGAACGTGCCGTCGGCCCATCGCACGCCATCGGGCTCGATGCAGCGGAACATGGGTCGGCGCTCGTACGCGCCGAGGCGCTCGGCCTCACGCTCCTGCTCGCGGAGCATCAGTCCGGTCACGCTGACGACGCTGCGCGGCGGCAGCCCCTGGCGTACACGCTCCTCGACCCGGGCCACGACCTCGCGTCCGATCTCCGCCGTGAACTCGTCGGTCCGCCACACGGGCTCGCGCCGGGTGACCCAGATCGTGTCGGTCAGCGGCCGGAGAGCGCCGAGGAACTGCACCGCCGAGGCGCCGCCGCCCACGACGAGGACCCGCTTGCCACGGAAGTGCTCCGGTCCCGGGTAGTCGACGGTGTGCAGCTGCTCGCCGGCGAACGTCTCGGCGCCGGGGTAGTACGGGATGAACGGATGCGACCAGGTCCCCGTCGCGTTGACGAGCGTCCGGCTCAGCCAGGAGCCCTGCTCGGCGTCGATGCGCAGCAACCCGTCCTCGTCCCGCACGGATCGGACCTGGACCGGACGGATCACCGGCAGCTCGTGCGTACGTTCGTAGTCGGCGAAGTACGACGGCACGAAGGCGTTGGCCCGCTCGTTCTCGGCGGCGTCCGGAATCGGGTCGTCGGGCAGGTCGGAGACCCGGTGCACGTCGCGCATCGTGAGCGCGTCCCAGCGATGCTGCCACGCGCCGCCCGGGCGGGGGTTTGAGTCGAGGAGCACGTGCGGGATTCCGCGCTTCTTCAGGTGGTACGACGAGGACAGCCCGGCCTGCCCGCCGCCGATCACCACCGAGTCGAGGATCTCCACGGCAGGAAGAACGCCCGAAGGCCACAACATATGCCCAGCGGACGCTCAGGCGGCCTGTTCCGCCGACTCGGAGGCGTCGCTGACGGTGTTGTCGATGACCCGGACGATCAGGTCGGGGTCGTCGATCATCGGGACATGACCGCAGTGCGGCAGCGCGACGTGCTGCGCATTCGGGAGGCGCTCCTGCGCGAGGGCGGACTGGCCGAATCGCAGGATCCGGTCGCGGGTCGCCCAGGCGATGGTGACCGGCACGTCGACCGGGCTGGTGAACGCGTAGCGCAACCCGGCCTTCAGCGTCCCCTCGAACGCCGCGGCCTGCTTGAGTGCGATCGCATCGCCGAGCACCGCGGTGTTGTCGAAGCGCTCGGGGTGCGAGTAGAGGGAGAGGCCGCAGATCCGGCGGCCGAACGCACTTCGCGAGACCGCCTTCAGGACCGGCATCGGGGCCATCGCGGCGAACCGCAGCACCAGCAGCAGCACGAGGGCCTGCACGCGATCGCCGAGACTGCGGAAGAACCCCGCCGGGCTGAGCGCAGTGACCGACCGGGCCAGGCCGCGCGCGCCCATCTCGAGCGCGATCGCACCGCCGAGCGAGTTGCCGACGACATGCGGCTGGTCGACACCCCACTCCCGCAGGTTCTCGCCGATGATCCGGCAGGCGTTGTCCATCGTGTACGCCGTGCCGTTCGGATAGGGCTCGGACTCGCCGAACCCGGCGAGGTCGATCGCGATGACGTCGTACGACTCGGCCAGCCGGTCGAGCACCGGGTCCCATGCCTGTCGGCGGTGCCCGATGCCGTGGATCAGCAGGAGGGGCTCACCTGAGCCCTTGCGGGTGTACGCGAGTCGAGTCGTCATGTGGTTCCTTTCCGAACGTGACATTGATGATGACACATACCGTACCGAGGGTATGTAACCCGGGTCACTTGTGATTGTGACAGTGGCACTGTCACAATCAAGTCGTGACGAATCCCAGCTCCGGCCCACTGCAGGGCGTACGCGTCGTCGAGCTCGTCGGGATCGGCCCCGGGCCGTTCGCCGGCATGCTGCTCGCCGATCTCGGTGCCGACGTCATCCGCATCGACCGACCCGGTGGCGCGGGCCTGGTGGTGCCGACCGAGCAGGACATTCTCAGTCGCGGCCGTCCGTCCGCTGCGCTGAACCTCAAGGACCCGCGCGCGGTCGAGGTCGTGCTCGAGCTCGTCGAGAGTGCCGACATCCTGATCGAAGGCTTCCGACCCGGTGTCACCGAGCGGCTCGGGCTCGGACCGGAGGCGTGCCACGCCCGCAACCCCCGGCTCGTCTACGGACGTATCACCGGGTGGGGCCAGGACGGTCCGCTGTCGCAGTCCGCGGGCCACGACCTCAACTACATCTCCGTCGCCGGCGCACTCGACCCGATCGGCCGGGCCGGCGGACCGCCGCAGATCCCGCTCAACCTGCTCGGCGACTTCGCCGGCGGTTCGATGTATCTCGTCGCTGGTGTCCTCGCTGCCCTGACCCATGCCCGCGCGACCGGCGAGGGGCAGGTCGTCGATGCGGCGATCACCGATGGCGCGGCGCATCTGCTCGGCATGCAGCTGTCGATGCAGGCCGCGGGTCTGTGGAGCACCGAGCGCGGCACGAACCTGCTCGACTCGGGCGCGCCCTACTACGACGTCTACGAGACGTCCGACGGCCGATGGATGTCGGTGGGCGCCCTCGAGCCGAGGTTCTACGAGGTCCTCATCGCGGTGCTCGGCCTAGAGGACGTGCCGGACCGCAACGACATCGCGCAGTGGCCCGCGCTGCGCAAGGTCCTCGCCGACACCTTCGCCCAGAGGACCCAGGCCGAGTGGGCGACGACCTTCGAGGGCACCGATGCATGCGTCGCGCCGGTCGTACCCATGCACGAGGCGGCGCAGCACCCGCACAACGTCGCCCGCGGCACGTACGTCGAGCACGAGGGCCTGGTGCAGCCCGCGCCTGCACCGCGGTTCTCGCAGACCCCGACCACCCTGACGACCCGCCCGGCGCGGCCGGGTGCCGACACCGCCGAGGCGCTCGCCGCCTGGGGCATCACCGACGTCGACGAGCTCATCGCCGACGGCGTCGCCATCCAAGCGGACTGAAACAGAGGGAGCACCATGAAGCGAGACATATTCGAGGCGGACCACGACGCGTTCCGCGAGACGGTGCGAACGTTCTGCGAGAAGGAGATCGCCCCTCACCACGACCAGTGGGAGAAGGACGGCATCGTGCCGCGTGAGCTCTGGGAGAAGGCCGGAGAGCTCGGGCTGCTGGGGTTCATGATGCCCGAGGAGTACGGCGGCGGTGGCATGAACGACTTCCGCTTCAACGCCGTGCTCGACGAGGAGATCATCCGCATCGGCGCGAGCGGCGTCGGCTTCGTGCTGCACACCGACCTGGTGTCGGGCTACCTCCTGTCGTACGCCTCGGAGGAGCAGAAGCAGCGATGGCTGCCGAAGTTCTGCACCGGCGAGATGATCACCGCGATCGCGATGACCGAGCCCGGCACGGGATCGGACCTGCAGGCGATCCAGACCACGGCGGTGCGCGACGGCGACCACTACGTCGTCAACGGCGCCAAGACGTTCATCTCCAACGGGATCCTCGCCGACTTCGTGATCGTCGCGGCCAAGACCGATCCCGAGGCCGGCGCGATGGGCGTCTCGCTGATCGTGCTCGAGCGCGGCATGGAGGGGTTCGAGCGCGGGCGCAACCTCGACAAGATGGGCCTCAAGGCGCAGGACACCGCCGAGCTGTTCTTCGACAACGTACGAGTGCCGGTCGACAACCTGCTCGGCGAGGAGGGCAAGGGCTTCATCTACCTGATGGAGAAGCTGCCGCAGGAGCGCCTGGCGATCTCGGTCGGCGCCATGGCCGCGACCCGGGCGATCCTCGACATGACGCTCGACTACGTCAAGGAGCGCAAGGCGTTCGGCAAGCCCATCGGCTCGTTCCAGAACTCCCGTTTCGTCCTCGCCGAGCTCGAGACCGAGATGCAGATCGGCCAGGCATTCGTCGACAAGAGCATTGTCGCGCTCGGCAGGGGCGAGCTGACGATCGAGGAAGCCGCGATGGGCAAGTGGTGGACCACCGAGCTGCAGAACAAGGCGGCAGCCAAGTGTCTCCAGCTGCACGGCGGCTACGGCTACATGACGGAGTACCC
>NZ_JAKFCB010000342.1:0-1928 GCF_036676885.1 Aeromicrobium sp.
GTGGCGTCGAAGGTCTCGCGGGAGTGGTCGGCGTACCGCTTGCGGGTCGTGAGCTCCTCGACGTCGAGCCATTCGTAGAGCAGGAACTCGAGGTCGCGGCGCGACATCAGAAGGGACATGCCCACCAACCTAGGTCGAAACGACCGCAGATCCGATGGGCTGATTCCCAGGCGATGGTGCAGACCAGCCACCACCCTGTGGCCTGCCTCACAATTGCTGGCAGGCGGGCGAGTTCCGGGACGACTCTGATCCCATCACGCGACTTCGCCGGTGTTGGACAACCCGCATGGACGCAGCCGCCCGGATAACGGGGAGCAGCCATGATTCTTACGTTCTTGATCATCGTGGTGGTGGTAACGATTGCGGATGTCGTCCACTCCAACCGCAAGTACGGCGAACTGATCAACCCCCGCCGACGCCTCTCGCGACGGAAGCCGTCGAGAGGTCGCGGTCCTACCAGCATTCCGCGATCCTTCGGGGACTGATCAACCCCAGCGCAGGTAGGCCGATCTGCCGGTCACAGCGCGCCACGACCTCGCGGCCTTACCGTTCAGCCATGCCCGAGCTCTACTGGCCACTCGCAGACCACCTGGCGCTTCGCGACCAGCTGCTGACTGCGTACTCCACCGACCGCGGCTATCACGATGTCCGACATCTCGCCGAGGTACTCGAGCGCATCGACGAGCTCGGCGAGAGCTCGAACCACGAGGTCGTCCTCGCTGCCTGGTACCACGACGCGATCTACGAGGGCGGCCCGGACGACGAGGAGCGTTCGGCACAACTGGCCGAGCGAGAATTACGCGGGACCGGGGTCGATGTGGCCGAGGTGGCCCGCCTTGTCCGTCTCACGACGACCCACGATCCGGCCTCCGATGACCACCCCGGGCAGGTGCTCTGCGACGCAGACCTGGCGATCCTTGCCGCCGACCCGGCTCGCTATCAGGAGTACTCAGACGGCGTACGCCGCGACTACGACTTCGTGCCAGACGCCGACTTCCGGGCCGGGCGCCGCGCCGTGCTCGAAGAGCTGCTCGCCCGCGGTGCACTCTTCAGGACGCAGCACGCCCGGCGCGAGTGGGACCGGCGCGCGCGGGAGAACCTGAGGAACGAGATCGCAGCCCTGACCTGACGGCGGTCGGGTTGCGCGTTGCGTCTCAGGCGGAGCGCTTGCGCCGCCTCAGCCCGGCCGAAATGAGGCGCTGCACCAACTCCCGGCTCCGCACCGGCACCGCGCCGGCCGCAACGGCCCGGTCGAAGTACTCCCCCGGGATGTCGTAGTGGTCCCAGTCGAACCCCCGCTTCGGTACGCCGAGCGCCTCGGCGAAGGCGTGCAACTCTTCGTACGACTCGTCCGAGGCGAGGTGCGACCACATCCGCCCGCGCCACGGAACCAGCGGCGGGTCGATCAGGATGGTCATCAGGTCAGGGTAGTCAGTGGGTGTCTCGGAGCGCTGGGTGTGAAGAAGCCGACCGACGCGATCAGTCGCGGTTGACGACGGTAAGGAGAACGACCGAGTCCTCCAGCGCTTCCAGGCTGTGAGTGGCGTCGGGCACGGCGATCAGATGTCCCGCCGCGCCATCCCAGTGGTCGTCACCTGACGCAAGCCGGACGCGTCCGTGAAGGACGTGCACGGTGGCGTCGCCCGGGTTGCTGTGCTCGTCGAGCATGCGGCCGGAGGCGAGCGCGATGACTGTCTGCCGGAGGAGATGCGCGCTCCCGCCGAAGACTGTGTGAGCGCTACGGCCGCTGGTCGCCGCGACGGCGAGCTCCAGTTGTTCGCGGGCGAGTGCGGTCAGAGAGGTGTTCATGACAGGCCTTTCCGTGCGTCAGATCGACTGCCGATAGCCGAAGAACTCGTGATCCTGGTTGTAGCCGCCGTGCCCGCCACCGACGTCGGCGAAGTCGGCGACGAACTCGATGCCCTTGA
>NZ_JAKFCB010000343.1:0-38037 GCF_036676885.1 Aeromicrobium sp.
CAGCGTGCCCGGCTCGGTGCGCGTACCCGCCATCACCCGCGCGGAGCGGCATGCCGTCTGGCACCTGGTGTCGGACGTCGTCGGCCACCTGGGCCATGGCGTTCGCGACTCGGAGCTGCTGCGGGCGACGTTCCCGCCGGGCTCGGTCACGGGCGCGCCCAAGGTGCGCGCGATGGAGATCATCAACGCGCTCGAGGCGACCGGCCGCGAGGCCTACACGGGTGCGATCGGCCACATCAGTCCCGCGGCGGGCCTCGAGCTCAATGTCGTGATCCGCACGTTCGAGTTCCCTTCGACGCGCTCAGGACAAGAGCCAAGAAGGGTCTGGCTCGGGGTCGGTGGCGGCATCGTCGCGGACTCCACGCCCGAGGGCGAGTACGCCGAGTGCCTCGTCAAGGCGCGGCCGCTGATCGAGGCGATCGGCGGCGCGCTCGAGCTGACTGCCGAGGCCGCGCAGGCCGCGGAGTCACGGATCCCGGACGCACCGCATCACGTCGCCACCGTCGACGAGGCCGCCGGCATCTACGACACCCTGCTCGTCGAGGACGGCGTCGTGATCGACCTCGATGCCCACCTCGCACGGCTCGACGCGAGCGTCCGGGCGGTCTACGGCACGACGATCCGCGCCGGGCTCGACGACGCGGTGATCCGGCGGGCCGCCGGACTCCCCGGGCGTCAGCGCCTGAGGATCGACGCCATACCGACCGGATCCGATGTCCGGGTCACGATGTTCAGCCTCCCGCTCGACCCCACCGCCGAGGCCTGGACGCTGACGCCACGCACGATCGCCGGGGGATTCGGAGCGCACAAGTGGGGCGATCGCAGGGCCCTCGTGACCGACGGGGGACCCGACCACGACCTGCTGCTGTGCGCCGAGGACGGCGCGATCCTCGAGACGGCCCGGGCCAACATCTTCGTGGTCCATGACGACGGGGTTCACACACCCCCGACGGACGGCCGCATCCTGCCGGGAACGGCGCGCGCACGTGTCATCGAGATCCTCCGCGACGGTGGGGTTCCGGTGTTCCAGCGGCGCCTGACGATGGGTGACGTCGCGTCGGCCACGGAGGTCTTCGTCTGCAACTCGCTGCGCGGTGTCGTGCCGGTCGTCGCGTGCGACGGCGTCGGCCGCTGGCCGGTCGGGGGCACGACGGCGTGGGTCCGCGACGAGCTCTGGCGGTTCTGGCGCGGTTCACCCAGTGGCGGCGGTGACCTGGCGTCCAGTTCGAGGCTGCGAGTGGACGCCACGTCACCGCCCCCTGGACAGGGTCAGGCCAAGGTCCTGTTCATCGACAACTACGACTCGTTCGTCTACAACCTCGTCCAGTACGTCGGCGAGCTCGGCGCACAGGCCGAGGTCGTGCGCAACGACGCCGTGACGGTCGACGAGCTCGTCGCGGCGCGCGAACGCGGCGAGTTCACGCACCTCATCGTCTCGCCCGGGCCCGGCACGCCGTCCGACGCCGGCATCAGCATCGAGGCGATCCGCCGTCTCGGGCCCACGACGCCGACGCTCGGCGTGTGTCTCGGCCACCAAGCGATCGGCGAGGTCTACGGCGCGACGGTCGTGCGCGCGCCCGAGATCGTGCACGGCAAGCCGTCGCTGGTGCACCACGACGGCCTCGGCGTGTTCGCCGGGCTGGGCACGCCGCTGGTCTGCGCCCGCTACCACTCGCTCGTGATCGACCCCGCCACCCTGCCCGACGAGCTCGAGGCGACGGCGCACACCGCATCCGGCATCGTCATGGGCGTCCGCCACCGCACGCACCCGGTCGAGGGCGTGCAGATGCACCCCGAATCCATCCTCACGGCGCGCGGTCACGAGATGCTCCAGTCCTTCCTCAGTTCCATCCCTGCGGACGCGACCCACGCCTCCGCGCGGTAGCACTTGCACCACCGCGTGGGCCAAGCGCGGCGCAAGCTCTGAGTCATGTGACGACGACTAGAGTGGTAGTCCTATGTATGACGGCGTGATTCAAGATCTGATCGATGAGCTCGGGCAACTCCCCGGCATCGGTCCCAAGAGCGCGCAACGGATCGCCTTCCACCTGCTCGACGCCGATCCCGACGACGTACGCCGGTTCGCCGCGACACTCGTCGAGGTCAAGGCCAAGGTCCACTTCTGCTCGATCTGCGGCAACGTCACGGTCGACACCGAATGCCGCGTCTGCGCCGATCCGCGCCGCGACCTCAGCGTCATCTGCGTCGTCGAGGAGTCCAAGGACGTCGTCGCGATCGAACGCACGCGGGAGTTCCGCGGCCGCTATCACGTGCTCGGCGGTGCCATCTCGCCGATCGCCGGCATCGGCCCCGACCAGCTGCGCATCAAGGAGCTCCTCCAGCGGCTGCAGGACGGCGTCGTCACCGAGGTCATCATCGCGACCGACCCCAACCTCGAGGGCGAGGCGACCGCGACCTACCTCATCCGCATGCTGACGCCGCTCGGCCTGCGGGTCAGCAAGCTGGCGAGCGGCCTGCCCGTCGGTGGCGACCTCGAGTACGCCGACGAGCTGACCCTCGGCCGCGCTTTCGAGGGCCGAACGACGATCGGCAACGCCGCGATCGGCACGTGACCGCTTCTCACTGTCCATCGGCAGGATCGCGACGGCAGGCGCGTCCAGCCAACCGGTAGACTTTGTCGCGCGCAGCGTCGCGCAATCCGTACGTTTCCCAGCTCCAAGGAACAATCGTGGGCATTGTCGTCCAGAAGTACGGCGGCTCCTCGGTTGCCGACGCAACCAGCATCAAGAGGGTCGCCCAGCGCATCGTCGCAACCAAGAAGGCCGGTCACGACGTCGTTGTCGTCGTCTCCGCGATGGGCGACACGACCGATGACCTCCTCGACCTCGCGCAGCAGGTCGCGCCGCTTCCCCCGGGCCGCGAGCTCGACATGCTGCTGACCGCCGGCGAGCGCATCAGCATGGCGGTCCTCGCGATGGCGATCGGCACGCTCGGCCAGGAGGCCCGGTCGTTCACCGGCTCGCAGGCCGGCGTCATCACCGACTCCGAGCACGGCAAGGCCAAGATCATCGACGTCACGCCGGGCCGCATCGAGGCCGCGCTCGCCGAGGGTGCGGTCGCGATCGTCGCCGGGTTCCAGGGCGTCTCGCAGACGACCAAGGACATCACGACGCTGGGCCGCGGCGGCTCCGACACCACTGCCGTCGCGCTGGCCGCGGCGCTCGACGCCGAGGTCTGCGAGATCTACACCGACGTCGACGGCATCTTCACCGCCGACCCGCGGATCGTGGCCAACGCCCGCCAGATCCCGCGCATCTCCTACGAGGAGATGCTCGAGATGGCGGCCAACGGCGCCAAGATCCTGCACCTGCGGTGCGTCGAGTACGCCCGCCGCAACGACATGCCGATTCACGTACGTTCGTCGTTCTCCGACAAGACGGGCACCTGGGTCGTCAAGACCGAGGACGTCATCCCAGAGGGGCACTCCATGGAACAAGCCATTATTTCCGGCGTCGCGCACGACCGCAGCGAGGCCAAGATCACCGTCGTCGGCGTGCCCGACAAGGTCGGCGAGGCCGCCACGATCCTCCAGGCGCTGGCCGACGCCCAGATCAACATCGACATGATCGTGCAGAACGTCTCCGCCGCCACGACGTCGCTGACCGACATCTCGTTCACGCTGCCGCGCGCCGACGGCCAGACCGCCATGACCGCCCTCGCGCGGCTCAAGGACGAGGTCGGCTTCGAGCGCCTCCAGTACGACGACAGTGTCGGCAAGGTGTCGATCGTCGGCGCCGGCATGCGGTCCTCACCGGGCATCACGGCGCGCTTCTTCCGCGCCCTCGCCGACGCCGGGGTCAACATCGAGATGATCTCGACCTCGGAGATCCGCATCTCCGTCGTCGTGACCGAGAACCAGATCGACGCGGCCGTCAACGCCGCACACGCCGCCTTCGACCTCGGCACCGACGAGGTCGAGGCCGTGGTCTACGGAGGTACCGGACGATGACCTCCATCGGAATCGTCGGCGCGACCGGGCAGGTCGGCGTCGCCATGCGCAGCATCCTCGAGGAGCGCAACTTCCCGGCTGACGAGGTGCGGTTCTTCGCATCGTCGCGCTCGGCCGGCAAGACGCTGCCCTGGAAGGGCCGCGAGATCGTCATCGAGGACGCCGAGACCGCGGATCCGTCCGGGCTCGACATCGCCCTGTTCTCCGCCGGTGCCACGACCTCCAGGGCGCAGGCTCCGCGGTTCGCCGCGGCCGGCGCGATGGTCATCGACAACTCCTCGGCGTTCCGCAAGGACCCCGAGATCCCGCTGATCGTCAGCGAGGTCAACCCCGAGGACATCGCCAAGGCGACCCAGAACATCATCGCCAACCCCAACTGCACCACGATGGCCGCGATGCCGGTCCTCAAGCCGCTGCACGACGAGGCCCAGCTCGTACGCCTCGTGGTCAGCAGCTATCAGGCCGTCTCCGGCTCCGGCATCGCCGGCGTCCAGGAGCTGCACGGCCAGGCGCTCGCGGTGGTCGACAAGGCCAACGAGCTGGCGTACGACGGCAGTGCCGTCACGTTCCCGGCACCGGTCAAGTACGTCGCGCCGATCGCGTTCAACGTCCTGCCGATGGCCGGCTCGATCGTCGACGACGGATCGTTCGAGACCGACGAGGAGCAGAAGCTCCGCAACGAGAGCCGCAAGATCCTGCACATCCCCGACCTCAAGGTCGCGGGCACCTGCGTACGCGTTCCGGTGTTCACGGGTCACTCGCTGTCGATCCACGCGGAGTTCGCCCGGTCGATCACGCCGGCCCGGGCGACCGAGCTGCTGTCGTCCGCTCCGGGCGTCAAGCTCGTCGACGTGCCGACGCCGCTGCAGGCGGCGGGCATCGATCCGAGCCTCGTCGGCCGCATCCGTCAGGACCAGAGCGTCGACGACGAGCGCGGCCTCGTGCTGTTCGTCAGCGGCGACAACCTCCGCAAGGGCGCCGCGCTCAACACGATCCAGATCGCCGAGCTGCTCGTCTAGCCGGGTTGCGTCATGAGAATCGTGGCCCAGAAGCCTCAGTTCCTATGACGCAACGCGGCCTCGGCACGTAGATTCGTTGGTGCATCTGCGGGAGTGACACCGCGTCCTCGGGATCGTCAGCTGCGGTCGGGACTGCCTGGTGAACCGCAGAGTCGTACGCCTGCTGGCGTTCCTCGGCGTCCTCGCCTGCGGATTCGCCCTGGCGCCGGCCGCCTGGGCGGTGCCGCCACCAGCGCCGGTCATCACCTCGCCATCGACGTTCGAGACGTCCGACCCGATCCAGTTCAGCGGCACGGGTGAGTTGGGTGGGACCGTCGCGATCGAAGGTTCCTTTGGATGCAGCGCGCCGGTGCTGCCGGACCTGACCTGGTCCTGCAACGCAGCACCCCAGGCGATCGGTGTCTACAACGTCGTTGTCTCGCAATACAACGCCGGTTTCGAGTATTCGCCGGGGGTCTTCCTCGAGATCACCGTCGTCGCGGACACGCCCGACCCGCCTCCGCCGCCACCCGACCCCGACCCGGAACCGGAGCCGGACCCCACACCCACGCCGACGTCGGAACCGGAGCCGGCGCAGGAGGACGCGCCGGTCGTAGCGGCGCCGGTCGTGGTGAACCCGACACCCACACCGGAGCCCAGTCCGACCCCGACCCCGGAACCAGTGCCCACGCCCACTGCAGAGCCGGCACCCGTTCCGGCGCCGGTCGTGGCACCGACCCCCGTTGCCGCCTCGGGCCTCCCGGGTGCCTGGGACCCGACCGATCATCCGCGCGAGGTGCTCACGATCGGCGTGGCAGCGTTCGCACTGCTCAGCATGGTCGGCCCCACCGGGCTCGCGGTGAGCAGCGCCCTCGGCCGGGGGGCGGCAGGAGCGGCGGTCGCGGCCGGCGCCGCCGCAGCCGCGGCATCGGGCGGTGGCAAGGCCGGGAGCGTCAAGGCCGCCAAGGTCAAGATGAGCAAGTTCTCCGGCGCCGGAGGCGGTCGCGGCGACACGTCGAGGACGTGGCAGCTACCGGGCTGGGAACGGCTGGACGCCTGGAGCCTCGCCGTGCCGCTGTGGCTCTCGACCCGATCGCCGCTGACGGCGCGCGTGCTGGCCGACGGGTCGTACCTGCGCGCCATCTTCAGCACCGGGTGGGGAGCCCTGGTCCTCACGGGCGGGGCACTCGGCCTGGTCGCGGCGCACCAGACGAACGGCCTGCCGATCGCCCCGTCCGTCGCGCTCACGGCGACGCTGCTGGTCATCGCGATCTTCGACGCGACGGCGGGCGTCGCCGGAGTCGTCGGCTTCCTCGCCGGCATGCTGATCTGGCGATCCGACCAGCTCGGCACGGCCACGACGATCCGCTCGTTCCTCGGCCTCGCCGCGCTCTGGTTCGCGATCCCGCTGATCGCGGCGGCGACCAGACCGTTCAGGCGTACGACAGTTGCGGGCTCCCGGTATGCCTGGGACCGGCTGGCTGACACCGTCATCGGCACGCTGACTGCCGGGTGGGCCGTCCAGAAGACCGTCGGCGGCATGCCCGGCCTGTCCGGCCTCGACCTGCCGATCGCGGACCACGCCGATCGGCTCGCGCTGACCGCGATGGCAGCGGTCGTGGCCCGGGTGCTGGTCGAGGAGCTGGCCGCCTGGCGTTATCCGCTACGGCTGTCGGCGGTGGAGTCCGCCAAGCTGCCGTTTGCCGGGCCGAGGCAGCGGATCCTCGCGACCGGTCTGCGTACGGTGCTGTTCGTCTTCTTGTCGGTCGCCTTCATCGGCAACTGCTGGCAGCTGTGGGTCGGCGCGGTGCTGTTCGTGCTGCCTCAGCTGCTCTCGATCTACGAGCGCAGCTTCCCCAACTCGGCACGCCTGCAGGGCGTGCTCCCTCGCGGGATCCTCAAGGTGCTGGTGATGCTGGTGATCGGCAGCATCTTCGCCAAGCTCGTCTACTCGATCCTGGACGATCCGGACAGCATGCTGCGCAACGGGTTCCTGCTCATGACGATCCCCGGGCTCGTGCTGTCAGCGCTCGGCCTGTTCGGCCACGACGGTCCGGACCCGACGTGGTCCTGGCCGCGCCAGGCCCTCGGCATCGTGATCCTCGGCGCGGTCCTGGGCCTGGTCCTCACCGGCTTCTGAGCCAGGCGACCTGGCTCTGGCCGGCGGGCACGAGGTCCACGCTCCTGGCGCCTCCGCCGATCAGGGTTCCGCCAGGCAGATGAAGTGCGGAATCGCGCGCCACCACGATGCACGTGGTCGGGTAGAAGCCACCTCGAGCGGCCCATCCACCGCCGCCGATCAGGGCGACCGCGGTCAGGTCGTCGTCGTAGCCCGCCCCCAGGAACGACGGCAACGCATCGATGCAGGGCCGGTTGAGAGTCTTCGCCTCCTCCTTCGAAGGCTGGTCGAGTCCGATCGACTGCACGAACTTGGTCCCCAGCACAGGGCGCGCGTCGAAGCCGAAGAGCATCTCGCCCTGATGCGGCGTGTCACAGGGGAGCGGCTCGGCCCTCCCATTGGCTTCGAGCCTCGCGCACTGGCGGTGCCTGAGGGGGAAGTCCTTCGTGAGGAAGGACTGCACCACCGGGTTGCGGGACCGTGACCGTATGGGCTTGGGGTCGGGCAGGTCTTCGGCAGCGCTGATGCCCTTGCTGTAGCGGATCAGGCACAGGAACTTCGTGTTGCCCTCCGCCCAGTTGCCGGCATCGAGCAGGTTGAGCCACGTCTGGGCGTCGCGAAGCACCACGCCGACAGTCGCCTCCTCGATGGACTTGCCGTTGAGCTCGAGCTTCGAGAGCCCAGCCGCCTTCGTGTGCGACGGCCCGCACTGCCTCCCTGCGTACTCCCGAAACTTCCGCCGAGCCTCGTCGTCGTTGTCGAGGGTCGCGAGCTTGTCGCGCTCCGCGACCAGCTCCTCGGGTGTCGTGCCCTTCACGAGCCGTTTTGGCATGTCGAGGACGGCGCTCATCTCGTAGACGTGCGGCTCCGTGCAGTCGACCCGTGTGTCGAGGTCCGGGGCGAAGTCGTCGAGGTCGGGCACCTCCTTCGCCAGGCACTGGCCCGCCTCGGGGACCGGTTTCGCGGCAGGGATGGTCGCGGTCGGCTTCGGGCTGGGACTCGAGCCGTCGCATCCCGCGACGATCAGGCCCACGATGATCAGCGCAACGCCTCGACCCCGCAACATGCACGAACCCTAGCCCCCGACAGGCCGCCGCATGGTCGGATCAGAGTGTCTCGCGGATGTCGACGAAGACGTCGAGCGAGTCGGGGTTTGTCAGTGCCCCCTTCGCGGCGGCGTCCTCGATCGACGCACCCTGCAGGATCTTCTTGACCGGCACCTCGAGCTTCTTGCCCGACAACGTGCGGGGGAGGACGGCAACCTGGTGGATCGTGTCGGGCACGTGCCGGGGCGACAGCTGCGTACGAAGTGCGACCGCGATGCGCTTGTGGAGTGCGTCGTCGAGGTCGAGACCTTCGGCCAGCACGACGAACAGCAGCAGCTGGCCCGCGCCACCCTCGTCGTCCTCGAGGTGCACGACGAGGCTGTCGACGACCTCGGGCATCGCCTCGACGACGGAGTAGAACTCGGCCGTCCCGAGGCGCACGCCTCCGCGGTTGAGCGTCGCGTCGCTGCGGCCCGTGATGGTGCAGGTGCCCCGATCGGTGATCGTGATCCAGTCTCCGTGGCGCCACACGCCCGGGATGTCCTCGAAGTACGCCGCGCGGTAGCGCGAGCCGTCGCTGTCTCCCCAGAACCCGATCGGCATCGACGGCAGCGGCTGCGTGATGACGAGCTCGCCGAGCGAGCCGATCACGGGCCGGCGGTCGTCGTCGTACGCCTCGACGGCGCAGCCGAGCATGCGGCACGAGATCTCACCGGCGTACACCGGCACGGTCGGCGCTGCTCCGACGAAAGCCGAGCAGACGTCTGTGCCGCCGGAGATCGAGGCCAGCTGGACCGTGGGACTGACCGCGTCGTAGACCCAGCGGAATCCCTCGGCGGGCAGCGGCGCACCGGTGGACCCGAGGCCACGCAGGCGCGACAGGTCGGCGACCTCACGCGGGACGAGACCCTGCTTGCGGCACTGCAGCAGGTAGGGCGCGCTGGTCCCGAAGTACGTCACCTCGAGCCGCTCGGCGAGCTGCCAGAGCATCGCAAGGTCCGGGTGCGCCGGGTTGCCGTCGAACGTCACGATCGTGGACCCGACCGCGAGGCCCGAGATGAGCAGGTTCCACATCATCCAACCGGTCGTCGAGAACCAGAAGAACCGGTCGTCAGGACCCAGGTCGTGGTGCAGGGCGAGGGCCTTGAGGTGCTCGATCGTGATGCCGCCGTGCCCGTGCACGATCGGCTTGGGCAGGCCCGTGGTGCCCGACGAGAACAGCACGTAGAGCGGCGCGGCGAACGGCAGGCGTACGAACTCCAGCGGGCCGGCCTCGGCGGTCAGCTCCGCCCACGTGACTGCGCCGTCAGGGGCGGGTGCCGCAGGGTCGAGGTAGGGAAGCCACACGACGGTGCGCACGCTCGGCAGGCTCCGGGTGATCGCCTCGACCTCGGAGCGGCGCTCGACGCCCTTCGTGCCGTACTGATAGCCGTCGACCGCCAGCACCACGGTCGGCTCGATCTGCTGCCAGCGGTCGACGACGCTCTGCGTGCCGAACTCAGGGGCGCATGACGAGAACACCGCGCCGAGGCTCGCCGCGGCGAGCAGCAGCACGAGCGTCTCGGGGATGTTGGGCGCGTAGGCCGCGACCCGGTCGCCCGGCCGGACCCCCGCCCGGACCAGTCCCGCTCGGGCGCGCGCCACCTGGTCACGCAGCTCGCGAGCGGTCAGGCGTACGTCATCACGGCTCTGCGAGGCGCCGACCACGACGATGTCGTCGTCGGCACGGCCGGGCATCCGCAGCATGACCTCGGCGTAGTTGAGGCGTACGTCCGGGAACCACACCGCGCCGGGCATCGACGCGTCGGCGAGCGCCGTGGTCGGGTCGCCGTCGGACGGGACGTCGAACTCCCGCCAGAGGGCGCTCCAGAACTCGTCGGGCTGCTCGATCGACCACGTCCACAGCTCGTCGTAGTCGGCGAACGTACGATCCAGTCCCTGCATGAACCGCTCGAGCCGCGAGCCACCATCGAGCGGGGGACTCCAGAGGATGTCGGTCACTCCGGCAGTGTAGGACTGCTCTCGGCGAGTGTGATGAGCCAATGCGCGACGAAGTAGGCCACGGCACCGAGCGCCGGCACCAGCACGAGCGCGCGTTGGTCGTCGGCCATCTCGAGGAACACCCCGAGGAGCGCGACGATCGTCAGGACGACGGCGAGGAAGCTGATGAGTCCCGGTCGCGCCGTGCCGAATGCCGTGAGGAGCAGGTCGCCGATGACGATCGCGATGAACGTGACGACGACGAACGTCAGCGTTCCCCACCGACCGCCGCCGGAGGCGACGCCTCGTACGTCGTTGAAGATCTCGAGCGCGATCAGGCCGAGGCCGACCGACACGAGCCCCACGACCAGGCCCGTGATGACCGCGGCCAGGCGCGGGTCGATGTGGGGGACCCGCCAGGCGATCATTGCGTGGAACCGGTCGGTGACGAAGTCGCCGGTCGCCCGCGCTGCCGAACCCGCTGCCCCTGCCACGCCCGAGGCGACGCCGGCGCCGCGCGAGGTCAGCGCCTTGCCGGCGGCGCCGACCTTGACGCGCGGACGGGTGCTCGTCGACCCGGCCGGCTTCGCGCCGGGTCGGCTCGCGACCTTGGCCCGCGGCTTGGTGGACGTGGCAACCGGCCGGCCGTAGCGGACGGGCTTGGCGGCGGGTGATGACGAGGCGGGGGTCACGGTCCTCTTGACGACCCGCTTGACCACCTTCTTGCGCGGGGGGTTCTGCTCGTCAACCATGCGCCGAGTCTTTCACAGGGCGTGTGGCGTCGTCGCCGGTCGCACATTGCGATCAGGTTGAGATTTGCTCTCAGGTCGCGCCGCTGCCGAGTGCGGACTGTCGGAATCCCGCCTGGCCCGTTCGTCGTACGTGTGACGCCGCTTCAGCGGCGCGAACGGCGAAGCGAGAGGCAAACCGATGAGGGTGAAGGCAGTGGCGAAGTGGATCATGTCCCTGGCGGGCATACGTCGCACGCGGTCCAGGTCGCGATCCGAGTCAGACGATTCGCCCCGTGTCCCGGTGATGGCGTTCAGTCCAAGGTTCTGACGTCTTGAGATGAAGAATGACCGAACCCGGAGGTTCGGCCACTCTTCACATGGTCGGGCTGACAGGATTTGAACCTGCGGCCTCGTCGTCCCGAACGACGCGCGCTACCAAGCTGCGCCACAGCCCGAATGTCCCCTAGCTGAGGGACCCGGAAGAGTCTATCCCAGTGAGGGTGAGCATCGTCGCCTCGGGGCGGCAGGCAAAACGTACGGGCGTGTACGGCGACGTGCCGAGGCCCGCCGACACGTGCAACCAGGACGGATCGTGGCCGTCGACGCGGTGCGTGTGCAGACCGCGTGCCCTGCTGCGATCGAGGTCGCAGTTGGTCACGAGGGCACCGTAGAACGGCACGCGGAGCTGCCCCCCGTGCGTGTGACCGGCCATGATCAGCGGATAGCCCAGCGAGTTCCAGCGGTCGAGCACCCGCAGGTATGGCGCGTGGGCCACGCCGATCGCGAGGTCGGCCGAGGTGTCGGCGGGGACGTCGTCGAGCACGTCGTAGTTGAGGTGGGGGTCGTCGACCCCCACGAACGCGAGCCGGCGGCCGCCGGCCACGAACGAGGCGTGCCGATTGCTGAGGTCGACCCAGCCGCGCTGCTCGAAGGCGTGCCGCAGCTGGTCGAACGGCAGGTCCCGCTCGCGGTTCCAGTCGCCGCCGGTGCCGCCCTTGAAGTAGGTGACCGGGTTCTTGGCAATGGGGGAGAAGTAGTCGTTCGACCCGAAGACGAAGGCGCCGGGCAGGTCGAGGAGATCGCCGTATGCGCGCAGGACCGATGGCACGGCGTCGAGGTGGGCCAGGTTGTCGCCGGTGTTGACGACCAGGTCGGGCCGCAGGTCGGCCAGGCTGCGCAGCCACTCCTGCTTCTTGTGCTGGTTGGGCGTCATGTGCGTGTCGGACAGGTGCAGGACGCGCAGCGGCTCGGAGCCCGCCGCGAGCAGCGGCACCGTGACGTGGCGGAGTGTGAACGCCCGAACCTCGTAGACGGAGGCATACGCCAGTCCGGCCGCGGCAGCCGCGATCGGCCAGAGCAAGGGGCGCACGGCTCCAGCCTGTCATAGCGGTGGTGGGACACTGGACCCATGTCAGGACTCAAGGACCAGCTTCACGACGATCTCACCACCTCCATGAAGGCACGTGACGCCCTGCGCACGTCGACCCTGCGGATGGTGCTGACCGCCATCACCAACGCCGAGGTCGCCGGCAAGGAGGTCCGCGAGCTGAGCGACGAGGACGTCATCACGGTGCTCGGCTCCGAGGCCAAGAAGCGGCGTGAGGCTGCCGAGGCGTTCGCCGAGGGCAACCGCCCCGAGCTCGCCGAGAAGGAGCGTGCCGAAGCGGCGATCCTCGCCGAGTACCTTCCGGCTCAGCTGTCCGCCGAGGAGATCCAGGTCATCGTCTCGGCCGCGGTCGAGTCGACCGGCGCCGCGGGCGAGGGCATGAAGGCGATGGGCAAGGTCATGGGAGTGGTCTCCCCCCAGGTCAAGGGCAAGGCCGACGGCGGTGCGGTCGCCGCCGAGGTCAAGCGCCAGCTGGGCGCCTGACTCAGCCTGACTCAGCCTGGACCGTCGGTGCCGTTGCCTCTGCCGCGGTCGGTGTCGCCGTTGCCGGCGTCGTTCCCAGCGTTGTCGTCGTCGTTCGATGCCGGCTTCTTGGCGGCCGGTTTGCGGGCGGGCGGCGGGTCGAACTTGGTGCCGGGCAGGAACTCGTCCAGCGCCTGCATCGCCTTGGCCCACATCGGGCCGGCGAGCGAGCTGCCGCCGACCGCGGAGAAGCTGATCGGGGCGCCGTTGATCGTGACGCCGGCCAGTGACTTGGGCGCCCCGCTCTTCTTGACACCGGCGATCATCGCTGCGGTCGCGAGGTCGGGGGTGTAGCCGGCGTACCACACGGCCTTGTTGTCCTGGGTGGTTCCGGTCTTGGCGGCCGAGGGGACGCTGAGCCCGGTGCCGTTGGAGTAGCCGAAGCCGCCGGGCTCCTGGACGCCCCGCAGGATGTCGTTGATCTGCGCCGCCTGGTCCTTGGTCAGGACGCGCTCGCACTTGGGGCGGTACTTCGCGATGGTCTTGCCGTTGGAGTCGACGATCGAGTCGATCGGCCGCGGAGCGCAGTACAACCCGCCGGAGGCCGGGACGGCGTACGCCGCGGCCATCTCGAGCGGGCTGACGCTGGTGACGCCGAGGGTGAACGGGCCCACCTGGTCCCGGTCGGGCACCTTGATGCCCATCGCCTCAGCGGCCCGGACGGTGTTGCACAGGCCGGCCTTCTTCTCGAGCTGGGCGAAGTAGGTGTTCACCGATTTCTGGGTTCCGCTGTACATGTTCATCGTGCCGCTCGACGTCGAGTTCTTGACCGGCCACGCGGCGGTCCCTCCGCCGTTGCACGCGAAATAGGTGCCGGCCGGCACCGTCATCCGGGCCGGTGAGTTGAAGGTCTGCCCGACACTGATGCCCTGCTTGAGCGCCGCGGCGACCGTGAACATCTTGAAGGTCGAGCCGGCCGGGAAGCCGCCGGAGTCGCCGTAGCGGGTGGGGACGACGAAGTTGATGAAGGACTGGCCCTTCTTCCGGTCCCGACCCATCGGCCGCGACTGGGCGATCGAGCGCACCTTGCCGGTGCCGGGCTCGACCATCGCCATGGCGCCGATCGCGCCGCTGTCCGTGGCCTTGACGGTGTCCTTGACGGCCTTGTTGGCGGCCTTCTGCATGCGGACGCTGATGTTGGACTTGATCGTGAGGCCGCCGCGCTCGAGCGCCCGCTGGCGCTCCTCGACGGTCCCGCCCAGCGCCGACTGCTTCAGGAGGTAGCGACGGACGTAGTCGCAGGAGAACTCCGCGACGGTCGAGACGCAGCCGTTGGGGAACTTCGTGATCTTGAGCCCGAGCGGCGCCGCCTGGAAGCGCTTGGCGTCGGCCTCGGAGATCTTGCCGAGGCGCGCCATCACGGCGAGCACGGTGTTGCGTCGCGAGAGCGCCTTCTCGGGGTAGATGCCGGGGTCGTACTCGACGGGGTTCTTGACCAGACCCGCGAGCGTCGCCGCCTGGCGGGCGTTGAGCTTTGCCGGGCTGCGGGAGAAGTAGTGGTAGGAGGCAGCGCTGATGCCATAGGCACTGTCGCCGAAGTAGGCGAGGTTGAGGTAGCGCTCGAGGATCTCCTGCTTGGTGTGCGCCTCTTCGTACTCGATCGCAAGCTTGAGCTCGCGGATCTTGCGTGCCGTCGACTTCTTGATCGCAGCCATCCGCTGCTCCTTGGTCGTGGCCTGCGAGACGAGGGTCAGCTTGACGAGCTGCTGCGTGATCGAGGAGCCGCCCTGGGTCGCGCCCTCGGACGCGTTGTTGACGAGGGCGCGCAGGGTGCCCTTGAGGTCGAGCGCGCCGTGCTCGTAGAACCGGGCGTCCTCGATCGACAGGATCGCGTCCTGCATGACGGGTGCGATCTTCTCCAACGGGATGTCCTGGCGGTTCTCCTCGTAGAAGTACGCGATGAGCTCACCGTTGGAGGCCAGCAGGCGGGTCGTCTGGGCGCTGGGCTGGTCCGTGAGCTCGAGCGGCAGGTTGACGATGTCGTTGCTCAGGTTGTTGGCCGTCGACGCGAACAGCGCCGTGCCCGGGATGAAGATCGCCGCCACCAGGACGCCGGCAACGGCGGACAACAGCGCCATCGTGCCGACGATCGAGAGGGGTCCGTCGTGATCCTTTTCCCGCTGTGCGGTTTCACGCAGCGAGGCGCGGAGCTCATCCCATGACATGGGGTCAGGTTACGTGACGCCGCGAAGACAGGCCCAGTGGCGACAACGTGTCTAGCCCAACATGACTAGAGAAAGATGGTCACAATCGCTCTGACGCTTCCCCGGCGCGATTCCTACATTGAGATCAACAACCAACTTCGGTCCAACAAGGGGCCGGTCTCGGGGAGGTTTTGGATCATGTGGAACGAAAATTGGGCCGCTGAGGCCGCGTGTCGCGGAAAGTCTGATGCGCTGTTCGTCAAGGGCGCCGAGCAGAACCGCGCCAAGCAGGTCTGCGGGACCTGCCACGTACGGGCTGAGTGCCTGGCCGAAGCGCTGGACAACCGCATCGAGTGGGGCGTCTGGGGCGGTATGACCGAGCGTGAGCGTCGTGCACTGCTGCGTCGCCGGCCCAACGTCACGACCTGGCGCAGCATCCTCTCCGTCGCCGTCTAGCTCACTGGCTGGGACTGCCCGGCCAGCAGCTGACCGATCTCGCGCAACCCGTCGAGGTCGTGGACGTCTCCGGCGAGCGCCGCGACCGATGCGGTGGGTACGCCGGGGTGGGCGGCGCTGAAGCTTCGCTTCAACCGTGACTCGCGGGCGGCGACGCGCATGCGCTCGGCGTGGATCGCCAGCAGGTCGGCGGTCATCCGGTCGCTCTCGTCGCCCTGCGCGAGCTTGCGTCCCGCTGACTCGGCGTCGGCGCCCGACAGGCCGTCGGCGCCGTTCTGGTGCACGCGGTTGACGACCAGTCCGGCCAGCGGCATCTGCTCGCCGGCGAGCCGTTCGACGAAGTAGGACGCCTCGCGCATCGCGGCGGGTTCGGGTGCGGCGACGACGACGAATGCGGTCTCGCGCGCCTGCAGCAAGGCGTACGTGCCCTCGGCCCGCTGCCGGAATCCGCCGAAGAGCGTGTCGAACGCGGCGACGAATGTCTGCATGTCGGTGAGGACCTGCGCTCCGAGGACCTTGTTGAGGGCGCTCGTGACGATGCCGAACCCGGCGCTCAGGATCCGGGCCGGACCCTTGGTGGGCGCCAGCAGCAGCTTGATGAAGCGACCGTCCAGCATCGAGGCGAGCCGATCGGGCGCGTCGAGGAAGTCCAGCGCCGACCGCGATGGCGGGGTGTCGACCACGATGAGGTCCCAGGCCTTGGTGACCTTCTCTCCTGAGTCTTGGATGAATGAGGTCGCTTGACCATGCAATTGGCCTAGTTTCTCCATGGCCATGTATTCCTGCGTGCCCGCGAACGAGCTCGACAGCGCGACGTAGAACGGGTTGGCCAGGATCTGCTGCGCCTTCTCGGGCGTCGCGTGCGCCTCGACGACCTCGTCGAACGTGCGCTTCATGTCGAGCATCATGGCGTCGAGCGTGCCGCCGTCAAGACCGACGTCCTTGACCGGCCGCGGCGTGTTGTCGAGCTCGGTCAGCCCCATGGCCTGGGCGAGGCGCCGGGCCGGGTCGATCGTGAGCACGCAGACGTTGCGGCCCTGCTCGGCGGCGCGGAGCGCCAGGGCGGCTGCCGTCGTGGTCTTGCCGACCCCGCCCGATCCGCAGCAGACGATGATCTCGGTCGTCCGGTCCGCGAGCAGCTGGTCGATGTCGAGCGCCCCCGCCGGTGGGCCGCCGGGTGCTCCTCGCGGCGAGGTCCGGCCCCTGCGGGTTGACGGTGACGTACGCGCGCGGCCGGTCATGCCAGTCCTCGCAGCTCTTCGGCCAGGTCGAACAGGGCGCCGAGGTCGATGCCGTCGGTCAGCGCCGGGAGCTCGACGAGGGGGCGGCCGCAGTCCTCCAGGATCTCGCGCTGGCCGTCCTGCAGCCGTTGCCGCTCGAGGTGCGCCTTCCCACCCGCGATCAGCGCCGGTGCGGCGGCCTGCTCCAGGGAGGCCTTGGCGAGTGACTGCGCGACCGTGCTCGTGGTGATCCTGTCGTCCTCGAGCGCTTCGCGGGTGCCGGCCGACAGCAGTGGCGGGCGTACGAGGTTGAGGATCACCTGACCCACCGGGAGGCGCTCGGACTGCAGCTCGGTGATCGCGTCGATCGTCTCCTGCACCGGCATCTCCTCGAGCACCGTGACGAGGTGCACATGTGTCTCGCTCGACCGCATCATCTGCATGATCGAGTCGGCCTGGCGGCGGATCGGCCCGACCTTGGCGAGCCCGGCGACCTCGGCGTTGACGTTGAGGAATCGGGTGATCCGGCCGGTCGGCGGGGCGTCCATGATCACGGCGTCGTACGCGAACCCGTTGCCGTTGCGCCGCCGCGCCGCCTCGTAGACCTTGCCGGTGAGCAGCACGTCGCGTACGCCGGGGGCGATCGTCGTGGCGAAGTCGATGATGCCGAAGCGGTCGAGCGCCTTGCCGGCCCGGCCGAGTCGGTAGTACATCGCGAGGTACTCCAGCAGCGCCGACTCGGGGTCGATCGCGAGTGCGTACACCTCGCCGCCGCCGAGGCCGACCGCGATCTGACGCTCCTCGTAAGGGAGTGGCGGCACGTCGAACAGCTGGGCGATGCCCTGCCGGCCCTCGACCTCGCACAGCAGGACGCGCTTGCCGTCACCGGCCAGTGACATCGCGAGCGCCGCGGCGACCGTCGTCTTGCCGGTGCCGCCCTTGCCGGTGACGACATGGAGCTGGGTCGAGAGGGCCACGCGACGAGCCTACTTCTCCGGGCCCATCCCGCACCCGGGCCGGCAGCTTGGATCTCGCCACGCGAGCCGGTCCGGGCCTGAGCGACCTATACAGTCGTGACATGACGAAATGGGAGTACCTCACCGCCCCTGTCCTGGTGCACGCCACCAAGCAGATCCTCGACAACTTCGGCCAGGACGGCTGGGAGCTCGTGCAGATCGTTCCCGGCATGAACCCGGAGAACCTGGTTGCCTACTTCAAGCGGCCGGTCGCATGATCGAGCGTAGCGAGCGAGTCATGGAGACAGGGTTCATGCCGGCGTCTCCGTATCGTGGTTTTTTGAGGGAGGCGACGGCATGAGCGCCGTGGATGAGCGGCTCGCCGAGCTCGGGCTGACGGTTCCGCCGGTGCCTGCGCCGGTCGCGGTCTACGTCCCGGCGGTCCGCAGCGGGTCGTACGTCTACACGTCCGGCCAGCTCCCGCTCCGCGACGGGCAGCTCATCCTGACCGGGAAGGTCGGCGGCGAGGTCTCGGCCGAGGAGGCGTACGACTGCGCCCGCCAGTGCGCGCTCAACGCGATCGCCGCGGTGAAGTCGCAGGTCGAGCTCGACTCGGTCGTCCGCGTCGTCAAGGCGACGGTGTTCGTCGCGAGCACTCCGGACTTCACCGGGCAGCCGGGTGTCGCCAACGGCGCGAGCGAGCTGTTCGGCGCGGCGTTCGGTGATGCCGGCACGCACGCGCGCAGCGCAGTCGGCGTACCGGTCCTGCCGCTCGACGCCCCCGTCGAGCTCGAGCTCATCGTCGAGGTCGGCTGACCCTCATGCGCATCCCACTGCCGGAGCGGCTTCGGGAGCATGCGCACGGCTACAACGGGACCGTGGTCGAGCCGCGCCACGCCTCGACGATCATCGTGGTGCGCGACGGCGCCCACGGCATCGAGGCCTACCTCATGCGCCGGCAGACCAGCATGGCGTTCGCCGCCGGCATGTACGTCTTCCCCGGCGGCGGCATGCATCCCAGCGACATCACGCAGGACGTGCCGTGGGCGGGGCCGGCGCCGGCGGAGTGGGCGAAGCGCCTGGAGTGCGACGAGGCGATGGCGCGGGGACTCGTCGTCGCGGCCGTGCGCGAGACGTTCGAGGAGACCGGCGTGCTGCTCGCCGGCCCCGATGCGTCGACAGTGCTCTCCGACGCGAGCGGCGCCGACATGCAGGCTGCCCGGGCGACGCTCGAGGCCGGGGAGCTGACGTTCGCCGACTTCCTGCTCGGGCACGGCCTCGTGCTGCGGTCCGATCTGATCGGCGCATGGGCGCACTGGATCACGCCGACCTTCGAGCCGCGTCGCTACGACACCCGGTTCTTCGTCGCGGCGATGCCCGAGGGCCAGCGGGTCGGCGAGATGAGCCGCGAGGCCGACCACGCGAGCTGGGCACCGTTGAGCGAGGTCCTCACCCGCGTCGAGGCGGGAGACGCCGCGATGATGCCACCGACCGTGATCGCGTGCCGAGAGGTCGCCGAGCACACGGCCGAGACGATCCTCGCCGCAGCAGCCGTTCGCACGATCCGCACGATCGTGCCGCGCCTCGTCGAGATCGACGGCGAGCTGTTCCTCGAGACCGACCTGGGAGACCCCACATGACCGACGCCGTCACCGTGACCGACCGCGCGACGTACGTCCTGGCCGCCAACCCGGGCATCATGACGCTCGACGGCACCAACACCTGGATCCTGCGCGAGCCCGGCGCCTCGCAGTCCGTCGTCGTCGACCCCGGGCCGGCCGACGAGTCCCACCTCCGTGCCGTGCTGGCCGCTGCGGGCTCGGTGGGGCTGGTGCTGTTCACGCACCGGCACTTCGACCACACCGAGGCGCTCTCGCGGTTCGTCGAGCTGACCGGTGCCCCGACCCGCGGGGCGGACCTCGAGTTCACCCGCGACGCGGAGCCGCTGACCGACGGCGAGATGATCGTCGTCGACGGGCTCGAGATCGAGGTCATCGCGACTCCCGGGCACACGACCGACTCGACCTGCTTCCGGCTCGTCGCGGAGGGTTCTCTGCTCAGCGGCGACACGATCCTGGGCCGCGGCACGACCGTGATCGCACATCCCGATGGCGTGCTCGGGCCCTACCTCGACTCGCTGGCGCACATCCGTGAGCTGGTCGACGAAGGCCTCGTCGCGCGGATCCTGCCCGGACACGGCCCGGTGATCGACGATCCCCTCGCGGTCGTCGACTACTACCTCGACCACCGGGCCGAGCGGCTCGACCAGGTACGCGCAGCCGTCGATTCCGGCGCGACGACCGCTCGTGAGGTCGTCGAGCGGGTCTACCAGGACGTCGACGAGTCCCTCTGGGGCGCCGCCGAGCTCAGCGTCGCCGCCCAGCTCGACTACATCCAGGCGGCCGAAGGCCGCTGAGCGGTCCTAGCGGGCGCGGCGCTGGAGGCGTTCGAGGTCGAGGATGACGACGCTCCTCGGCTCCAGCCGGAGCCAGCCGCGCGATGCGAAGTCGGCGAGCGCCTTGTTGACGGTCTCGCGAGAGGCGCCGACGAGCTGCGCGAGCTCTTCCTGCGTGAGGTCGTGGTTGACGTGAACGCCGTCGTCGGCGCGACGACCGAAGCGCGAGGCCAGGTCGAGCAGGGCCTTGGCGACGCGGCCGGGGACATCGGAGAACACCAGGTCACCGACGACCTCGTTCGTGCGGCGGAGGCGTCCCGCGAGCTGGTTGAGGAGTGCGTGCGCGACATCGGGGTGCGCGTTGAGCACGGGGCTCAGCGCCTCGTGGCCGAGGCTCTTGAGCTCGACGTCGGTGACCGCCGTGGCGGTCGCGGAACGCGGGCCGGGGTCGAAGAACGACAGCTCGCCGAACATCTGTCCGGGACCGAGGATCGCGAGCAGGTTCTCGCGTCCGTCGGGGGAGGTGCGGCCGAGCTTGATCTTGCCCTCAGTGACGACATAGAGCTGGTTGCCGTCATCGCCCTCGTTGAAGAGGATGTCTCCGCGGCGCAGCGAGGCCGACGACATCGACGACTCGAGTGCGGCAGCTACTTCGTCGTCGAGGCCGGAAAACAGCGGAGCCTGGCGGAGAACGTCGTCGGTCACGGGTCTTCCCTATCACTCATGTTGCACTGGTCACAGTGTGTGCACCGATCGCAGTTTCCCACATCGGAAGGGCCGATGCCGAATACGCGCCGGTGAACGTACGTCTGGCGGTCCCGTCACGGGACCCGCGGCCGACCTCCGGAGGGGCGATTTGCGCCGGAACACGTACTCTGGATCCCGTGCCGAGCGACGTGAACCGACCAGACACGACGCTCGTCCGCAGGGCCCGCAAGATCAATCGTGTGCTCGCCGAGACCTATCCCGACGCCGGTTGCGAGCTTGACTTCCGTACGCCGTTCGAGCTCCTCATCGCCACGGTCCTCTCCGCACAGACCACCGACCGCCGGGTCAACGCGATCACTCCGGCGCTGTTCGCGGCCTACCCGGATGCCCGTGCGATGGCGGCCGCGGACCGGGCGGCGCTCGAGGAGCTGATCCGCCCCACCGGGTTCTTCCGGGCCAAGACCGAGAGCCTGCTGCGGCTGTCCGCCGACCTCGTCGAGCGGTATGACGGCGAGGTCCCCGGCAGGCTCAAGGATCTCGTGACACTCCACGGCGTCGGCCGCAAGACCGCCAATGTCGTCCTCGGCAATGCGTTCGGCGTGCCCGGGCTGACGGTCGACACGCACTTCGCGCGGCTCGTACGCCGGTTGCAGTGGGTGCCGGACGAGATCGTCAAGGATCCGGTCAAGACCGAGCACGCGGTCGCCGCGATCTTCCCGCCCAAGGACTGGACGATGCTGAGTCATCGACTGATCTGGCACGGCCGGCGCTGCTGCCACGCCAAGAAGCCGGCGTGTGGCGCGTGCCCCGTCGCGCATTGGTGTCCGTCGTACGGCACCGGCCCGATCGACCCGGCCGAGGCGGCGGCGCTCCTCACGACGCAGGGACCCGCGTGAGGGCGCGGGTGATCCTGGCCGGACTCGCGCTCGTACTCACGGCTTGCGGTGGCCCCGGCCCGGACGACGAAGAGCCGACTTTCGGCAGCGGGACAGCCCCGACGGCAGACGCGGGCCAGCTCGCCGCCGCGAAGAAGCAGGCCGGCGTCGAGGACTGCCCGGCATCGGACGGCACCCCACCCGCCGACAACCCCCTGCCGGACCTGACGCTGGAGTGCCTCGGCGGCGGTTCGCCCGTCCGCCTGTCGGGCCTGAGCGGCACGCCCACGGTCATCAACTTCTGGGCCAGCTGGTGCGCGCCGTGCCGCGAGGAGCTGCCGCTGCTGGCCAAGGCGCATCAGGCGTACGGCGATCAGCTCCGGATCATCGGGGTCGACTTCGCCGACTCGGCTCCCGACGCGGCGCTCGAGCTCGCCGAGAAGTCCGGTGTGACGTTCCCGCTGCTGGCCGACCCGGACTCCGACACCAAGGCTCCGCTCAAGGTCATCGGTCTGCCCCAGACGGTGTTCGTGGATGCACAAGGAACAATGGTCGCCACGGAGCGCGTCGCGTTCCGTTCGTATGCCGACCTGACGGCCGCGATCGAGAAGCATCTGGGGGTGGCGCCATGAGCTGGGAGCACCTTCCCGAGTGGCTGCGCCCGCTGGCCGAGCTCGCCGGATCGGTCGACGCCGAGCAGCTGGCGCCGCGGTTCCCCCACGCACCAGCTGACGCGCGTCCCGCAGCGGTGCTGATGCTGTTCGCCGACGGCGACAACGGCCCCGAGCTGCTGCTCACCGAGCGTGCGGCGACGATGCGCAACCACGCCGGGCAGATCTCGTTCCCGGGCGGCGCCTCGGACCCCGAGGACGCCGACGCCGTCGCCACCGCGCTGCGCGAGACGCACGAGGAGGTCGGTCTCGACCCCGATACGGTCGACATCTTCGGCACGCTCCCGACGTTGTGGCTGCCGCCCAGCAACTTCGCGGTGACACCCGTGCTGGGCTACTGGCGAGAGCCCAAGCCGCTCATGCCGGTCAGCGCGGAAGAGGTCGGCGCGATCATCCACCAACCCATCCGCCGCCTGCTCGACCCGGCCAACCGGTTCAGCGTCGAGCACCCGTCCGGCTGGCGTGGGCCCGCGTTCGAGATCGGCTCGGGCGTACCCCTGTGGGGCTTCACCGCGGGCGTCGTCTCGCGGCTCTTCGAGCGTCTGGGCTGGGAGCAGCCCTGGGACGACAGCGTCACCCGACCTCTCCCGGACTTCTAGGCCAGGCGCTCATGAACTCCCTCGATGTCATCCTCGTCCTGGTCCTGGTGGCGTATGCCGTCTCCGGCTATGTCCAGGGCTTCGTCGTCAACCTGATCGCGACGATCGGCCTGCTGGTCGGCGGCCTGCTGGCGCTCGCGATCGTGCCGAAGTTCCTGTCCGGCAACACCGCGACCCTGAGCTCGTCCCTGCTGGCGCTCGGGCTCGTCGTCGGCGCAGCGGCGGTCGGGCAGGGCGTCGGCACGTACGTCGGCACGGGCCTGCGCAACGGGCTCAAGTGGAAGCCGCTGCGGTGGGTCGACGCGGTCGGCGGCAGCGTGCTCAGCATGGTCGCGGTGCTGTGCGCCGGCTGGGCGTTGGGCTACTCGGTCAGCGGCACCAACATCCCCTACCTGTCGACCGCCTCGCGGGACTCGGCGATCCTCGACCGGGTCGACACGGTCATGCCGACGCGCGCGACGTCGGTCCTGCGGTCGTTCAACGAGGTGCTCGACGCCAACCTGTTCCCGCGCTACATCGACCCGTTCGAGAGCGAGAACATCAAGCCGATCGGGCCGCCCGACACCGCGACCCTGGCGAGTCCGGGTGTGCGCCAGGCGTCCGCCAGCGTCGTGAAGATCCTCGGCCAGGCCAGCTGTCAGCGCGGCATCGAGGGGTCGGGCTTCGCCTACTCCGAGGGCCGCGTCATGACCAATGCGCACGTCGTCGCGGGTGTCGAGAACCCGTCGATCGTGATCGACGGCCAGCGCAGGCCCGCGCGGGTCGTGCTGTTCGATCGCAAGCTCGACGTCGCGGTGCTGGCGACCGACGGAGTGGACCTGCCGACGCTCGACTTCGACCGGACCGGCCGGCCGGGCCAGGCCGCGGCGATCCTGGGCTTCCCGGAGAACGGCCCCTTCGACGCCCGCGCCGCCCGCATCCGCAGTGAGATGCGGCTGCGCAGCCCTGACATCTACGACAGCGGCGAGGTCATCCGCGAGACGTACTCGGTGCGCGGGCTCGTACGCTCCGGCAACTCCGGCGGCCCGCTCGTCTCTGAGGACGGCGACGTCCTCGGCGTGATCTTCGCGGCCTCGATCACGGACAAGTCGACCGGCTACGCCCTGACCGCTTCACAAGTGGCCGACGACGCGCGTGCGGGCATCGCCGCGACGTCCACGGTCTCAACCGGAGGATGCGCCTGATGCGTACCGTGCTCTCATTCGTCAGCGGCGTCGTGGCGCTGCTCGCCCTCTTGGCGGCGGTCCCACTGCTGTGGCTGTCGACCCACATCGCCAACGAGGACGGCTATGTGCGGTTCAGCAGCACGCTGGCCAAGGACGCCGAGCTGCAGCGGGCGTTCTCGGCATACCTGAGCGACGAGCTGGCTGCCCGCGGCGTCATCCCGGCGGCGATCAAGGGGCCTGTGGCGTCGGTGCTGAGCCAGGCAGCCGCCAGCAGCAGCAACGAGGCGGGGTTCGTCGAGGCGTGGGAGGAGACGCAGCGCAGCTCCCACCGCGAGGCGTTCGCCGACCCGATGCCCAAGGTCCTCGGCATCGACATCGGCCCCATGGGGACGTTCGTCGCGAAGCAGGTCACCGGTGACCTGCCGGTCGCCATCACGGTCCCGGACAACCTCGTCGTCCCGGTCGTCACCAGCGCCGGCGACCGCGAGGTGGTCGACCAGGTCGAGCAGTCGACGCGCCTCGGCAGGATCGCCGGGATCGTCGCGGTGGTCGCCGCGGCCACGTGCATCGGGTTCGCGAGGCGTACGTCCGCGGCCGTGATGTGGTTCGGCGCCGGCACGCTCGCCGTCGCGGGTGTGCTCTGGCTCTCCAGCGGTCCCGTGTCGCAGGAGATCCTCGACCACACCGAAGCGCCGTCGGAGTTCGCCAGGACGGTGCAGAAGCTTCTCGTCGACCGTGCGGCGGAGTCGCTCGACGCCTGGCTGGTGATCCTGGCGGTCGGCGGCGGGATCGCGGTCGTTGCCGGGTTCGTCGGCCGAACCGTGACGCGTCGCGCCGCCCGCTGATCCTGGGGGCCCGGGCAGCGTCAGCTGCTGTGCCCCCGGAGCGCGGCCGGGATCTCCTTGGCCGTCGCGATGGTGCGCTCGGGAGCGCGGATCTTCTTGAGCAGGACGATGCCCAGGACGATCGCCAGGATCGTCAGCACGACGTAGACGCCGGCGACGATGAGGAACGCCCACGCGGGGTCGAGACCCGTCATGGTCAGGAAGTACGCGCCAGAGATCGACAGCAGGATGATGATCAGCAGGCCGAAGAAGGCCGCGACCGCGAGCAGTCCTGCGCCGATGCCACCGGCCTTGACGCTGAACTTGAGCTCGCTCTTGGCGAGCTTGATCTCCGACTGCACCAAGGCCGAGATGTCGCGGCTGGCGTCGGCCACCAGCCGACCGATGGTCGGATCGTCAGCTCTGTTCATACCCGCGAGCCTACAAGTGACTCACGGGATTGCGCAGGTCAGCGTGCGCCCAGCGCGGCGAGCATGCTGCCGTCCGACAGGGCCCACAACAGCTTGCCGACGATGACGACCCCGAGGAGGGTCAGCCCGATGGTCAGATCGGCGCTCATGCGCCGGGCCGGCCGGGTCGGCTGGTCGACCAGCTGCTCGTCGTTCCGGGACATCGTCGTGGAATGCATGACCATGACGGTTCCCCAGAAACATGAGAGCAAACTGAACAGAGGGCGACCCACGCCTGTCATTGTGGCGAAGATCGCACCTCGTGAACGTCAGTCCTCGTCCTTGGCGGTCTTCATGCCGGCGGTGATCTTGTCCATGATGCCGGCGTCGGCGAGGGTCGTGGCGTCGCCGACAGCGCGGTTCTCGGCGACGTCGCGCAACAGTCGGCGCATGATCTTGCCGGACCGCGTCTTGGGCAGCTCGGGGACGATCATGATCTGTCGGGGCTTGGCGATCGCACCGATCTCCTTGGCAACGTGGTTGCGCAGCTCGGCGACGATCTCCTCGCCGCCGTCGCCGGCGGACTCGCGCAGGATGACGAACGCCACGACGGCCTGGCCCGTGGTCTCGTCGGTCGCGCCGACGACGGCGGACTCGGCGACCTTGGGGTGCGACACGAGGGCGGACTCGATCTCCGTGGTCGACAGGCGGTGGCCCGAGACGTTCATGACGTCGTCGACGCGGCCGAGCAGCCAGATCGCGCCGTCCTCGTCCTTGCGGGCGCCGTCGCCGGCGAAGTAGAAGCCCGGCCAGCGCGACCAGTAGGTCTCCTTGTAGCGGTCGTCGTCGCCCCAGATCGTGCGCAGCATCGAGGGCCACGGCTCGGTGATCACGAGGTAACCGCCCTCGCCGTGCTCGACCGGCTTGCCGGCGTCGTCGACGACCTCGGCGGCGATGCCGGGGATCGCGGTCATCGCCGAGCCCGGCTTGCCCTTGGTGACACCGGGAAGCGGGCTGATCATGTGCGCGCCGGTCTCGGTCTGCCACCAGGTGTCGACGATGGGGGTGCGGCCGCCGCCGATGTTGTCGCGGTACCAGACGTACGCCTCGGGGTTGATCGACTCACCGACCGAGCCGAGGATCCGCAGCGACGACAGGTCGTGCTCGGCGGGGATCTGCTCGCCCCACTTCATGAACGTACGGATCGCGGTGGGTGCGGTGTAGAACAGCGACACCTTGTACTTCTCGATGATCTCCCACCAGCGGCCCTTGTGCGGGGTGTCGGGCGTGCCTTCGTAGAGCACCTGGGTCGCGCCGTTGGCCAGCGGCCCGTAGACGATGTAGGAGTGCCCGGTGACCCAGCCGACGTCGGCGGTGCACCAGTAGACGTCCTCGGGCTTGTAGTCGAACACGCCCCAGAACGTGTAGGTCGACTGCACGAGGTAGCCGCCGGTCGTGTGGAGGATGCCCTTGGGGCTGCCGGTCGTGCCGGACGTGTACATGACGTAGAGCGGGTGCTCGGCGTCGAACATCTCCGGGGTGTGGTCCTTGGACGCGGAGTCGACGACGTCGTGCCACCAGACGTCGCGGCCCTCGGTCCACTCGACGTCCTGGCCCGTGCGGCGTACGACCAGCACGCCGGTGACGTCGGGGCACTTCTGGAGGGCCTCGTCGACGGCGGGCTTGAGCGCCGACGGTGCACCACGGCGGTAGCCGCCGTCGGCGGTGATGACGACCTTGGCCTGGCAGTCGAGGATGCGCGACGACAGCGCGTCGGCGGAGAACCCGCCGAACACCACCGTGTGCGGGGCGCCGAGGCGCGCGCAGGCCAGCATCGCGACGACGGCCTCGGGGATCATCGGCAGGTAGATCGCGACCCGGTCGCCGGTCTTGACACCGAGGTCGATCAGCGCGTTGGCGGCCTGGGACACCAGGTCCTTGAGCTCGGCGTACGTGATGTCGCGGGTGTCGTCGGCAGGCTCACCGACGAAGTGGAGGGCGACCTTGTCGCCGTTGCCGGCCTCGACGTGCCGGTCGACGCAGTTGTAGGACGCGTTGAGGGTGCCGCCGACGAACCACTTGGCGAACGGCGGGTTGGACCAGTCGAGCACCTCGGTGAACGGCTTGCCCCAGTCCAGGCGCTCGGCCTGCTCGCCCCAGAACTTCATCCGGTCGGCGGCGGCCTGCTCATAGACCTCGGCCTTGACGTTGGCGTTGGCCGCCAGGTCCGCCGGCGGCTCGAACACGCGATCTTCGTGGGACAGGTTGCTGATGTTCTGCTCGGTCACGGGTTGCTCCTCGTCCGGGGTACTTCATTTGATTGTGGCGCAGCACACAAGATGTCGTGCAGCGGGTTGCGCGGAGGTTGCCGCCGCGCTCGCCCGACCATGGGCCGAGCGAGCGCAGCGAGCGAACGCTCCTACTTCTCGGAGCCTGCTCCGGTCATGGACCGGACGTCCAGCTCCACGTAACGCGCTTCGGCGTCGGCGTCCCGGGCGGTGACCGTGCCCAACCAGCCGAAGAAGAAGCCGAGCGGGATCGAGATGATGCCTGGGTTGGCCAGCGGGAACCAGCTGAAGTCGCTGCCGGTGATCATGGCGGTCTCCGAGCCGGAGACGACCGGCGAGAAGATCACCAGCCCGACGCACGAGATCAGGCCGCCGTAGATGCTCCAGACCGCTCCGCGGGTGTTGAACCGCCGCCAGAACAGGTTGAAGAGCAGCGCCGGCAGGTTCGCCGAGGCGGCGACCGCGAAGGCCAACGCCACCAGGAAGGCGATGTTGAGCTTCTGGGCCGGGATCGACAACCCGATGGCCACGGCACCGATCACGAGTGCCGCGAGACGGGCGACCTTGACCTCCTGCTTCTCGGTGACCTTGCCGCCCTTCCAGACGTTGGCGTAGAGGTCGTGCGCGACCGACGACGCCGAGGTCAGGGTCAGACCCGCCACCACCGCAAGGATCGTGGCGAACGCGACGGCCGAGATCAGTGCCAGCAGCACCGCACCACCGGTCGAGCCCGCGCCGCCGCCGACAGCCTCAGCGAGGAGCGGTGAGGCCAGGTTGCCACCGGAGTCGGCGATCTCCTGCTTCTTGTCGCCCTTGACCAGCGCGGCTGCACCGAAGCCCAGCACGAGCGTCATCAGGTAGAACGACCCGATGAGACCGATCGCCCAGAGCACCGACTTGCGAGCCTGCCGGGCCGTCGGGACGGTGTAGAAGCGGATCAGGATGTGCGGCAGTCCCGCGGTGCCGAGCACCAGGGCCAGGCCGAGCGAGATGAAGTCGATCTTGGCCTCGGTCGAGACGCCGTACTTGAGGCCCGGCTCGAGGAATGCCTTGCCGGCGCCGCTCTCCTCGGCGGCCGTGCCCAGCATGTCGCTGATGTTGAAGTTGAACTTCGCCAGCACGAGCGCAGTGATGAGGATCGTGCCGCCCATCAGCAGGACCGCCTTGACGATCTGCACCCAGGTCGTGCCCTTCATGCCGCCGACCGTGACGTAGAAGATCATCAGCGCGCCGACACCGGCGATCGTGAGGTTCTTGGCCGTCTGGCTGTCGGCGCCGAGCAGCAGCGCAACGAGCGCGCCGGCACCGACCATCTGGGCGAGCAGGTAGAAGATCGACACGACGACGGTTGACGTCGCGGCTGCCGTACGCACCGGGCGCTGCCGCATGCGGAACGCCAGCTGGTCGGCCATCGTGAAGCGCCCCGAGTTGCGGAGCAGCTCCGCGACCAGCAGCAGCGCGACGAGCCAGGCGACCAGGAAGCCGATCGAGTAGAGGAAGCCGTCATAGCCCGACAACGCGATGGCGCCGGAGATGCCGAGGAACGACGCGGCGGACATGTAGTCGCCGGCCACCGCGAATCCGTTCTGCGCACCGGAGAAGCTGCGTCCGCCGGCGTAGTAGTCGGCTGCGGTCTTGTTGTTGCGGCTGGCCCAGACCGTGATGGCGACCGTGATCAACACGATCATGATGAACAGCGAGCCGGTGAGGGCCTGGTTGCTGCCGTCGGTGGCTGCGCGGAGGACCGTGGCGGTTGTGCTCATCGTTCGATCTCCGTCTCGTACTCGTGACGCAGGCTGTCCGCGATGGGATCCATGCGTCGGGCGGCGAATCGGGCGTACCAGATCGAGATGCCGAACGTCGTCACGAACTGCAGGAGGCCGAAGACGAGGGCGACGTTGATGTTGCCGAACAGGACGTGGCCCATGAAGCCGCCGGCGTAGTTCGACATCAGGACGTACAGCAGGTACCACGCCATGAACGCAACGGTCAGCGGTACGACGAAGCGCAGGTATGAACGCTTGAGCTCTGCGAACTCGTCGGTCGCGTGGATGCGTTGATAGGCCGCGTGGGCCTCTGTCGATATCTTCTCGGCCACCGTGGATCACCTCTTTCGTGAAGGCAGGGACGGCACAGGCGTGTGACGTCGGTCCCGAACCTAGGTACCTGGGAGGCTGTGAGCCAGATCACGACAGGCCGTATGCGTTGGGGGTCGACCGGCCTGCGCTGTGCGGTCGGCCGCGTACGACGAACGGTCGGTCTGACAGGTCGAGCGGTGGGCTCAGAACCGGCGGTCGACGTCCAGGCGCTCGGGGGTGTGCAGCCGAACCATGGTGCGCGAGACGTTCGCGGGCACGTCCGACCTGGTGGCGAGCGACACGCCGACCATGAGCGCGAAGCCGATCGGCACCGACCAGGCGGCCGGCTGGCTCATCAGGACGCCGAACCAGCCGTCCGGCCGAGCGCCGATCGTGATGATCGCCGCGACGCCGGCGCTGAGCCCGCCGCCGATCAGCCCCGAGATGGCGCCGCGAGCCGTGAGCCCGCGCCACCAGATGCCGAGCACCAGGAGCGGGCAGAACGTCGACGCGGCGAGGGCGAACGCGAACGTCACGGAGCTCGCGACGGCGATCCGCTCCGCCGACAGGGCGAGCAGCAGCGGCACCACGACGCAGCCGGCCGCGGCGACGCGCAGCGCCGTGATCGTCGAGATCCGGCCGCGGGCGAGCCCCTGGCCGACGACGCCGGCGACCGACATCGTGAGGCCCGAGGACGTGGAGAGGAACGCCGCGAACGCGCCCGCCGTGAGTAGCGCCGCCAGCAGCTCGCCGGTGCTGCCGCCGATGACGCGTGACGGCAGCTCCAGCACCACGGTGTCGGCGCGGCCGGAGTCCAGCAGGTCACGGGCGTAGATCCGGCCCAGCACGCCGTAGATGGTCGGGAGCAGGTAGAACGTGCCGAGCAGGGCCAGCACGATCAGGGTCGTGCGGCGTGCGGCGTGGCCGTCGGGGTTGGTGTAGAACCGCACGACGACGTGCGGCAGGCCCATCGTGCCGAGGAACGTCGCGATCATGACGGAGTACGTCAGGTAGAGGCCGGGACCGTCTGCCTGGCTGAATGGCTGGAACCACTCCTCGGGTGCGACGGGGGACGGCCGCCCGTCGCCCCGCCACGCGTGCAGCAGGAAGAACACCGGGATCAGCAGCGCGGTCAGCTTGAGCCAGTACTGGAACGCTTGGACGAACGTGATGCTGCGCATGCCTCCGGAGACGACGTTGACCACCACGATCACCGCGACCACGACGGTGCCGACCCAGTTGGGAGCACCCGTGACGGTGCGCAACGTCAGCCCGGCGCCCTGGAACTGCGGCATCAGGTAGAGCCAGCCCACCGCCACGACCAGCGCGCTGGCGACCGTACGCACGCCCATCGACTGCAACCGGACCTGGGCGAAGTCGGGGATCGTGTACGCCCCGGAGCGCCGCAGGGGCGCCGCGACGAACACCAGCAGCAGGAGGTAGCCCGTGGTCCAGCCGATGGGATACCAGAGCATGTCGGCGCCGTGGGTCAGCACGAGGCCCGCGACGCCGAGGAACGACGCCGCGGAGAGGTACTCGCCGCCGATCGCCGAGCTGTTCCACACCGGGCTGACCGAGCGCGAGGCGACGTAGAAGTCGCTCGTCGTCCGGCTCATCCGCAGGCCGAACGCGCCGATCCCCAGCGTCGCCACGGCGACGAGGGCCACCGCGACGATGCCGTACGTCGAGTTCATGACTGGTCCGGGCCGTGCGGCTCGACGAGCTCGGTGAAGTCACGCTCGGCGCGCTCGACCTGCCGGATGTAGACCCAGCCCAGCGCGAACAACCCGGGATAGACCAGAACACCGAGGATCAGCCACGGGACGGGAACGCCGAACACGTGCATCTCGGTGAAGCTGTCGAACGCGAGGAACAGCAGCGGCAGGGCGCCGATCGACAGTGCGAGGGTGGCTGCGACCGTCAGCGCCGCCCGCAGCTGTGCGCGGATCAGCGAGCGCATGTAGACCTCGCCGATGCCGGTCGACTCGTTGATCTCCTGCCGCACACTGCGCCGTACGTGCGCCGGTGCGGTGGTCAGCGGGCTGGTGATGCGGACCCGGCCGGTGTATTCCTCGGTCACAGCGCACGCTCGTCGATGAGCTCACGCAGCGCGCGGGCGTGACGGCGGGCGACCTGGATCTCGACGAGCTCGTCGCCGACCGGCACCAGCACGCTGGAGCGACCGGCCTGGACGCGCAGCTCGCGCAGGTGCGCGAGATTGACGACGTGGCTGCGGTGCACCCGGGCGAAGCCGGCCTCCTGCCAGTCGTCGGCGAGCGTCGTGAGCGGGGTGCGGATCAGGTGGCTGGTGCCGTCGACGACATGCAGGCGTACGTAGTCGCCCTGAGCCTCGACGTACGACACGGAGGCGCGCGACACGAACCGGGTGACGCCACCGAGCTCGACCGCGATCTGGTCGTCACCCGCCACCGGCGCGGAGTCGGCATCCGCGCAGGCCCGGCGCACGCTCTCCCTGAGCCGTTCCTCGCGGATCGGCTTGAGCAGGTAGTCGACCGCGTTCATCTCGAACGCGTCGACGGCGTGCGCGTCGTGCGCGGTGACGAACACGATGCGGGGCGGCGTACGGAACCGGCCGAGCAACCGGCCGATCTCCAGGCCGCTCAGGCCCGGCATCGCGACGTCGAGGAACACCAGCTCGATGGCACCCTCGTCGAGCACGCGGAGGGCCTCGGCGCCCGAGCGCGCTGCTCGTACGGACGCGATGCGGTCGTCACGGCCGAGCATCCACACGAGCTCGTCGAGCACGGGCTGCTCGTCGTCCACCACGAGGGCACGCAACGCCGCACGGTTCGTTCGCTGGCGCTCACTCATGCCGTGATCATGCCGAGATGTCGGCGGCACCACAACACCGGGAACCGTCATGGCGCATCAGTCCCCGGGTGGAACTTCGGCAGCCGGACCGTGACCTTCGTGCCGTGCCCCGGCGCCGTCTCGACGACGATGCCGTACTCGTCGCCGTAGACCGTGCGCAGCCGTTCGTCGACGTTCGCGAGTCCCACGGAGGCGCTGGTGGTCCGGCCGGAGAGCACGTCGCGGACGGTGTCGGGCTCGACCCCGACGCCGTCGTCCTCGATCGTGATGACGCACTCGACGCCCTCGTCGAGCGCCACGACCGTGACGGTCCCGTCGCCGTCCTTGGCCTCGAGCCCGTGGCGTACGGCGTTCTCGACCAGCGGCTGGATCGCGAGGAACGGCAGCGTCACGCTGAGGACCTCCGGCGCGACCCGGGTGACGACCCGCAGCCGGTCACCGAATCGGGCCTTCTCCAGGACCAGGTAGCGCTCGATCGAGCGGAGCTCCTCGGCGAGCGTCGTGAACTCGCCGTGCTCGCGGAACGAGTAGCGGGTGAAGTCGGCGAACTCCAGCAGCAGCTCGCGGGCCCGCTCCGGGTCCGTACGCACGAAAGAGGCGATCGCGCCGAGGGAGTTGTAGATGAAGTGCGGGGAGATCTGCGCCCGCAAGGCCCGCAGCTCGGCCTCCATCAGGGCGGTGCGGGACTCCGACAGCTCGGCGAGCTCGAGCTGGCTCGACATCCATCGGGCGACCTCCGTGGTGGCGCGTGCCAGGCCCGCGGACGCCTCCTCGGTCACGACGGCGATGCTGCCGACCACGCGGCCCTCGACCGACAGTGGCGCCACGATCGCGCGATCGGATGCCTGGGTCGTCCCGCTGGCCAGGGCGTCGGCGGTGAGCCCGGAGACGTCGGAGACCTCGTCACGCGCATCGCCGGCGAGCCGGTCGTGCAGGTCGGTGATCGCCACGGTGGGCTGGCCCAGCAGCGTACGTACGTGGGGCAGCGCGAGGGCGGCGCTCTCGGCATCGAGGCCGCGGCGCAACGCGGGGGCGGCCTGCGACGCGGTGTGCAGCGTCTCGTACGTCGCCCGGTCCGCCGGCGAGCCGAGGACGCGGCGCCGGGTCAACAGCCGCCACCGGACGAACACCGCGGCCGCGACGAGCGCGGCGATGGCGAGCGCGGCCGTGGTGATGTTGTCCATCCCCGGACGCTACCGCGAGCCGACGACGCCGGTCGGCAGGGCCGTGAACCAGCTCGGGGCCTGGCGGCAGAACTCCGTACGGTCGAGCGAGCCGGCGTTGGCGGGGATGAGACCGTGGATCGACAGGCCGGTCAGTCGCGGCAGGTCGGCGCGGTTGCTGCGCTCGGCCAGGCCCGGATCGGGAGCGCACGAGCCGAGGACGAGGCTGGGGGTGAGCCCTTCGGCGCGCAGCCGGTCGACGGTCAGGCCGGTGTGGTTGAGCGTCCCGAGGCCCTCGCGGGCGACCACGACGACCTCGGCCCTGAGCTCACGGGCGAGGTCGATCAGGGTGCCGCCCTCGACGTCGAGCCGGACGAGCAGGCCTCCGGCGCCCTCGATCAGGACGATGTCGGCCTCGATGCGGCGGATCCGCGTTGCCACGTCGTGCATCGTCGGCAACCAGACACCTTCGAGCCGGGCGGCGCTCTCCGGTGCCAGCGGGTTGAGCAGCCTCGTGATCTCCTCGACGACCGGCAGGCCGGTCAGCCGTATGACGTCGTCGATGTCGCCGGGCTCCCCGGGAACGACTCCGGTCTGCACCGGCTTGACCACGGCGACGCGGAACCCGGCGCGATCCAACGCGACGGCGAGCGCCGCGGTCGTGACGGTCTTGCCGACCCCGGTGTCGGTGCCGGTGACGGCGACGTAGTGGGTCATGGCACGACCGTCCCGATGAGCTTGCAGGAGAGGGCGAGCTCGTCATCGCCGATGCCCGCCGACGCCGTGAGCCGCAGCCTGCTGATCCCGTCGGGGGTCGACGGCGGCCGGAAGCAGCCGACCCGTACGCCGTCGCGTGCACACTCGGCCTGCGCCGCGAGTGCCTCGGCGGGGCCGGGCATCTTCACCGACAGGACGGCTCCGGCCACGCGCGCAACGCCTGCGGCGTCGGCGAGCGAGCCGGCGACGTGATGGAGCCGTGCCACCCGTTCGGGCTCGGCGTCCATGATCCGCAGCGCCTCGAGCGCGGCCGCCGCGGCGGCCGGCGCGAGCCCCGTGTCGTAGATGAACGGTCGTGAGCGGTTGACCAGGTGGTCGACGACGGCCTGGCTGCCGAGCACGGCACCGCCCTGGCTGCCGAGCGCCTTGGACAGCGTCATCGTGACGATCACGGAGGGGCGGCCGGCGAGGCCCAGATCGCGTACGAGCCCGCCGCCGTCACCGGCAACGCCGATGCCGTGAGCCTCGTCGACGACCAGCGTCGCGTCGTACCGCTCGCACAGCTCGACGAGCTCGGTCAGGGGTGCCGCGTCGCCGAGCACGGAGTAGATCGACTCCACGAGCACGAGGGCCCGGGCCTGCGTACGCTCTGCGAGCCGGGCCTCGACCGCGCCGAGGTCGTTGTGCGCGACGACCGCGAGCACCCCACGTGACAGCCGGCAGGCGTCGACGAGCGAGGCATGGACGTGGGCGTCAGAGACGAGGAGCGTGTCGCGGTCCGAGAGAGCGGTCACCGCCGAGAGATTCGCGTGATAGCCGGTGGAATGCACCAGCGCAGCTTCATGGTCGAGTCGGTCGGCGAGCGCCGACTCGAGCTCGGTGTGCACCGGCAGGGTGCCGGTGACCAGGCGCGATGCACTCGCGCCTGCGCCCCACCGCAGGGCGGCTTCAGCAGCCGCGCCGGTGACCCGCTCGTCGCGGCACAGGCCGAGGTAGTCGTTGCCGGCCAGGTCGATCAGGTCGTGATCCGCGGAGCGCGTCGTCAACGAGCGGACCAGCCCGTCGCGCTCTCGCTGTCGGGCCTGCTCGTCGAGCCACGCGTGCAGGGTCATCGTGAGCTCCCGGCCGCAGCGACGAGGGCGCTGGTGATCACGGCCAGGTCCTCGTCGGTGCTGATGTAGGGCGGCATGGTGTAGATCAGGTCGCGGAACGGGCGGATCCAGACGCCGCGGTCGAGAGCTGCCGCGGAGGCCGCCGCGACGTCGACGGGGCGGTCGAGCTGGATCACACCGACCGCGCCGAGCGTACGGACGTCCGCGACGCCCTCGAGCTCGCGAGCCGGTGCCAGTCCGGACTCAAGGGCCGAGTTGATGTGCGCGATGTCGCGCCGCCACTCCGACTCCGTCAGCACGTCGAGGGACGCCGCGGCGACCGCACACGCGAGCGGGTTGGCCATGTACGTCGGCCCGTGCATCAGGGCGCCCGACTCCGAGGCGTCGATGCCGGCCGCGACGTCCGGCGTGCACAGCACAGCGGCCAGCGTCAGGTAGCCGCCGGTGAGCGCCTTGCCGACGCACATGATGTCGGGGCTGATGCCGGCGTGGTCGGCGCCGAACATCTCACCGGTACGGGCGAACCCGGTCGCGATCTCGTCGAGGATCAGCAGCCAGCCGCGTTCGTCGCAGAGGTCGCGCAGCCAGCGCAGGACGGCCGGCGGGTAGACCCGCATCCCGCCCGCACCTTGCAGGACCGGCTCGACGATGACGGCGGCGATCGTGTCGTCCACCCCGGCGACGACTCCCTCGGCCTCGGCGATCCACGCGTCGGTGTCCGCGTCGAGGCCGGCCGGCGGGCGGGGCAGGAAGACCTGGTCGGCCAGCACGTCGGTGAACATCTGGTGCATGCCGCCGACCGGGTCGCACACGCTCATGGCCCCGAACGTGTCGCCGTGATAGCCGCCGCGCAGGGTCAGGAACTTCGTACGCCCGGGGTGGCCCGTGCCGCGCTGCAGCTGCAGCGCCATCTTGAGGGAGACTTCGACGGCGACCGATCCGGAGTCCGCGAAGAAGACCTTGTCGAGGCCCGCCGGTGCCAGGTCGAGCAGCCGGCGGGCGAGCTCGATCGCGGGCTCGTGGGTCAGGCCGCCGAACATGACGTGGGACATCGTGTCGGCCTGGCGGTGCAGTGCCGCGTCGAGGCGTGGGTGCCGGTAGCCGTGGATCGCGGCCCACCACGACGACATCGCGTCGATCGGCTCGCGTCCGTCGGCAAGGGTCAGGCGATTGCCCTGGGCCGAGGTGACGAGCAGAGGCGTCGCGGGGGAGTGCATCGGGGCATACGGGTGCCAGACGTGGGCGCGGTCGAAATCGATGAGCTCATCCATGGCTGGTGATCAGGATCTCGGGTGACCGAGGTTGGACCTGAACGGTGTTCAGGATACATTCCTCTCCATGACTGACGTACTGCAGGTGGCCCGTGCCCACGTCCTCGAGCAAGGCCTCGGACTTTCCGAGGAGCACCTCGTCGAGGTGCTGCGACTCCCCGACGAGCAGATCCCGGAGCTGCTGGAGCTGGCGCACGCGGTGCGCATGAAGTGGTGCGGGCCCGAGGTCGAGGTCGAGGGGATCGTGTCCCTCAAGACCGGCGGATGTCCCGAGGACTGTCACTTCTGCAGCCAGTCCGGCCAGTTCCAGTCGCCGGTCCGCGCCGTCTGGCTCAACATTCCGGAGCTCGTCGAGGCCGCCAAGGAGACCGCCAAGACCGGTGCGTCCGAGTTCTGCATCGTGGCCGCCGTGCGCGGGCCCGACCAGCGCCTCATGGACCAGGTCCGTGAGGGCATCAAGGCGATCCAGGCCGAGGTCGACATCAACATCGCCTGCTCGCTCGGCATGCTGACCCAGGCCCAGGTCGACGAGTTCGCCGAGATGGGCGTCCACCGCTACAACCACAACCTCGAGGCCGCGAAGTCGTACTTCCCCCAGGTCGTCTCGACGCACTCGTACGAGGAGCGCTGGGACACGTGCGTCATGGTCCGCGAGGCCGGCATGGAGCTGTGCTGCGGTGGGCTCGTCGGCATGGGGGAGACCCTCGAGCAGCGCGCCGAGCTCGCGGTCCAGCTCGCCGAGCTGCGGCCGCACGAGGTGCCGCTCAACTTCCTCAACCCTCGTCCCGGCACGCCGTTCGGCGACCAGGAGCTCATGAGCTCGCAGGACGCCCTGCGCACGATCGCCGCGTTCCGGCTCGCGATGCCGCACACGATCCTGCGGTATGCGGGTGGCCGCGAGCTGACCCTCGGTGACCTCGGCACCCGCGAGGGGCTCCTCGGCGGCGTCAACGCCGTCATCGTCGGCAACTACCTGACGACGTTGGGCCGCGATGCCAACGAGGACATCGACCTGCTGGTCGAGCTCGGCATGCCGATCAAGGAACTCCAGAAGACGCTCTGACATGACCTACTGCGGCCACTGCGGAGAGGCGGTCGACGCGCGCGACCACATGCGGTGCGAGGAGCTCCTGCGGATGGAGCCGCCGCGCTTCTGTGCCGAGTGCCGCCGGCGCATGGTCGTCCAGGTCGTACCGCGTGGCTGGACGGCGCGCTGCGTCGAGCACGGTGAGGTCTCGGGCTAGTCGTCGCCGATGCCACGGGCGTGCAGCGCGGCGCCGGTGTCGTACGCATGGGCGACCGTGCGGATCGCCATCGGGACGAGCAGCGCCCGCGGACTTCGTTCGAGACCACGAGCCTTCGCGGCGGCCCGTGTCTCGTGGGCGATCTCGAGGATGCC
>NZ_JAKFCB010000344.1:0-3751 GCF_036676885.1 Aeromicrobium sp.
GCTGCGAGAAGAAGCGCTCGATCTTGCGCGCGCGCGACACGGCCTGCTTGTCCTCTTCCGACAGCTCGTCCATGCCCAGGATCGCGATGATGTCCTTGAGCTCCTTGTACTTCTGCAGCGTCGCCTGGACCTTGCGCGCGACGTCGTAGTGCTCGTTGCCGATCACGTTCGGGTCGAGCTGGCGCGAGGTCGAGTCGAGCGGGTCGACGGCCGGGTAGATGCCCAGCGACGCGATGTTTCGCGACAGCACGACGGTTGCGTCGAGATGGGCGAAGGTCGTCGCCGGCGACGGGTCGGTCAGGTCGTCCGCGGGCACGTACACGGCCTGGATCGACGTAATCGAGCCGGACTTGGTCGAGGTGATGCGCTCCTGCAGCACGCCCATCTCCTCGGCGAGCGTGGGCTGGTAGCCCACCGCCGACGGCATGCGGCCGAGCAGCGCCGACACTTCGGTACCGGCCAGCGTGTAGCGGTAGATGTTGTCGACGAACAGCAGCACGTCCTTGCCCTTGCCCGACGCGTCCTTCTCGTCGCGGAAGTACTCGGCCATCGTCAGGCCGGTCAGCGCGACGCGCAGGCGGTTGCCCGGCGGCTCGTTCATCTGGCCGTACACCATCGCGACCTTGTCGAGGACGTTGGAGTCCTTCATCTCGTGGTAGAAGTCGTTGCCCTCGCGGGTACGCTCGCCCACGCCGGCGAACACGGACAGGCCCGAGTGCGCCTTGGCGATGTTGTTGATCAGCTCCATCATGTTGACGGTCTTGCCGACGCCGGCGCCGCCGAACAGGCCGACCTTGCCGCCCTTGGCGAACGGGCACATCAGGTCGATGACCTTGATGCCGGTCTCGAGCAGTTCGGTCGAGGACGACTGGTCCTCGTACGACGGCGCGGCGCGGTGGATCTCCCAGTGCGCCGAGGCGTCGACCGGGCCGGCCTCGTCGATCGGGCGACCGAGCACGTCCATGATGCGGCCCAGCGTGCCGGCGCCGACCGGCACCGAGATCGCGTTGCCGGTGTTGTTGGCCACCAGGTTGCGCTTGAGGCCGTCGGTCGAGCCGAGGGCGATCGTGCGGACCACGCCGTCGCCGAGCTGCTGCTGCACTTCCAGCGTGATCTCGGTGTTCTCGACCTTCAGCGCGTCGTACACCTTCGGCACCGAACCGCGCGGGAACTCGACGTCGACGACGGCACCGATGATCTGAACGATCTTGCCCTGGCTCATGGTTGTTTCCTCGTAACTTTAATTCTGGGTCGCGGTCGCCGGATGGCGCCCGCGCGTATGCGTTTGGCTCAGACCGCCGCGGCGCCGCCGACGATTTCCGAGATTTCCTGGGTGATCGCCGCCTGGCGGGCCTTGTTGTAGACCAGCTGCAGCGTGCCGATCAGCTTGCTCGCGTTGTCCGAGGCGGCCTTCATCGCGACCATGCGCGCGGCGTGCTCGGAGGCGACGTTCTCGAGCACGGCCTGGTAGACCAGCGACTCGATGTAGCGGGTCAGCACGTGGTCGAGCACGGTCTGTGCGTCGGGCTCGTACAGGTAGTCCCAGTCGTGCTTGGCGACCTGCGTCTCCGACGGCGGCAGCGGCAGCAGCTGGTCGAACGCCGCGCGCTGGGTCATCGTGTTGACGAAATCGTTGTAGCAGACGAACACGCGGTCGAGCTCGCCGGCGGTGTAGCCGTCGAGCATCACCTTGACCACGCCGACGATCTGCTCGAGCTTCGGCTGGTCGCCCAGGTGCGTGACCGACGCGCGCATGTTGACCTTGAGCCGGCGGAAGTACACCGAGGCCTTCTGGCCGATGGTGACGACGTCGATCTCGACGCCCTGCTCCTGCCACTTGCGGAACTCGCCGAGCAGCTTGCGGAACAGATTGTTGTTGAGGCCGCCTGCCAGGCCGCGGTCGGACGAGACGATCACGTAGCCGACGCGCTTCACGGTGCTGCGCTCGACCATGTACGGATGCTGGTAGTCGGCGTTGGCCTGGGCCAGGTGGCCGATGACCTGCTTCATGACGCGCGCGTACGGGCGCGAGACCTTCATCCGGTCCTGCGCCTTGCGGATCTTGGAGGCCGAGACCATCTCGAGCGCGCGCGTCACCTTGCGGGTGTTCTGCACGCTCTTGATCTTGGTTTTGATTTCGCGTCCGCCAGCCATTTCTCTTCTCGGTAGGACGGGCCCGGGCCCGCCGTTCGATCCAGCCTTGCAACGGTGGGCCGGGGCCCACCCTGTGCCTTACCAGGTACCGGTCTTCTTGAACTCGGCGATGCCGGCCTTGAACGTGGCCTCGATCTCGTCGTTCCACGCGCCCGAGGCGTTGATCTTGCCCAGCAGCTCGCCCTGGGTGTTGGCGAAGTGCGCGTGCAGGCCGTCTTCGAACGCCAGCACCTTGTTGACCGGCACGTCGTCGAGGTAGCCCTCGTTGACCGCGTAGATCGACAGCGCCTGCAGCGCGATCGGCATCGGCGCGTACTGCTTCTGCTTCATCAGCTCGGTGACGCGCTGGCCGCGCTCGAGCTGCTTGCGGGTGGCTTCGTCGAGGTCCGAGGCGAACTGCGCGAACGCGGCGAGCTCGCGGTACTGGGCCAGCGAGATGCGGATGCCGCCCGAGAGCTTCTTGATGATCTTGGTCTGGGCCGCGCCGCCGACGCGCGACACCGAGATGCCGGCGTTCACGGCCGGGCGGATGCCGGCGTTGAACAGGTCGGTCTCGAGGAAGATCTGGCCGTCGGTGATCGAGATCACGTTGGTCGGCACGAACGCCGACACGTCGCCCGCCTGGGTCTCGATGATCGGCAGCGCGGTCAGCGAGCCGGTCTTGCCGGTCACGGCGCCGTTGGTGAACTTCTCGACGTACTCCTCGGACACGCGCGCGGCGCGCTCGAGCAGGCGGGAGTGCAGGTAGAACACGTCGCCCGGGTAGGCTTCGCGGCCCGGCGGGCGCTTGAGCAGCAGCGAGATCTGGCGGTACGCGACGGCCTGCTTGGACAGGTCGTCGTACACGATCAGCGCGTCTTCGCCGCGGTCCATGAAGTACTCGCCCATCGTGCAGCCGGCGTAGGCGCTGATGTACTGCATCGCGGCCGACTCCGACGCCGTGGCGGCGACGACGATCGTGTGCGCCAGCGCGCCGTTCTCTTCGAGCTTGCGCACGATGTTCGCCACGGTCGAGGCCTTCTGGCCGATCGCGACGTACACGCACTTGATGCCGGTGCCCTTCTGGTTGATCACCGCGTCGATCGCCAGCGCGGTCTTGCCGGTCTGGCGGTCGCCGATGACCAGCTCGCGCTGGCCGCGGCCGATCGGGATCATCGAGTCGACCGACTTGTAGCCGGTCTGCACCGGCTGGTCGACCGACTTGCGCCAGATCACGCCCGGGGCGACGCGCTCGACCGGCGCGGTCTGCGAGGCACCGATCGGGCCCTTGCCGTCGATCGGCTCGCCCAGCGCGTTGACCACGCGGCCGAGCAGCTCCGGACCGACCGGCACTTCGAGGATGCGGCCGGTGGTCTTGGCCACGTCGCCTTCGCGCAGGTGCTCGTAGTCGCCCAGCACCACGGCGCCGACCGAGTCGCGCTCCAGGTTCAGCGCGAGCGCGTAGGTGGCGGCGCCACTGTCGGAAGCGGGCAGTTCGATCATTTCGCCCTGCATCACGTCGGCCAGGCCGTGGATGCGCACGATGCCGTCGGACACCGAGGTGACGGTGCCTTCGTTGCGCGCCTCGGCGGCCAGCTTGACCTTCTCGATGCGGGTC
>NZ_JAKFCB010000345.1:0-15591 GCF_036676885.1 Aeromicrobium sp.
GGGGCGATGAATCCAAAGCCCTTGTCAGCGTTGAACCACTTGACGGTTCCTGTAGCCATGTTTGTTTCTCCTCTTTGGCGAGTGCCGCTCACGCCTTTCGCGAGCGACTGTCGCGACACACATCCAACCTGCGAGAAGAACTAAGCTACCTTGCGGAACTTGATCAGCCGTAGAATCCAACGTCGTGCAACAAGACCATGCTACCGGGTAACGGACTCATTTCGCACCTCACTGCGAGTCGGCGCTGACAACTCCGCCGTATTGGCCGATCGCGCGGGGCTTTCCGCTGCCGCCGGGGATGTGCATCAACACCTGGTGGTAGTAGCGCAGCTTGCCCGCGCTGGAGATCCCTGACGACAGGAACGCCTGCTGCGGAGTGCCCTCCGGCCAGCTGACCGTGAGCCCGGGCTTGACCTCGTACGTGTCGAGTCGCCGGAGGGTGACGAACGCCAGCGCTCCCCCGTCGGACGTGCGCAGCACGTGCTTCACCGGGTCATGGCCCCACGACTGCGAGAACGTCACGCCCTCGAGCTTGGAGTTGTTCTCCGCGGTCGTCCGCATCTGCTTGATGAACGCGTCGTCAGCCACCTGGTCGGCTTCCGGCGATGCAGCATCGGCGAGGGTCTGGGCGTACGCCTTCGCGGCCTCGGTTGCCGACATCGACATCCCGACACCGTCGTCGGGTTTGACGGTCAGGGCCGCGGAACCCCCGCGACGGATCTCCGGGATCGGTGTGTCGGCAAGCGTCTCGGGGCTCGCCACGAGCAGCCACGGATCGACGGCGGTCTCCCGCTCGAAGATCTGAACGCGGTTGACGCCCGCCGACTTGTCGCGCACGACCGCGAAGAACCACAACGGGTACTTCCCGAATCGCGGCGTCTGCACATCGGTCACCTCGACCGACGCGGTGTCCTGCTTCTGCGTCTTGGCCAGCCGCTGCGACACCTCGAACGAGCCGGAGTCGATCGCCAGCACGGGCCCGCTCTCGACGATCGACAGCGGCTTGGCGTCGAGCAGCTCGATCGCGGTGTTGCGAACCTTCCGGTACTGGCTGAACACCGCCGCGATCTCGGCCGTACGCGCCGCGGTCTTCTCCACCACGACGTCGCCGCGCTTGTGCGGGACGGCGCAGGCCGACAGCGCCAGCGCGCTGGCCAGGACCAGAAGGACGAGTCGCCTCATGACTCGTCCTCGTCGTCGACGATCTCGAAGTCGCCGAGCTCGTCCTCGCCCACCTCGTGCTCCACGCCGTCCTCGTCGACGAAGACGTAGACGACCCGCTCGTCGCCGGCCGGTTCAGGTTCCGGCTCGGGCTCAGGCTCGGGCTCAGGCTCAGGCTCCGGCTCGGGCTCCGGCTCGGGCTCCGGCTCGGGCTCGGGTTCCTGTACGGGCTCCGGCGCCGAGTCGGGCGCTGCCACGATCTCTGCCGCCGTCATGACGCCCGGGATCCGTGGCGTCACCGGCTCGACGACGGGTTCCGGCTCGACGACGGGTTCCGGCTCGACGACGGGTTCCGGCTCGACGATGTCGGGCGGCGGCCCGACCACCTCGACCGACTCCTCGACGACGTCGTACTCCTGCGCCTCCTCGGCCGACATCTCGTGCTCGACGCCGTCCTCGTCGACGTACACGTACACGACCTCTTCCTCGATGATCGGGCCTTCCTCGTATGCCAGCCACATCCCGGCGTCGCGGCGGAGCCACCAGCCGGACCACACGGCGGCGAGGCCGAGCAGCAGCAGGCTCAGGCCTTTGTAGAAGCCACCCTTGATCCCGTACGCCAGCGAGACCTCGACACCCGACAGGTTGGTCGAGCCGACCGAGAGGATCACCAGCGACACGGTCTCGTCGGGCAGCTGCGTGCTGATGCTGGCACCGCCGAGGCCGGCGGACTGGTCGATCCACCAGTCGAGCGCGGTCGGTGCGCCCGGCAGGTTGGCCTGGCCCTTCAGCTCACGGGTGCGTGGCTTCCACGGCGTCTCGAAGCTGGTGACCTCGAGCCGCTGTGTCTTGCCGACATAGTTCGCGACGTCGACGCTGTTGCCCAGGCCGACGAAGACGGGCTTGCGGACCGGTACCTCGGCGAGCAGGTCGACCTGGACGTCGGCCCAGGAGATGACCTTGGGGGCCGTGACGATCGCGATCCCGTCGGTGTCGATCGGGTGCGGGCCGGTCGAGAACCGGCTGTCGGGGCCCAGCAGGACCATGACCCCCGTGCCGAGGAGCGCGACGAGGACGCCGAGCACCGAAAGCGCCCAACTCAGCCTCGTCCGCATGTCCACTCTCGCTCCCGGGCATCTACGACTGACGCCGCCGTGAGCCTATCGGGGTTCGAGGCGCCGTTCAGACAGGCAGACCTGCCTGAACGCCACCGAATCGATCAGAAGAGCGCCGACGCCAGGGCCCGGCGAGCCGTTGCGACGCGCGGGTCGGTGATGCCGACGACCGTGAACAGGTCGAGCAGCCGCTGGCGTACGCGCTCGCGATCGTCGCCGGACGTGCGCTTGACGAGCTGGATCAGCCGGTCGAACGCGTCGTCGACGTGACCGCCGCTGACATCGAGGTCGGCCACCAGCATCTGCGCGTCCAGGTCGTCGGGGTCGTCCGCGGCGGCCGAGCGAGCGGCCTGCAGGTCGACGCCCTGCGTACGGGCGAGCAGCCTGACCCCGGCGAGACGCTCGGAGACCTCGGTGTCGGCGGGGTACTGCGCCTGGAGCTTCTCGTACTCCGCGACGGCGGTGTCGAAGTCACTCGCGGCGAACGCGGCGTCCGCGGCCGCGAACCGGGGGTCTTCGGGCTCCTCCGCCTCCTCGGGGACCTCGGCGGCGTCACCGGTCGGCTGTGCACGGCCCGTCACGCCGTTCTGGGCGGCGACGTTGACGAGCTCGTCGAAGTAGCGGCGCGCCTCGGCCTCCTCGACCGTGCCCTGGAACAGCGGGACGGGCTGGCCCTTGACCAGGCCCACGACGAGCGGGACCGCCTGGGCCTGGAGCGCCTGCGCGATCGCCGGGTTGGCGTCGATGTCGACCTGCGCCAGCACGATCTGGCCGCCGTACTGCGAGACCAGGCCGCCCAGCATCGCGTTGAAGCTCTCGCTCTGCGGCGAGCGCGGCGACCAGAGGCTCAGGACGACGACATGGCTCATCGACGCCTCGAGGGCCGCGGTCTGGAAGTTCTGCTCGGTGATGTCGACGACGTACGATCCACCGCCGCCGGCAGCGGGCTGCCCGGGGCGGGCCTGCGGCTGCTTCAGCGCGGAGAGGTCGATGGCGCCGGGGCGCGAGAAGTTCATGCGCCCAGTGTATGAACCGGCGCGAACGACGTGGCGGGTGGACGCTCTGGGGGTCGGTCAGCTCCCTTCCAACAGGCGTTGCTCGATCGTGCGGCCGCGCAGACCCGAGCGCTGCACGACTCGCTGGATGGTGAGATCACGGGCATCGGGATCGCCGACGTAACGGATGTGGCGGAGCCCCTGGGCCTGGGCCGCCGACTCGAAGATGAAGTGGCCGTAGCCCAGCAGGCGACCGAGCAACGGCTTCTCGACCGTGATGTCGAGGATGCGGGAGATCGGCATCGTGGCGATGCGGACCGAGAACACGCCGGTCGCCCTGAACACCCGCATGTTGGTGACGACGAAGATGTCGCGGCGCTCGCGCATCGCGATGTAGAGCGCGTGCAGCGCAAGGACCAGGCCGCCGATGATGAGGAGCCAGCCGAGCTGGATCGGGCCGACAACAGCGAGGATCCACAGCACGGCAGTGCCGACGCCCTCGGCGATCGGCTTCCAGAACACGATGTTGTGGTGGCGCACGAGGTCGATCACGACCTCACCCTCTTCGGCGAGGAGATGGCTGTCGATCTCCTGGTCGGGCAATCGGTCGAGCAGCGCCCGGAACATCAGGGACCTAGTTGACGAGCTCGTTGAAGAACACACCGACCCGCTGGAAGGCGTCCATGATGCCGCCGAACGAACTGCTCACGAAGTCGGCGGCGTCGGCCGGGGTCGACAGCAGGTAATAGATCGCAAAGCCGACGAGCAGCAGGACAAATACCTTCTTCAGCACATCGCCATTGTGTCGAAGACCGCCAAACAACCCGTGAAGGCGCGCCGGGAGTGGCCGTGCAGCGGAAATTTCCGGTCAGACGTGCTCGACAAGGGTGTCGGCGGCCGCGAACGGGTCGGTCTCGCCGGCCAGGACCTGCTCCGCGAGGGCGTCGAGCCGGGCATCGCCCGACAGTCCCGCGAACCTCGACTGCACCTCGGTCAGTGCCAGCGCCTCGATCTCTCGCCGCAGCCGGGCCAACCGCCGGCGCTCGAGCTCGCCGGACTCTCCGAGATAGGCGCGGTGAGCGGTGATCTGCTCCGCGACCTCGTCGACACCCTCTCCCCTGGTCGCGACGGTCAGGACGATCGGCGGCTTCCACACGCTGTCGTCCCGCGCGGTCATCGAGATGACCGAGCGCAGCTCGCGACGCGTCGTCTGGGCGCCGTCACGGTCGGCCTTGTTGACGACGAAGATGTCACCGATCTCGAGGATGCCGGCCTTGGCGGCCTGGATTCCGTCGCCCATGCCCGGTGCGAGCAGCACGAGCGTCGTGTCGGCGAGCCCGGCGATCTCGACCTCGGACTGCCCCACGCCGACCGTCTCGACCAGCACCACGTCGCAGCCCGCAGCATCCAGCACCCGCAGGGCCTGCGGCGCCGACGCGGAGAGGCCGCCGAGGTGGCCCCGGCTCGCCATCGACCGGATGTAGACACCGTGGTCGGTCGCGTGGTCCTGCATGCGTACGCGGTCACCGAGCAGGGCTCCGCCGGAGAACGGCGAGGTCGGGTCGACCGCGAGCACGCCGACCCGCTTGCCCTGGGCTCGCAGCGCGGTGACGAGGGCCGAGGTCGACGTCGACTTGCCGACCCCCGGCGACCCCGTGATGCCCACGATGTGGGCCGACCCGGTGTGCGGGGTCAGCGCCGCGCTGACCTCACGCAGCAACGGCGAGCGGTCCTCGACCAACGAGATCAGCCGCGCCACCGCCCGGGCCTCGCCGGCTCGCGCACGTTCCACGAGCTCGGCGACCGGAATGGCGCGGCTGCCTCGGCTCACCGTCTGACGGCTACTTCTGGGGGACGCGGATGATCAGGGCGTCACCCTGACCGCCGCCGCCGCACAGGGCGGCCGCGCCGATGCCGCCACCACGGCGGCCCAGCTCGAGCGCGAGGTGGAGCACGATGCGCGCGCCACTGGCACCGATCGGGTGGCCCAGCGCGATCGCTCCACCGTTGACGTTGACCTTGTCCTCTGAGATGCCGAGGGCACGGGCGCTCTCGATGCCGACAGCGGCGAAGGCCTCGTTGAGCTCGAACAGGTCGATGTCGCTGACCTCGATGCCCTCCTTGGCGGCGGCGTTGGCGATCGCGTTGGCCGGCTGCATCTGCAGGCTCGAGTCGGGGCCCGCGACGACGCCGGAGGCGCCGATCTCGGCGATCCACGACAGGCCGAGCTCCTCGGCCTTGGCCTTGCTCATGACGACGACCGCGGCCGCACCGTCGGAGATCTGGCTGGCGGAGCCGGCCGTGATGGTGCCCTCCTTGTTGAAGGCGGGGCGCAGCTTGCCGAGCGACTCGGTGGTCGTGTCGCCGCGGACGCCCTCGTCGGCGCTGATCACGATCGGGTCGCCCTTGCGCTGCGGGATCTCGACCGGGACGATCTCCTCGTCGAAGACGCCGTTCTTCTGCGCCGTCGCGGCGAGCTGGTGCGAACGGGCGCTGAACGCGTCCTGCTCCTCGCGGCTCAGCTTGGCGCCGTCGGCGTTGATCTGCTCGGTGAGCCCGCCCATCGCCTGGTCAGTGAGCGCGTCCCACAGGCCGTCGTACGCCATGTGGTCGGTCAGCTTGGTGTCGCCGTACTTGGTGCCCTCGCGCGAACCCAGCAGCATGTGGGGCGCCTGCGTCATCGACTCCTGGCCACCGGCGACGATGATCTCGTGCTCACCGGCGCGGATCAGCTGGTCCGCGAGCGCGATGGCGTTGATGCCCGACAGGCACACCTTGTTGATCGTGATCGAGGGCGTCGTCAGCGGGATGCCGCCCTTGAACGCGGCCTGGCGGGCGGGCACCTGGCCGGCACCGGCACCAAGAACCTGCCCCATGATCACGTAGTCGACCTGGTCGCCGGTCACACCTGCCTTGTCGAGGGCTCCCTTGATGGCCAGACCACCCAGGTCCGACCCCGAGAGAGACTTGAGGCCACCGAGGAGGCGGCCGATCGGGGTTCGCGCACCGGCGACGATCACGGACTGGGTCATGGGGGTTGCTCCTTCGCAAGACACGTCTTTGAAAAGACACTGCTTCCCACTTTACTCAGAGGTAACGTCAGCGCCCGGTTCTGTGCGATGGATCACGCCGCAGTCCCATCCCGGTGCCATACCCTCGTGTCCATGCCCGACAGCCCCCTCGTCCCCGACCACCTCCTCCTCGCGATCGACCACGTCGGCATCGCGGTGCCGGATCTCGACGACGCCCTCGAGTTCTACGCCTCGACGTTCGGCCTGCACTCGGTGCACGAGGAGGTCAACGAGGAGCAGGGCGTACGCGAGGCGATGCTCGCCGTCGGCGACTCCGACCAGCGCATCCAGCTCCTCGCGCCGCTCAGCGACGACTCCACGATCGCCAAGTTCCTCGCGCGCAACGGCCAGGGCATCCAGCAGCTCGCCTATCGCGTCGCCGACATCGAGGCCGTCTCGGCGATCCTCCGTGAGCGCGGCGTCCGGCTCCTCTACGACGCCCCCAAGCGCGGGACCTCGGACTCGCGCGTGAACTTCGTGCACCCGAAGGATGCGGGAGGCGTGCTGGTCGAGCTCGTCGAGCCGGCCGCTTCGCACTGACCCACTGAGGTCGGGATCACAGGCCGCAGCCATGGCCCCTGTAGTTAACGCTTAGTAACATCACGGAAACGCCCGCGTGCCCCCGACCGAAGGATCCCTGACGTGCAGAACATTCTCGACGCCATCCTTGCCGGCGACACCGCCCCGGAGGAATTCGGAGCCATCGCGCTCCCCGAGTCGTACCAGGGGATCACGGTCCACAAGGACGAGGTCGACATGTTCGAGGGCCTCTCGAGCCGCGACAAGGATCCGCGCAAGAGCCTGCACCTCGACGACGTCCCGATCCCCGAGCTCGCCCCCGGCGAGGCGCTCGTCGCCGTCATGGCGAGCGCGATCAACTACAACACCGTATGGACCTCGATCTTCGAGCCGGTCCCGACGTTCGGCTTCCTCGAGCGCTACGGCCGCCTGAGCGAGTACACCAAGCGCCACGACCTGCCCTATCACGTCGTCGGCTCCGACCTGGCCGGCGTCGTGCTGCGCACGGGCCCCGGCGTCAACAAGTGGAAGCCCGGCCGCGAGGTCGTCGCCCACTGCCTGTCGGTCGAGCTCGAGGCACCCGACGGCCACAACGACACGATGATGGACCCCGAGCAGCGCATCTGGGGCTTCGAGACCAACTTCGGCGGGCTCGCCCAGCTCGCGATCGTCAAGGCCAACCAGCTGATGCCCAAGCCCGACCACCTCACGTGGGAAGAGGCGGCGAGTCCCGGCCTGGTCAACTCCACGGCATACCGGCAGCTCGTCTCCACCAACGGCGCCAACATGAAGCAGGGCGACACCGTCCTGATCTGGGGCGCCTCCGGCGGCCTCGGCTCGTACGCCACGCAGTTCGCGCTCAACGGCGGCGCGACGCCGGTGTGCATCGTCTCCTCGCCGGAGAAGGCCGAGATCGTCAAGAAGATGGGCGCCGAGCTCGTCATCGACCGCTCCGCCGAGGACTACAAGTTCTGGAAGGACGAGAACACCCAGGACCCCAAGGAGTGGCAGCGCTTCGGCAAGAAGATCCGTGAGCTCACCGGTGGCGACGACCCCGACATCGTGTTCGAGCACCCGGGCCGTGAGACGTTCGGCGCCAGCGTCTACGTCGCGCGCAAGGGCGGCACGATCGTGACCTGCGCATCGACGTCGGGCTACATGCACCAGTACGACAACCGCTACCTCTGGATGAACCTCAAGCGGATCATCAGCTCGCACTTCGCCAACTACCGCGAGTCGTGGGAGGCCAACAAGCTGATCGACAAGGGCCTGATCCACCCGACCGTGTCGCGGGTCTATCCCCTCGCCGAGACCGGCCAGGCCGCGCTGGACGTGCACCACAACCTCCACCAGGGCAAGGTCGGCGTGCTGTGCCTGTCACCCGAGGAGGGACTAGGCGTACGCAACGCCGAAAAGCGTGCCCTGCACATCGACAAGATCAACCGGTTCCGCGGCGTCTGATCGCCGCTGTCCACACTCCGGACATCCCTGCGGGGGCGGGCGAGATCGGCCGTGTCGATGCTCCTTTACGGCAGGTATGGTGGACCCCACACCTGACAACCCCCTCTTTTCCACGAATGGGAACAGCATGTCCGACCAGACCGGATTGTCCATCTTCGACGCCGCCGAGAAGTCCGGCGACGCTTCCTTCCCGCTCGCCCGCCGCGGTGGCTACGACAGCGACGCCGTCGACGCGTGGGTTCGCACCCAGTCGGCCGAGTTCCAGAAGGCTGCCGAGAGCCTCAAGTCCGTCCAGGCGGAGAACGAGAACCTCCGCGACCTGATCGAGAAGCTCAAGGACCGCGTCGAGGCCGTCGAGAAGCCGACCTACACCGGCCTCGGCAACCACGCCGCCCAGCTGCTCGGCCTGGCCGAGCAGGAGGCCGAGGACGTACGCAACCGCGCGATTCGCGAGGCCGACGAGCTCGTCAAGAAGGCCGAGGAGGAGGCCGCGATCGTTCGCGCCGCCGCCAACCACGAGGCCGAGGAGATGCGCGGCCGCGCCGTCGTCGAGCTCGAGGAGAAGCGCAAGCAGCTCCTCGAGGACGCCGAGGCGATGCACGCCGACGCGGTCGCCCACACCGAGGACCTGCGGGCCCACGCCGAGCGCGAGGCCGCACAGCTCAAGATTGCTGCCGAGCAGGATGCCCAGAACATGCGCGTCGGCGCGACCCGCGAGGTCGAGCAGGCCCGTGCCGCGGCCGACCGCGAGGTCACCGAGGCTCGCCGGGTGCTCGCCGTCGAGAAGGAGCGCCTGGCGCGCGAGGCCTCCGAGAACCACGCGTCCGCGACGGAGCAGACCGCCAAGCTCGTCAAGGACGCCGAGGCTCGCGCCAAGGCTGCCGACGACCGGGCCCGCGACATCATGGCGCAGGCCGCCAAGGCCCGCGACGCCGCCAGCGCCGAGGCCGCCCGCCTGCTCGACAACGCCAAGTCCGAGGCCACCCAGCTGGTGTCAGGCGCGAGCGCCGAGGCCCAGCACATCCGGGTCAGCGCGACGACCGACGCCGAGCGTCAGACCCGGGTCCTCCGGGCCGAGGTCGAGGAGCTGCAGCGCAAGCGCGACGGCATCATGGCCCAGATGGGTCAGCTGCGCGACATCGTCTCGACGTTCGCACCCACGAGCACCCAGGACACCAAGGCCGAGCCCAAGGCGGACAAGCCGAAGGAAGCCAAGCCCGAAGAGGCCAAGGCCGAGGACGCCAAGCCTGAGGCTCCTGAGCCCGTCGAGGACAAGGCTGCTGAGGCCGGGGACGCCGACGAAGCGGTCGAGGAGAAGACCAGCTAGCGCGGCACATCCTTGAACGCCGCGACCGTGCGGTCGCGGTAGGCCGAGGAGTCGGCGCGCTCCATCGGGCCGTCCCAGGTGTCCGGCAACGGCACGGGGACGCCCGGCGCCAGCTTGCGGGTGATCTCGTCGAGCACGCGCTCGGAGTCGCCGACCCACAGGTGCTTGGCACCATCCACCGCGATGACATCGGCCTGCGGGATCGCGGCGAAGCGTTGCCGCGCCTCCGGAGGCTGCAGATAGTCGTCGTGCTCGGGGATGAGCGCCGTGACCTGCTTGCCGGACTCGGCCCAGGCCTGCAGGTGCTCCGGGGTCGCGTGGCGAAGCGGCGGCGACAGCAGCACGGCGCCCTCGACGATCGGCTCGAGGCCGTACATCAGGGTGAGGTCCGTGCCGAACGACCAGCCGACGAGCCACACGTGCGGCAGGTCGGCGAACTCGGCGTACTCGACCGCCGCGGCCACGTCGAAGCGTTCGGCGACGCCGTTGTCGAACGTTCCACCGCTCGTGCCCTGCACGCTCGAGGTGCCGCGGGTGTTGAAGCGCAGGACCGCGATGCCGGCGAGGGCGGGCAGCCGGTAGGACGCCTTGCGGAACAGGTGGCTGTCCATCATGCCGCCGTGCGTCGGCAGCGGGTGCAGGCAGATCATCGTCGCGACGGGGTCACCCTCCGGGGGCAGCGCGAGCTCCCCCACGAGGCTCACACCGTCTGCGGTCTCGAGGGTGATCTGTTCGCGGCGAGCGGGCAGCACGGAGTTGCCACGGATCTTCTCGGTCATGTAGGTCCTCAGTGCTTCCTGGCCCAGCAGGCGGTGTGCCAGTGCCGGCGCTCGTCGATGGCTGCGTCACTCAGCAGGGCCTTCTGGACCGGCCACGCCACGATGTGCGGGGTCGCCGGACGGATCAGCTGGGCACAACCCGGGCAGCGGTAGTCCTTGGCGGCACCTGAGCCGCGGAGCTGCCGGACGTACCAGGAGCCGTCGGACTTGTCCTCGACCTGCTCCGTCGTGGTCCGCAGCGGCGGGTGCGCACGGTGGGCGACGCGACGGCGGGACATGCCTCCAGTCTACGGAGGAGGTCCCGCCTAGACGCAGTAGCGCCTGATCCAGCCTTCTCGGGCGCCGGACGCCTCGAGCGCCTCGTCGAACGTCAGCACGTCAACCTCGTCCTTGCCCTCCCGCTGGAACAGCACGACGTCGGTCAGCGCGGGCTTCTCGGTGCAGGTGAGCCCGGCGGACTCCTGCTTCAGGATCGCGGCCGACAGGGCCGTCTCGTTGCTCGTGCTGTCGAGGATCATCGGCGTCGAGGCACCGTAGCGGCTCGAGAACGACGACACCGCGATGTATCCCACCAGCAATCCCGCGGCGCACACGATGGCCGCGATTCGCACCATGCGCGCAGCGACGATCACGGGCGACATGCTGATCATCGATGCTCCTGTCCGCGTTACCCCTCTGGACAGTGCAACGAGATCGTGACCCCGCGGTTACCGGCGTCGCAGGAAAAAGAACTCTCGCCCGATTCGCGTAACTTTTGGCTGATCAGTACGTGTGGAAGCCCGCCCCGGTCTTGCGACCGAGCTTTCCGTCAGCGACCAGCTTCTGCAGAGTCGGCGCCGGCACCCAGCCCGCATGACCGAACGTGCTGACGAGGGATTCCTGGATCGCCAGCGACACGTCGTTGCCCACGACGTCGAGCAGCTCGAACGGCCCCATGGGCAGCTTGGTCGACTTCATGGCGTCGTCGATCTCGGTGAGCGAGCCGCCATCGGCCTCGTGCAGCTTGATCGCATCGTTGAGGTACGGGAACAGCAGCGCGTTGACGATGAAGCCGGCGCGGTCGCCGCAGGACACGGGGTGCTTGCCGGTCGACAGGCACAGGGCTCGTACGGTCTCGGCGACCTCGGGCGTCGTCTCGTCGGCGGTCACGACCTCGACGAGCTTCATGACCGGCGCCGGGTTGAAGAAGTGCATGCCGATGACGTCCTGGGGCCGCGACGTCACGGCCGCGCACGACGTGATCGACAGCGAGGACGTCGTGGTCGCCAGGATTGCGCCGGGCTTGGCGATGCGGTCGAGGTCGCGGAACAGCTGGAGCTTGATGTCGAGGTCCTCGGCGATCGCCTCGACGATGATGTCGGCGCCGGCGAGGGCCTCGCGCTCGGTCGAGCCGCTGAGCCTCGCGAGCACGGCAGACTTGCCGTCCTCGTCGAGCTTGCCACGTGCGATCGCCTTGTCGAGGCTCTTGGTGATGCGGGCCTGGACACCCTCGAGCTTGTCGGCGCTGCGGCCCACGTAGACGACGTCGTAGCCGGCCTTGGCGAACACCTCGACGATGCCGGACGCCATCGTGCCGGTGCCCACCACACCGACCGTCTCGATCTCGTGGCGCAGCTGGGGCGAGTCGACCTCGTCGTCGCCGACCGCCTGGGCGAAGGTCATCTGGTCGGCGGCCATCTTGGTCAGGATGCTCACGGGCTGGTGAAGCTCGTCGCCGGTCTCGGCGTACAGCTTCTCGAGGCCGGTCGCGACGGTCTGCGGGCCCAGCGCGTCGATCAGCGCCAGCGGGCCGATCGGGTAGCCGCAGCCGAACCGCATCGCGGCATCGATGTCGTCGTGGGTCGCGTAGCCGCTCTCGTACATCGTGGCTGCGTGGTTGAGGTAGGGCAGCAGCAATGCGCGGGCAATGCCGGCGGCCTTGTCGTTCGCGCCCAGTTTCTCGACGATTTCCTGCATGGCTACTCCTGAGTAATAAGCGGGTCGTGTCAGACTAACCTGACCGCGCCGCTGGCTCCATGGGAGAACGATGAATCGACGTATGACGATGGTTACAGCCATCGTGGCCGTTACCCTGCTAGGGCTGGGCGCGTGTGGCAAGGGAGACGATCCCGCCGACACGCCCGCGACCAGCGAGACGAGCACGACCGGCAGCCCGACCACGCCGACAGCCGAACCGACAAACGATGCCGCGTCCGGGCTCGTCGGCGACTGGCACGACGTCGATGCCTCGTGGGTCGTGCACTTCAACGACGACGGCACGTACGTCGAGGACTTCGAGGGTGTGACGGACTTCCGCGTCGGCAAGTACACCGTGGACGGCTCGACGGTGTCCCTGGTCGGCGACGACGGCAACACCGACACCGGCACGATCGAGGGCGAGACCCTCGTGTTCAAGCTCGGCACGCTCACGAGGCAGTAGCTTGAGGATTGTCATCGCACGGTGCCAGGTCGACTACGCCGGCCGGCTCGCCGCCCACCTGCCGCTCGCCACGCGGCTCATCATGGTCAAGAACGACGGCTCGGTGCTGATCCACTCCGACGGTGGCTCCTACAAGCCGCTCAACTGGATGAGTCCTCCGTGCACGCTCCGCGAGGGCCTCGCCGACGACGGCGTCACCGAGTGGACCGTCACCGCGGGCAAGACCGACGACACCCTGCGCATCCGCATCGAGGAGGTCCTGCACGACTCGGCACACGAGCTCGGCATCGACCCCGGCCTGCAGAAGGACGGCGTCGAGAAGCACCTGCAGGAGCTCCTCGCCGAGCACACGACGGCGCTCGGCCCCGGCATGAGCCTCGTACGCCGGGAGTACATGACCGCCATCGGCCCCGTCGACCTGCTCTGCAAGGACGGCTCCAACAGCTCGGTCGCGGTCGAGATCAAGCGCCGCGGCGACATCGACGGCGTCGAGCAGCTGACGCGATACCTCGATCTGATGAATCGTGACCCCGCGCTGCGCCCCGTCCGCGGCATCTTCGCGGCGCAGGAGATCAAGCCCCAGGCGCGCGTGCTGGCGGCCGATCGCGGCATCGAGTGCGTCGTCGTCAACTACGACGAGCTCCGCGGCATCGACGACCCGAGCCTCAGGCTGTTCTAGCCCAGCAAGTCCCGGCGGTCACTGCAGCGGGACATCGAAGAACGTCGTGCCGAGCCGTTCCCAGCGGTCGATCTCACAGCCGTTGGTGCGATTGAACTCCGCATCGACGTCGTCACCCTCGTACGTACCGGTGACCGTCGCGGTCTGCGGGCCGCCGTAGATGTCGGTGCACGCCTGGTCCTTAGCGACCGGCTCGAAGACCTTGGCTCCGGCGGCGTCCAGCGCCTTGCAGGCCTCCGCCGGCTGAGGGTGGTCGCCGCCGGTCGGGTCGCACTCCAGCTCGTACGTCTTGGGGTCCGCACCCTCGTCGGCGACGACCGTGATCGTCAGTGCCGTGGCGTCCGACGAGGAGCCGCTGTCGGCGTCCTTGCCACATGCCGAGAGCGTCGCCGTGAGGACGACAAGGCAGGCGACGGCGGCTCTACGCACCGGCGATGGGCGGCGCAGTCGGGTCGCGCTCGACATTGGGCTCCTCCCGGGCGACCCAGTCCTCGATGCGCTCGTAGTCGTCCTTGGAGCGCGTGACGACCGCCAGCAGGTCGCTCATCTTGGCGACCTCCTCGACCTGCTCCTTGATGAACCACTGCATGAACTGGTCGGAGGCGTAGTCGTGGTTCTCACGGGCGATGCGGGTCAGCTCGTTGATCTGCTCCGTGACGCGCTTCTCCTGGGCGAGCGCGGCGGTGACCGGCGCGACGACGTCCGCGAAGTCGACCTTGGGGGCATCGAGCGCGGGGATGACCGGCGTCTCGTCGGCGTCGAGGAGGTACTGGACCATCATCATCGCGTGGTCACGCTCCTCGAGGGCCTGCCGGTAGAACAGCGCGGCCATCTGCGGCATGGTGAGCGCGTCGTAGTGGGCCGCGATGGCGACGTACTGCTGGTGCGCGCCGAACTCGTAGCCGAGCTGCTCGTTGAGCTTCGCGACGAATGCTGGTGCCGCCATGTGTCACATCTCCCATTCTCTCGCCTTAGGCGAGGCTCACCTCACACTGGTATTCTAGGCCTGTGCCACCGACACCGAAGAAGAAGTGCTGCAGCAGCAAGCCTGCCTGCAAGCGGTGTCCCATCCTCATGATGAAGAAGGGCACTCTTCCCGACGGCTACACCGTCAAGAAGCGCAAGCTCGTCAAGGTCAAGAAGAAGCAGAAGACCAAGGTCAAGATCGCCGCCTGAGCAGTGCCCCGAGCCTAGGGCACCGGCGCGCGTCCGGCCACGTAGGTGTGGCTGACCAAAGTCGCCTGGTCAGACCGGTTTCACGACCGGTTGGCTGAACGCCCGCCGGTACGCCGACGGGGTCGTGTCGAGCCGGTCGCGGAAGTGCTGGCGCAGGTTGCTCTCGGTGCCGAGGCCGCTTTCGCGCGCGACACGATCGATGGAGAAATCGGTGGTCTCCAGCAGCGCTCGCGCCCGATCGATCCGCTGGTCGTTGAGCCATCGCACCGGCGTCGTTCCGGTCTCCTCCGCGAAGCGGCGACCCAGTGTCCGGGTGCTCATCCCTGCCTGGGCGGCGAGGTCGTCGACCGTGAGCGACTCCGCCAGGCGGCTCGAGGCCCAGTCGAGAACGCGGGCGAGCCCGGACTCGCCGTCGGCGTCGGGCAGACGCGCCGGCGCATACTGGCTCTGTCCGCCCTCCCGATGCGGCGCCACCACCATCCGCCGGCTCACCTCCATCGCGCGCGCCGAGCCGAAGTCGTTGCGCACGATGTGCAAGCACAGGTCGAGGCCCGCGGCGGTGCCGGCACTGGTGAGGACCGAGCCCTCGTCGACGTACAGGGCGTCCTCGCTGACCCGGACCTGCGGGAAGCGTCGACGCAGCTCCTCGGCGTACATCCAGTGGGTCGTCGCCTCGCGTCCGTCGAGCAGCCCCGCCTCGGCGAGGACGAACGCCCCGGAGCAGATGCCGGCGACCCGGGCCCCGCGGGCGTGCGCCTCGGCCAGGTGCTCAACCAGTTCACGGGGCTGCTCGTAGCCCTCCATGATGCAGGCCGGGACCACCACGAGGTCGGCCTCGAGGATGGCATCGAGGCCTCGCTCGGCCTGGAGCCGGAGGCCGCCCGCGGCG